>CAOJVE010000017.1 GCA_948444865.1 uncultured Lachnospiraceae bacterium
CATAAAAACACCTCCTGGATTATATTTTCCAAAGGGCGCCCTCTCTATGCACGAACGCTTTCCCTTTTTCAAAAACCCTATAGGAAATTCGCCCTGATGGGTTTATAATGAAAGAACAAGGAGGGAGAAAAATATGATGCAGTTTTCAGGAAAATCCGTCTGTCCGGGAATCGCCATAGGCCCGGTCGCCCTGCTGAAAAAAAACAACCGCCCGATCGAGCGCAGTGAAATAAAAGATCCAGACGCGGAGATCGAAAAAGTCCTCTCGGCCACCCAACAGGCGAAGCGCAGGCTGCAAAAGCTGCGCCAAAAAGCCCAGAAAGAGATGGGCGACTCTTCCGCTGCCATACTGGAAGCGCACCAAATGCTTCTGGAGGATGAATCTTACCAGATCTTTATCCAGAACGTCATCCAGAGCCAGCGGGTAAACGCCGCATACGCCGTGGCGTCGGCCAGCGATTATTTCTCCGAAATGTTCGCGGGCATGGACGATGATTACATGCGCGCCCGGGCGGACGACATAAAGGACATTTCCGCCCATCTGATCCTCATTCTCGAAGGGCACGGGGAGACGGATTTCTCCCGCCTTAAGCCCTTTATCCTTGTGGCGGACGACTTAAGCCCCAGCGAAACCGTACGGATGGATAAAGAAAAAATCCTGGCCATCGTGACCGTGGGCGGTTCCGCCAATTCCCACACGGCCATTCTGGCGCGGACGATGAACATCCCCGCGCTGGTCGGCGCGCCGCTTGACCTGGCCAAAATCCAGGACAACATGACGGCTGTTGTGGACGGCTTTGAGGGGAAGGTAACCTTCAACCCCGATGCGCGCTCCCTCGCCCGCGCAGAAAAACGGGCAGAGCAGGAACGAAAGCGGCTGCGGCTTCTGGAAGATCTGAAAGGAAAGGACGACGTAACCTTAAACGGCAAGCGCATCCATCTATACGCCAACGCGGGAAACGTAAGCGATGTGGCGTATGCGCTGGAAAACGACGCCAGAGGCATCGGCTTGTTCCGCAGCGAATTTTTATATCTGGGACGGGATGATTTTCCCACGGAGGAAGAGCAGCTGCAGGCCTACAAGCAGGCGGCGCAAGCCATGGCGGGAAAAAAAGTAATCATCCGCACGCTGGACATCGGCGCCGACAAAAAGGCCGATTACTTTCTCCTGGAAAAAGAAGAAAATCCGGCCATGGGCTACCGCGCCATACGCATCTGTCTGAAACAGCCGGATATTTTCAAGACCCAGCTGCGGGCGCTGCTTCGCGCCGCCGTCTTTGGAAATATATCCATAATGTATCCAATGATTACGTCCGTGGAGGAAGTGCGGCAGATCTTTGCCCTGGTAAAAGAAGCGCAGACGGAACTGGAGCAGGCGGGGATTCCCTGCCGCCTCCCGGAACAGGGCATTATGATCGAGACGCCGGCCGCAGTAATGATAAGCGACGAACTGGCCCAGCTGGCCGATTTTTTCAGCATCGGCACCAACGACCTGACCCAGTACACCCTGGCCATCGACCGCCAAAACGCGCAGCTGGACGACTTTTACGATCCCCATCACAAGGCGATCCTAAAGATGATTCAAATGACCGTCAAAAACGCCCACAAACACGGCAAATGGGTGGGCGTCTGCGGGGAGCTGGGCGCGGACCCTTCGCTTGTGGAAACCTTTATCCGCATGGGCGTGGATGAGCTGTCCGTGCCGCCGTCCATGATTTTGGAAATCCGGAAAGTCATTCGCCAGCTGAATGTCTGACAAAAAAAGAATCCTGCATAGCAGGATCCTTTTTTACCGCAGCGCGCGGCACGGCTGACCAAAAGTTTAATTGCACTGTTCCTTTTCTTCCTCTGAAAGCTGCCTGCGCTCTTCCTCGGTCAGCGTCTGGTCGTACTGGCTGCGGTGGCGCATGCTCTTTATGTAGGCGGCCACCATAAACAGAATCATCACCAGAAGGGGCAGCGCGCACACGATCACCGAAGTCTGCAGCGCGTCCAGCCCGCCGTTTTCCAGCATAATAAACGCCACAAGCCCCATTAGAATGCCCCAGAACGCTTTCAATACGTTGGGCGTTTCGTCGGCTTTGCAGGTCATATCCGCAATGGTAAGCGTCATGGATTCCGCCATGGTCACAAAGGAGAAAATCGTGGCCGCGAATCCCAGGATATTCAGCACGGGCCGCAGCGGCAGCGTCTTAAAGAACGCAAACATGGCCACCGGGATTCCATGCTCGGCGATATCCTTTATGATCCCCGCGTTTCCGCCGGCCAAAAGCTCGGCGCGGATGGCGGAGCTTCCGAAGATTCCAAACCACAGAAAACCGAATAAAGACGGGGCCAGCAGATTCACAATGACAAATTGGCGTATGGTCCGCCCTTTTGCCAGCTTAATCAGGAAGAGCCCCACAATGGGCGCGAAGGAAATCCACCAAGCCCAGTAGAAAATGGAATTGTTCTGCACCCACCCGGTCTGCATCACCGGCTCCAGGTAGAAGGACTGGGGAATGACCATTTTCAGATAGGAGCCGATGGACGAAACGGTGTTATTCAGAATGAACATGGTTCCGCCGAACAAAACCGTCCAGACCATCAGGATGATGTAGACATACATATTCAGGCTGCTGACTATCGCCACGCCTTTGTGCAGGCCGGTGCAGGCCGCCGCAATGTAGATGACGGCCATGGTTCCGATTACGAGAATGGCCAGCGTCGTCATAGAAAAATTGGTGCCGAACACGTAGTTGATGCCGCTTGATATTTGTAAGACGCCGATTCCCATGGATGTGCCAATGCCGCCCACAATGCCGAACACCGCCACGCCGTTGATGATTTTGCCCCAGATGCCGTCGGCCTTGTCGCCGATCAGCGGATACAGACTGGAGCTGACCTGGAATTTTCGCTTGGCGTTCCAGAAAATAAAGGCGCAGGATAAGCCCACGCTGGTGTACACCCCGTAGGTGTGCAAAGACCAGTGGAAAAACGTAAAGGGAACCGCGCTCTCCGCGGCCTCCACGGACTGGCCTTCGATGCCTAAAAATCCCGGAGGCGTGGCAAAATTCGTGATGGGCTCCGCGATGCCATAGAACACAATGCCGATGGCGATGCCAGACGTTACGGCGATGGCGAACCATTTAAAAAAGGACATTTCCGGCTCGGCGTCTTTGCCGCCCAGCTTGATATTTCCATATTTGCTGAATCCGGCCCAGAAACAAAAGGCCAGCAAAAGAAATGTTCCCAGCGCATAGAACCAGCTGAATTTATCCAGCATAAAGTTAAACGCCGCATTGGCCGCGCTGCTGAAAAGATCCGGAGCGGCAAAGCCGATGACCACCACAAAGGACATTAAAATCGCAGGCAGCAAAAACACAGGTTTATCAATCATGTTTTGTATTCGTTTCATAATTCTTCCCTCCTCTCGCGTTATCGCAGGATAAAAAAGCGGGCGGCGGGATGCGGATGAATCCGCTCCCTTATGACCGCCCGTTTTTTCATGGCATATACTCCGGCTTGCAAAATTTCAAAGCCCGATTGGCCGCTGCGGCGGCGTCCGGCGTATACGCATCTGCGCCTATTTGTTCACAATATCTTGCCGAAACCGGGGCGCCGCCGATCATGACTTTGAATCGCTCCCGGACCCCAGCTAGATGCAGCTGTTTCATAACCTCTTTCATTGCGCCCATGGACGTGGTCAAAAGCGCGGACATGGCAATGATCTGACAATTCTCATTGATGGCCACCTGCACGAACTGCTCGGCGGGCACATCCGTGCCCAGATCGATCACTTCCAGTCCGTTGCTTTCCATCATTAGCTTTACCAGATTTTTGCCGATGTCATGCAGATCCCCTTTAACGGCGCCCAGCACAACTTTTCCCATGGAGGCGATGCCCTGCTTTTGCAGCAGCGGTTTTAGGATCTCCACGCCGGCGTTCATGGCCCTGGCCGCCACAATGACTTCCGGGACATAGTAATCGCCTTCCTGGAACAGCCGCCCCACAATATCCATGCCGCGCAGCAGTCCCTTCTGCAGAATTTCCTCCGCCGGATATCCCTCGTCAATGGCGATCTGGACAGCATGCGTCACATTTTTAGCAACCCCTTTATACAGATTATAAGAAATATCGTCCAGAATATTCATCTCATCGCCTCCCAAATTTACGCAGTCGATTTTAATTTTATAAAGGCAGTTTCCTGCCCAGGCCCATTTCGATGGCCTTGTCTAAAATGGCTTTCCCCATTACCACATCGCATACGGACATCCCAATGTTGCTGCACACGATCAATTCGTCCGAAGACGCGCGTCCCTGCTTTAGTCCGGCCAGGATTTCGCCGGTCTCGCACACGATGTTGGGCAGGCCGTCCGGGAAATAGCCCATGCCGTTGAACAGTTCATGCTCATGAATGCTGTCCACAATGTATTTGTCGGCTTCTCTTGAGATGGCCGGGTCCCAGAAGGTGTTCAGGTCACAGGGGAGTATCGTCTGTCCTTTGGACACCCATTCTTTTTTCACCACGCTTAGTGGCTCCAGCAGGATAATCGTCGCCGAGCTCATCACGTCGCAGTTTTCAGCCACTTCCTTTGGATCACTGGCTTTTACAATCTCTATTTCCACGAATGGCTTTACTTCCTGGATCAGTTGGTCCATTCTCTCGGGAACCACGTCGTAAATGTAGATTTTCTCCAGCTGTTTTAAAGTCTTGACAATGAATTTCACATGTTCCACGCCCTGCACGCCGCAGCCGAACATGCCGAAGGTTTTGGCGTCGGGGTGGAGCGCCTGGGCGGCCAGAGCGGTCACGGCCGGCGTACGCATAGCCGTAAGCCAGGCGCTGTCCATCACGGCGATGGGCACGCCCGTCATAATGTCGTTTAAAATCAAAAGCCCAGTGGTCTGGGGAAGACCATACTGCCTGGGATTGCGGGGATAGCACTCGATCCATTTCATTCCGCAGGCCACATTTCCCGGCACATAGGCGGGCATGGCGTGATAGAATACGTCGGAAAACGGATGGATGCCGATCTTGGCGGGCATCTCGTACTTCTTCTGACCGTGGGCCACCAATGCCTGTTTGGTGAACTCCAGCGTATGGTCAATGTCCGGCCCGGCTTTGATGCACTCTTCCTGGGTCAGCCAGAGAATTTCCTGTCCCAGATTCAAAGTCTTCTGAATCTCTTCGTGCGCCGCCTCAAATGTGCGGACTTCTTGATCCGTTGCTGCATATGCCATAGATTCTTCCCTCCTATGTCTTTATTTTGTCTCTTTTTCCAGCTGAATAACGATGTCATTCAAATCTTTTTTCAATTCATTAGGCAGCGCCGGCGGCTGATAGTTGTTGATCAGATCCACGGCTTTTTGGCGCGCCCGCTCTTCCATGGTGAGGCCGCCGTCCGCCTTCCAGTCGTCGTACCGCTGCCGGTTGTGCAGTTCGGGGAACCAGATCTCGTCTTTGTAATTTTCCAGCGTGTGCTCTTCGGACAGGAAATTGCCGCCGGGGCCCACTTCCGCGATTACGTCCACGGCCAGATTTTTCTCATCCACCGGGATGCCCCGCATCATGCGTTTCACCTTGCCGATCAGCTCGTCGCAGAGAACCACGGACTGCAGCGATGTGGCCATGCCGGATTCCATATATCCGTTGTCGTGGATCAGGTTGCCGCCGCTAAGCGCCGCCATCAGAATGTTCTGGGCGATCTCGGAAGCCTGCTGCGCGTCGCAGCACTTGGAGTCGGAACATCCGGAGGTGGAGAACATGGGGATCTTGTAATAGTGCGCCATCTCGGATAAGCCGGCCGCCAGGATGTTAAATTCCGGTGAGCCATAAGTGATCTGCATCGCCGACATATCCATCGTTGTGATCACGCCGCCCATGATAAATGGCGCGCCTTCTTTTACCAACTGGTGGCATACCAGGCCGCTTAGGGACTCACAGATGGAAACCACGATGGTTCCGGCCATGGTCATGGGACCGGACACGCCTGCCTGCGGCGCGGGCGTATAAATGCTGGGGATCTCCAGTTCGGCCAATGTCATGGAAATATCCAGAGCATTGAACTCGTGCACCAGAGGAGTAACAGGTTCTGTATAAATGATAAAAAGAGGATTTTCTTGGAGTGCACGCAGTGAACCCCTCACTTTTACGCCCATTTCCACCATGGCCTTTACGTTTTTCACGTTGTACGCCCAGTGAACGATCGGTTTAACGGAATTTTCCAGCATGGCCTTGAATGTGTACACATCCATCAGTCCAGCCTCCACATCCGAGATGGTTCCGAAGTCCATCTGATAATCAATATTCGGCAGCGCGTCGATCACGCGGGAAGCCCGCTCTGTATCCGCCAGAGTCGGAAGACGGCGTTCCCCGGTAATGGGATCGTGGGTATAGATCGCCGTGGGGCCCGCGCCGAAATAATAGTTGTTGCCTTCCAGGAACATCACCCGTTCGCCGTCCCGGTTGCCCACTGCCACGCGGGAGGGACAGCTTCGTATGGCTTTCTCCACCATGGCGGCGGGAATCCGCGCCCGGTTGCCGTCCACATATGCGCCGCCCTTTTTCAAAACTTCCAGCGCCTGGTCACTATGTATCTCAACGCCGACCCGCTCCAATACCTCCAGAGCCGCGCTGTGGATCTCTTCCTTCTGCTGCTCTGTAAACACCTGCATGCATAAACTTCCATTTTGTACATAATTACTTCTTTGCATCATACGATCACCTCATAATCAATGGATAAATGTTGGGGGTAACAATTTGAATTCAAGTAATATATCACTTGCAAATACTTTAACATATTTATTTTTACATGTAAATTGCCCGAATATACAGTTATATTATTGATTTATTGTGCAATTTTTACAAGTTTTTGCTCTTACCGTCCGAAAAACGCGTGATGTGATATATTATTAAAATATTATTTGGTGTATTTTAGAAAAAATCCTGGACAAAACAAAAAAAGCCCCTCTTTTTTAGAAACTCCGAAAAAAAAATTCCCGGTTTCCAAAAAAAGGGGCTTTCGCCTATGCTTATGGCGTTTTTAAAGATCCAACAACAGCGCCTGGTTTTCGCAGGACTCCACAAACCGTTTCAAATCCTCAAAGCGCAGCCACAAAGTGGCCGTATTTTCGTTGGGATGCACGCCAATTTTTTCTTTCCCTTCCAGGGATTTGTCGAATGCCACAATCACCTCATGGGCCGCGTCGTTGATGACGCCCAAAGGCGACACGGAACCTTTGGAGAGGCCCAGATACTTTTCCAACCGCTGCTCACTGGCAAAGCTAAGCGCCGTGGAGCCCAGCTTGGCGGCTATGCCTTTTAAATCGGCTTTCTTATCTCCCGGCAAAACGATTAGATAATGGATCTTTCCCTTGGCGTTCCTTAAAAAAAGATTCTTCACTACTTCGCCTTCCTCGGTGATGTGCAGCTTCTCCATCTCCTCCATGGTGTACACGGCCGGATGCTCCATGACCGTATAGGCGATGGACTGGCGAGAAAGCGCGTCGTACACTGCTTGTTTTTTATCCATGTCTCCTCCTTTTTCACTTGACGGGCCGCAAGCGAAACGCTTGGCCGCATATTTAGTGTTTATTCAAATATGTTTTTGCACTGGCTTACAGATTATTGACTTTATAGATATCGGTCCCAATGCTGCTTCTGGTCATCTGCACAATGATGTCTATGTTCTTGTTGGAAGCGGCGACCGCTGCGTCCTCGTCCCCGTTTGCAATGGCATGGGCCAGTTCACGATGAGCGTATGCAATGTCCAGTGTGCTCTGCCAGTTACTGTAAAAATTGCGGTAGTACAGGCGTTTACCGGATAAATACAGCGGCTGCAAGGCATGGCCGATAAATGGATTCCGACAGCATCCTTCCATGCATTTATTCATATTGTCGTCCAGCTCCATGGCCAGCACCACATTATTGTCCAGCACAGCGTCCCGAAACTTATCCCCCAGGGCCAGCAGCTCCTCCCGTTCATGGGAGTTGGCGAATTTGGCGGCCTTGCCGGCCATCAGCGCCTCCAGGACGCGCCGCGTCTCCAGCTGGAGAAAAAAATCATTCAAATCTATCTCTGGAAAATAGATTCCTTTATAGGGAATGATCCGAACCGCGTTCTCCAGAGACAGGCGAATGATGGCCTCCCGCACCGGCATCCGCCCGATCTCCAGTTGTTTGCTTAATTCTTTTTCCGTTTTGATGCATCCGGCAGGTATCTTTGAAAAAACAATCATGTTTTCAATCTTCTTATATGCGGTATCCGCCAAAGACTCTCTTTTATTAATCATAGTTCATCCATTTATCTCCTTGGATCATAAGTTTTCAAATATGTGAAGCATGACAGCTACAGTGGGTTGCATATTGATATATTACACCAAATTTCCTTTTCGTGCAACAAATTTATACGCGGCGCATCCGCGAAGCTTATTCAGAATGAGCAATATTCATTTTCCCCAAACCCGGTGATTGAAAAAGGCGTTTCCCAATATCCAAAAAAAGCCCTTTTCCGGCATATATGAATGTCCAAAAAAGAGCTTTGCATATTTTTAATGATTATTCATCCCAATTATGGTAAACCGCCTGCACGTCGTCGTCATCCTCCAGCAGATCCAGCGTTTTTTGCAGGTTTCGGATGGCCGCCTCGTCGGTGAGCTCCACCCAGGTCTGCGGGATCATGGTGACTTCCGCCTCTGCCATGGGGATGTTTTCTTTTTCCAAGGCTTCCCGGACCGCGCTGAAGGAATCTGGGTCTGTGAGCACCACGAAGCTGTCCTCTTCTTCCTGGAAGTCTTCCGCGCCTGCGTCCAGGGCCAGCATCATCAGATCGTCCCCGTCCATTTCGCATTCTTCCCGGTCGATGATGATCTGCCCTTTTTTGTCGAACATAAAAGAGACGCATCCCTGGGTTCCGATGCTTCCGTTTCCTTTGGTAAACGCGCTGCGCACGTTTCCGGCGGTCCGGTTCTTGTTGTCGGTCAGCGCGTCCACGATGATGGCGATGCCATTGGGGCCATACCCTTCGTAGGTGACGTATTCGTAGTTGTCCGCGGACGCGTCCCCGGCGGCTTTTTTGATTCCGCGCTCGATGGTGTCGTTGGGCATGTTGTTGGCCTTGGCCTTGGCGATTACGTCGCGCAGCCGGCTGTTGTTTTCCGGGTCCGGGCCGCCCTCTTTCACGGCCACCACGATTTCACGACCGATCACCGTGAAAACCTTTCCCTTTTTGGCGTCGTTTTTTTCTTTCTTATGCTTTATATTCGCAAATTTTGAATGTCCTGACATCTTTTTTCCTCTCCTTTTGTATCTTCAATGGCTCTTATACCGCTCTATGGTATCATTTTCAATTCTATTCGTCAAGAAACATGGATATTTATGTAGCCTAAATGGGCAATTCCAGGCTAATTCCAAGGGCATGGTTTACCTTGTCCAATATGGTTTTGTCCAGATGGCACACTTTATCTTTCAGCCTTCTTTTGTCGATGGTCCGCAGCTGTTCCAGCAATATGACCGAATCTTTCACAATGGCGTACTCCGAAGAATCGATCTCTATATGGGTCGGAAGCTTGGCCTTATTCATCTTAGACGTAATCGCCGCACAGATCACTGTGGGGCTGTGTTTGTTTCCAATATCGTTCTGTATAATCAGGACAGGCCGGATTCCTCCCTGCTCACTGCCCACCACTGGTCTTAAATCCGCATAAAAAATATCCCCTCTTTTAATAATCACTCAATTCACACTCCGATTCCTATGTTTTAGCCATAGTATTTCCCAATTTTTTCCGGAGTATACGAGAAAGATGGAATGTTCCATTCGGAAACGACAAACGCATCTGCCGTTTCTGGTATGTATCGGCGGCGCGCCCCGCCAGATCTTAAATATTTTCCCGGATGGCCGCAGGGATTTTCCCCAGAATGTCCCGGGCGGTCATGCCATGCCGGCCCTTTTCAGCCGCCGCCAGGTCCCCGGCCCTTCCGTGGAGATATGCGCCCAGCGCCGCTAAGGCGCCCGCCTCGCCTCCCGCGGCCAGAAGCCCGCCTATAAGCCCCGCCAGCACGTCGCCGGAGCCGGCTGTGGCCATGCCATCGTTTCCGGTTTGATTCAGGTAAATCCTGCCCCGCCTGTCCCGAATCAGGGTGCAGGCGTCTTTCCAGACCAGAATCCCCGGAAATTCTTTGGCAAACTGCGCCGCCGTCTCTGCCGGGTTTTCTCCCAGCTCCTGCACGGTTTTTTTGGTCATTCGGCTAAGCTCCAGCATGTGCGGCGTGTACACGCAATTTTCGTAAAGCCTGTCCCGAAGCGTTGGGTGCGCGCTTAGCAGGTTCAGTCCATCCGCGTCCAGAACCATGGGCAGATCCATCCGCCGCCCCAGCTCCAATATATGTTCCAACATATGAAAAGCTTCCATATCTTGTCCAACGCCGGGACCCACCGCCACGGCGTCGCACCACTGCATTCCTTTCTCAAGCTCGTCCTTTTCCCAGGTCCCGTATAACGCTTCGGGAATCTGAGTCTGCAGAATCTGCCGGTTTTCGGGCGCCGTGCAGATTTTCACCATGCCGGCCCCGGCCGCATAAGCCGCGCTTCCGGCAAAATAGGCGGCGCCGCTCATTCCGCAGCTTCCGGCCAGCACAAGAGTTTTTCCAAACGTGCCTTTATGTCCCGCCGGATCCCGGCAAAGCAGGCTCTTGCAGTCGGAGGCTTCCAAAGCGCGGGCGTATCCGCCCTCTTCTTCGGCCACCGGATAAATGCCGATGTCTTTCACCGACAGACGGCCGGAAAGGGCGCGGCCCGGATAGAGAACGTGGCCGATTTTTCCGAAGGCGAACGTGACCGTCTCATCCGCGCAAACAGCCGTCCCTAATGCCCGGCCCGTATCCCCGTCCACGCCGGAGGGTATGTCCACGCTCCAGATCCGCGCCCCGCTCTCATTCATCGCCCGGATCTTCTGCCCAAGCGCGCCCTCCACCGGACGCATCAGGCCCACGCCAAACAGAGCGTCTACTATAGTAGTATATTCCCGATAGTCCGGGTTATTGACAACCGGTATTTGATAATTTCGGACAATCCTGTACTGCTGCCTGGTTTCTGCCGTCATTTTATCGGGATTCCCCACGCATTCCACGCTGACTTTGCAGCCTTTTAGATAAAGAAGTCGAGCGATCGCCAGCCCGTCCCCGCCATTGTTGCCCATGCCGCAGACCGCCAACACGCGCTCCATGGCGCAGCCTGCATTTAACATCTCCTCGGCCACGGCCAAAGCGGCCCGCTCCATGAGCGCCATGGACGGAACTCCGATTTCCTCTATGGTAAAGCGATCCGCGTTTTTCATCTGACCGCAGTTTAACAGATATTGCATCTTTTTTCCTCCAATCCCTATGATTTCCCATTCTACACTCATTCCCCAACGATTGTCAACGGACGCTTTTTATGCAAACTGCCTTGATTATTCCCGTTTTTTCTGATAAAATTAGGGCATAGTGATTAAATTTACATACAGTGGCGCACTGCGAAATGCCCTTTCAATACCCCTCATTTGGATTTCGCAATCGCCTACTATTATCGTAATAATAAAGGGAGGTGAATATTTTGAAAATTCGGGAATCGGCTGAAGATTATCTGGAAACCATACTGATTCTGCACAACCGTCTCGGACAGGTGCGGTCCATTGACATTGTCAATGAGCTGTCCTATTCTAAACCCAGCGTCAGCGTAGCCATGAAAAATCTACGAAACAACGGCTACATCCAGATGGATAAGGACGGGTACATCACGCTTCTGGACAAGGGGGCCTGCATCGCGGAGAAAATCTACGAGCGACACATCCTCTTGACCGAATGGCTGACGGCCCTGGGAGT
The DNA here is from genome assembly GCA_948444865.1 of uncultured Lachnospiraceae bacterium. Taxonomy (GTDB): domain Bacteria; phylum Bacillota; class Clostridia; order Lachnospirales; family Lachnospiraceae; genus MGBC164599. The sequence goes on from CAOJVE010000017.1 coordinate 11,843, forward strand.
CGATCCGGAAATCGCCGCAAAAGACGCCTGCCGAATGGAACACGTAATCAGTTCGGAAAGTTTTGAAAAACTAAAGCAGCACGTCAAAAAAAACAAAAAATAATAAACGAATGAGGACACGAAAATGAAAAATTTATTTCAAAAATGGATGGACATCAGCCTGGTGAAAAGAATTCTCGTCGGGCTAATCATCGGCGTAGCATTGGGACTTCTTCTGCCAAAGGCGACGGGCATCGCCATCTTGGGGGACATCTTTGTGGGGGCCTTAAAAGCCGTCGCGCCCATCCTGGTATTTTTCCTGGTTATCAGCTCTTTGTGCAACGCGGGACAGACCCACGGCGGAGTGATCCGCAATGTAATTATCCTGTATATGTTCAGCACGCTGCTGGCCGCGGTCATCGCCGTATTCGCCAGCATGTTCATACCTATTACGTTAACGCTGTCGGAAGCGCAGCAGGACATGGCGGCCCCCAGCGGCGTCGCCGACGTCTTAAAATCCCTAGCGCTAAACGTGGTGTCAAACCCCATCAACTCCCTGGCGGAAGCCAATTATATCGGCATCCTGTCCTGGGCTGTTTTGCTGGGTATCGCTTTTCGCGGGGCTTCTGACTCCACCAAGCAAATGCTCCAGGATATTTCCAAGGGCGTTTCCACGCTGGTGACCTGGATTATCAACCTGGCGCCTTTCGGCATTCTGGGCCTGGTGTTCAACACGGTGTCCACCAGCGGACTGGAGATTTTCACCGAGTACGGAAAGCTGCTGGCTCTTTTGGTGGGCTGCATGCTGTTCATCACCTTTGTCACCAATCCCATACTGGTGTACTGGTGCATCCGCCAGAATCCTTACCCGCTGATCTTCAAATGCTTAAAGCGCAGCGCCATCACCGCGTTTTTCACCAGAAGCTCCGCCGCCAATATTCCCATTAACATGAAGGTCTGTGAGGAGCTGGGACTGAATAAAGACAATTATTCCGTGACCATCCCCTTGGGCGCCACCATCAACATGGACGGGGCCGCCATCACCATCACCGTTATGACCATGGCCGCCGCTTACACCATGGGCATTTCCGTGGATATCCCCACGGCCATAATCTTGAGCGTTCTGGCGGCATTGTCAGCCTGCGGCGCTTCCGGCGTGGCCGGCGGCTCCCTATTGCTCATCCCCATGGCCTGTTCACTGTTCGGCATCGCAGACGACATCTCCATGCAGGTAGTAGGCGTGGGATTTATCATCGGCGTCGTACAGGATTCTGTGGAAACCGCCTTAAACTCCTCTTCTGACCTCTTGCTGTCCATTTCGGCGGAATTCAGAGAGTGGAGACGGGAAGGCCGGGAAATCAAATATTAAAGCTGCGCGATTCAAAAAAACGGCTGCGCCAGAAGGCATTCCCTTTTGGCGCAGCCGTTTTTTCATTTATCTTTTTTCCGGCAGACCGTATTTCCCAAAACAGCCATGACAATGCAGACTGCCAGCACAAAGACTCCGAAAACAATGGAAAATGACGCCGGAAGCGCATCCTCAAACACGGACATGAAAAGAAGCGCCGCCGTTATAAGCGCCATCCCGCCACCAACAACCCGGCACAGCCGCTTTTCATGGTATGCCTGTTTCTCCTTTTCGGATGCGGTGTTGTACCCCGCAATCAGCCAGGCGCCTTTTCCGGTCAAAAGAAGAATCGACAGCGCCGCAAACAGCGCCACCACTGCATACAGCAGCCAATCCGGGCCTGTGGATACGTCCGCCAGTGTCTTGCCTTTCATTTTGCATCCCTCCTTCCTGCAATCATTCTAACGCTCTGAAAATTTTCCCGCAAGTCATTCCTCTATTGATTTTTCCACGACATCCGTATATGATAAAAACATTACATAAAATCATTCTCAGGAGGTTCCCATGCATCAGACAATTGTCCTATACCAATCCCATTACGGTTCCACCAAACGTTACGCCCAGTGGATCGCAAAAGCCCTGTCCTGCCCGGCCTGCGAAAGCAAAAAGTTCCCCGCGCAGGACCTGGCAGGCTATGATACAGTTGTCTTTGGCGGCGGTCTCTACGCAGGCGGCGTAAACGGCGTCAAATTCATCCGCAGAAACTGGAAGCTTCTCTCCGACAAAAGAGTCGTCCTCTTCACCTGCGGCCTGGCGGACCCGGACAATCTAAAAAACGCCGCCAACATCCGGGATTCCCTGTCCAGGGCCCTTTCCGAAGAAATCTTAAACCGCCTGCGCCTGTTTCATCTAAGAGGAGACATGGATTATTCCCGGCTGAGTTTTACGCACAGGTCCATGATGGCCATGCTCCGAAAAATGCTTTTAAAAAAGGAAGGCGACGGCAGCCTCAGTCCCGAAGACCGGATGCTTTTGGATACTTATGGAAAATCCCTGGATTTCACCGATGAGAAAACCATCCAGCCGTTGGTTGATTTCATACAATCTTCCCATCCTTGATAACCGCTTTCACTTCCAGCGATGAATCCAGCAAAACCAGATTCGCCTTTTTCCCGGGGGAGATGGAGCCATATTGCCCGTACACGCCGAGGCTTTTGGCCGGATTCGCCGTGGCGCAGGCAACCGCCTCTTCCAGGGGAATGCCCATCTTCTGTACCGCCATACGCACGCAGTCCATCAGATTGGTCACCGAGCCGGCCAGCGCGCCGTCAGAAGCCAGCGTGGCCCGCCTCCCCTCCACACGAACCGCCTGCCCGCCCAGCGTATATGTTCCGTCGGGCATGCCCGTGGCCCGCATGCTGTCGCTTACCAGTATAATCCGGTCGCTGCCGAACATTTTAAAGGCGGCCCGCACCGCTGAGGGATGCACGTGAACCCCGTCGCAGATGAGCTCCGCCGTCACATGGGGGCTGTCCGCCGCCGCGCCGACCACGCCGGGAGCGCGATGGCTGAACGCGGACATGCCGTTATAAAGGTGGACGACATGGCTGGCGCCCGCATCGAAAGCCGCTTTGGCCGTGTCGTAGTCGGCGTTGGTGTGCGCCAGGGAAACGACCGCCTCTTTTTTCGCCTGTTGGACGAAGGCAAGCGCCCCCGGCTCTTCCGGCGCCACGGCGATGTATTTCACCAGACCGTCCGCCGCCCGCTGGAAACGGTGAAAAATTTCCAGGCTGGCTGGCAGGATATACGCCTGGTTTTGCGCCCCTTTTTTCACTTTGCTGATAAACGGCCCTTCCATGTTCACCCCCAGCAAATCCGCGCCGCCGCCCCCTCTTCTTCGCTCATCCGCCGCCACTGAAAGGATTCTCTCCATCTCCCCGACCGGCAGAGACATGGTGGCCGGCGCCATGGCCGTCACGCCCACCGACGCCTGATACCTGGCAATCGCCTCCAGCGCCTCCCGGGAGCCGTCGCAGAAATCATATCCCATGCAGCCGTGAAAATGAATGTCGATGAGTCCAGGAATGGCCCAGCAGCCCTCCCCATCCAGGATTTCCCCCGACTTTTCTTCCTGCCGGACGAAACGCCCATCTTCTATGAAAATCTCTCCCGCCCGGAATGTCCGCTCTTCGGTGTATACTTTCACATTTTGAATCCGCACAATTTCTCCTCCTTTGTAGGCTGCTTTTGCCTGCACAAAGCGCCAAAGTCCAAGAGGGCCGCCTTGTAAGGGCCGCCCTCTTTTTGAAAATGTCTATTTGTGCTTATGCGTCTTTTTCGGTTTTCTTCGCCAGATGAAAGGAAATCAGCAGGTCGTCCTGATGCACAGAATCGCCTTCCTGCACGTAAATCTTGTCCACGGTTCCTGTAATCTTGGATACCACGGTAGTCTCCATCTTCATGGCCTCCACGGTCATCAGCGGCATGTTTTCCGTTACCGGATCGCCTTCTTTGACAAGGACTTTGCCCACGGTGCCCGGGATGGAGGAACCCAGATGCTGTGGATTGTTCTTGTCCGCTTTCAGCTTGCGGTCCGTCTTCACTTCCAGATTCTTATCCAGAATCTTAATGTTACGAACGGCGCCGTTCACCTGGAACATCAGCGTGCGCATACCTTCTTCGTCCGGCTCGCTGGCCTCCATGAATTTAATCAGAAGTTCTTTTCCTTCGCCGATCTTCAGGTAGGTTTCCTCTCCTTTTCTGAGGCCGTAAAAGTACACATGGCTCTCCAGACGGCTCACGTCGTTGTACATCCTTCTGTGCTCGCAGTATTCCTCGTAAACCTTGGGATACAGCGCGTAACTGATGGCTTTTTGCAGCATCAGCTCGTCGGAGTTATTCTCGTAATGGTATTTCTCAATCAAATGCTTCTTAATGGCTTCCAGATCTTCCGGCGGCAGCAACTTGCCGGGACGCTCGGTCAAAGGCTCGATGTCTTTTAAGACAATCTTCTGCAGATCCTTGGGGAATCCGCCGTAGGGCTGGCCCATCATGCCCTGGAAATAGGACACCACGGAATCCGGATAGGAAAGGCCCGCGCCTTCGGTCAAAATGTTTTCTTTGGTCAGGCCGTTCTTAAACATGAAGATGGCCAGGTCGCCCACCGCTTTGGAGCTGGGCGTTACCTTCACGATATTTCCCAGCAGGTCGTTGGCGTCCTTATACAGGCCCTTGATAGCCTCGAAATCATCCGCGGAACCCATGCTGCTGACCTGCGCCAGCAGATTGGAATACTGGCCGCCAGGGATTTCGTATTTGTAAATCTCCGCATTGGGAGCGTTCATATCACTCTCGAAGGATTTGTAAACCTTACGCATACGGCCATAGTAGCGGCTTAATTTATCCAGCTCTTCAAAGTCAAGCCCCGTATCCCGCTTGGTTCCCCGCAGGGCTTCCACGACGGCGTTCATGGACGGCTGGCTGGTCAGGGAGGACATGGACTCGATGGCCAAATCCACAATGTCCACGCCGGCTTCCGCCGCCATCAGGATGGCGCTTACGCCGTTTCCAGTGGAATCGTGGGTATGTAGGTGAATGGGAACTTTCAACTCGCTCTTTAACGCGCCCACCAGCTCTTTGGCCGCCATGGGCTTTAACAGGCCCGCCATATCTTTGATGGCGATGGAATGGCATCCCAAAGCCGCCAGCTCTTTGGCCAGATTTACATAGTAATCCAGCGTGTATTTCGTCTCGTTTGGGCTGGTCACGTCACCGGTGTAGCAGATGGCGCCTTCCACGATTTTCCCGGTCTTTAAGGCTTCCTCGATGGGCATCTTCATGTTCTCCACCCAGTTCAAGCTGTCGAAAATACGGAATACATCGATTCCCTTCTCCCCGGAAATCCGAATAAATTCCTGCACCACATTGTCTGGATAGTTGCTATAGCCCACGGCGTTGGAGGCGCGCAGCAGCATCTGAATCAGCGTGTTGGGCATGCGCTCCCGCAGGATCTCCAGACGATGCCAGGGGGATTCCTTCAGGAAACGGTACGCGGTGTCGAAGGTGGCTCCGCCCCATGCCTCCACGGAAAATGCGTTCTGCATAAAGGCGTTGGTGGAGTAAGCGGCGCCGCACAGGTCTTTGCTTCGCATACGGGTGGCCATCAGGGACTGCTGCGCGTCGCGCATGGTGGTGTCGGTCACGTACAGCTTGTCTTCCTTGAGGATTTTCTGCATATAACCTTCCGGGCCTAATTTCAGGAATTCATCCCTGGCGCCGTACACCGGTTTCGTCTCGTCAAATTCAGGAAGCACGCGGTTCTCATAATGGGGCTTCTTTCCGATGCCGGAATTGACAATCCGATCCCCGATAAACTCGATAATCTTGGTGGCGCGGTCCTGGCTCTCGGTGAGCTCAAACAGCTCCGGCGTCTCCTCAATGAACGTGGTGTAGCAGTCCCCGCTCTGGAAATTGGGGTGCTTAAGCACGTTGATCAAAAACGGAATGTTGGTCTTCACGCCGCGGATACGCATCTCCGTCAGGGCGCGGACGGACTTTTTCACGGCTCCCGCAAAGGTGCGGTCCAGGGAAATAACTTTCACCAGAAGGCTGTCGTAATAAGGCGCGATCACAGCCCCCACATAGGCGTTTCCGCCGTCCAGACGGATGCCGTTTCCGGAACCGGAACGATATACGGTGATTTCTCCTGTGTCCGGCAGGAAGTTGTTGGACGGGTCCTCGGTGGTGACACGAGTCTGGATAGAATAGCCCACGCACTTGATGTCGTCCTGGGACTTGATGTTGATTTCATCAGAATCCAGCGGATAGCCCTCGGCGATCAGAATCTGGGACTGCACCAGGTCTACGTTGGTCACCATCTCACTGACGGTGTGCTCCACCTGAATACGGGGGTTCATCTCAATGAAATACGGGTTGTTGTCCTCGTCCACCAAGAATTCCAGGGTTCCGGCGTTTCTGTATCCCACCGCCTTGGAAAGCCGGATGGCCGCGTCGAAGATGGTCTGGCGCGTCTCATCGGGCAGTGAAAACGCCGGCGCGTATTCCACCACTTTCTGATGACGGCGCTGCACGGAACAGTTACGGTCGAACAAATGCACTACATTTCCATAATGGTCGCCCAGCACCTGCACTTCGATGTGCTTGGGTCCACGCAGGTATTTCTCGATGAAAAGCTTGTCGTCGCCAAACGCTTTCTTGGACTCGTTCTTGGCCTCTTCAAACTCTTTTTCCAAATCCTCCACGCAGTTGACGATGCGCATGCCGCGGCCGCCGCCGCCGTTGGACGCCTTTAACATAATCGGAAAGCCCACGTCGTTGGCCACCTTCGTGGCGGTGTCAATGTCTTTGACGGAGTAATCCACGCCAGGAATGATCGGCACTTTCGCCTCGATGGCGATTCTCTTGGATGAAATCTTGTCGCCCATGGCGTTCATAATGCTGCTGGACGGGCCGATGAATACGATGCCGTTTCGCTCACAGGCATCCACGAATTCCGGGTTCTCCGACAGGAAACCGTACCCTGGATGAATGGCGTCCACGTTGGCCGCCAGGGCGATCTTAATGATGGTGTCTATGTCCAGATAAGCGTCGATAGGCCCTTTTCGGGTATCCAGCTGATAGGACTCGTCCGCTTTGGAACGAAACAGGGCGTAGCGGTCTTCTCTGGAATAAATGCTGACGGTGGTGATGCCCAGCTCGTTAAGCGCCCGGAATACGCGAATGGCAATCTCACCTCGATTCGCCACCAGAACCTTTTTGAAAGGTTTAATTTGTACCTGGTTGTTCATTCTTAATCTCCTTTTTTCAATAACGATTTTCTGCATATTGGACATTTTACCGATTATATGCAGTCATTCTATTATAAGTATATGAAAATATCACCAAAAATGCAAGGTAAAATTTTACCCTTCTGTTGCAGATGGCCAAAAAGTGGGATGAAACCATCTTTATAACAAGTTTTTTTATGGGAAAATAAATTGAAAATGCGCGAAAAATGTAGAACAAAGTAATTTTGATCTCTGTCGCGGCTGGCGTGGTCTCGCACCTCATCTGCAAATGGTTAGACGGCGATCAATAATCGGTAACTGGCCTGTGGGTTTAAGCCTTCCCATCCACAAAATTAGGAATAGAAAAGCCTCAGAGCTAACCCTCTGAGGCTTTTCATTTGTGTCCCACACGGACGTTCATTACTTTTGATCGGTACTATTATAGCATATGGAATTTTGTTTTTCAATTTGCAATCCTAAAATATTAAAGCAAATTGGGTTGCATTTTACTTCCAGATAAAATATAATGATCCGTGAGAGGATGATTGTTTCATGAGCGAAAACTGCGTTAATTATCAGGCGGATGATGATACGCTATACAGATTGGCCGAACTGTTCAAGGTCTTCGGCGATCCCACCCGAATCCGAATCCTGCACTGTCTGATCCGGGAGGAGCTTTGCGTCCAGGACATTGCCGACAAGCTTTCCATGACCCAGAGCGCCATCTCCCATCAGCTGCGGGTTTTGAAGCAGATGGAGCTGGTCCGGTTCCGGCGGGATGGCAAGACCATCTACTATTCCCTGGCCGACGACCATGTGAAGACCATCATGGCCCAGGGCCTGGAACATGTATGTGAATAGGAAGACGCAAATAAATAAGGAAGGAACTCCCATTTTCCTGGCATTTCCTTCCTTATGATTACCGCCTGGCAAGCTCCCGGGTTATATCCTCCCAGCTCACCTCTTTTTCCGCCATGAGAACCATCACATGATAGAGGAAATCCGCGATTTCGTATTTAATTTCCTCCTTATCTGGATTCTTGGCCGCAATCACGATTTCCGTGCACTCTTCCCCGACCTTTTTCAGTATCTTATCGATTCCCTTTTCAAAAAGATAATTGGTATAGGAGCCTTCCTTGGGATGGATTTTCCGGTCCAGAATCACGTCGTACACGTCCTGGAACACCCGCAGCGGATTCGCGTCGTCGTATTCCTTTTTCACCAATTCCTTAAAAAAGCAGCTGTAATTCCCTGTGTGGCAGGCCGCGCCCACCTGCGCCACCTTGGCCAGTATGGTATCGTTGTCGCAGTCTAACATCAGCGATTTCACATACTGAAAATGACCGGAAGTCTCACCCTTCACCCAGAGTTCCCCCCGGCTGCGGCTCCAGTAGGTCATCTTGCCGGTCTTTAAGGTCTTATGAAAGGCTTCCTGGTTCATATACGCCAGCATCAGCGCTTCATCCGTCTGATAATCCTGCACCATTACGGGAATCAGCCCGTCGCCGTTTAACTTGAAATCACTCCAGGCAATCTTACTTTTTAAGAGATTGACTGGAATCCCCAGTTCCTGACACTCCTGCTTGAAATCCACCAGGGATACGTCCTTGCGGCTCACAAAACCCCCGCTGACTCCATCCACGCCCCGCTCTTCCATACACGCCAGCGCGTCGGATTTCGCGTCCGATTCCATATGGAAAATCAAGGACACGGGCGGCACCTTATACACTTCTTTCAAGGCGGATTTCACCAGAAGAACGCCGTTTGCATAGCGCTCGATGGAATCCTGATGGGCCATAAATTCTTCCGCCCTGGAAACGCACGCCAGGATCTTTTCTTTTCCAAACCGCTCAGACGCTTCCTCCAGAAGATTCACATTGCTTTCTTTGGAAAAATTCAGCGCCACTCGACGGCACCCGGCGTACAGAAGCTTTTTCACATCTTCCAGCCGCTTCACATTTCCCGCCGCCGTCACCGGAATCTGGGACGCCTGGCAGATTTCTCTGATTTTCCCAATGGCCTCCTCGTGTTCCTCGTCCGTGGAGGAAAGGTCGAATGCCAGTAGCTCGTCCGCGCCGCCGTCGCTGTAAAATCCAGCCAGCTCTAAAGCGTCCCCGCCCTCGAACGGCTCCCTGTTCTCCCAGCCCGTCACCGCCTGTCCCCGATACAGGTACAGGCAGGGAACTATACTTTTGTAATCCATTTTTTGCCTCCTTAAAGACTGCCCTTGGTGGACAGCACATCTGAAATCCGAGGATCGAGCGTGAGCGCCTCGTCCAGCGCCTTGGCGAAGCTTTTGAAAATGCATTCCGCTATGTGATGGTCGTTATGCCCGGAAATCACTTTGATATGCAGATTCATGGCGCAGCTATAGGATACGGCGTAAAAAAATTCCCGCACCATCTGGGCGCTCATATCCCCGATTCGATCCGCGTGAAAGGGCTCCCCGTCCATGACGAAATAGGGCCGCCCGGACAGATCCGCCGCGCATAAGACCAGCGCCTCGTCCATGGGGAGAATGCAGCTTCCAAAACGCCGGATGCCTTTCTTGTCCCCGGCCGCCTCCCGAATGGCGCTCCCCAGCACAATGCCCATATCTTCGATGGTATGGTGGTCGTCCACATGAATATCCCCCTGGGCGTACGCCTTCAGGTCAAAAAAACCATGGCGGGCAAATCCATGCAGCATATGGTCAAAAAAGCCAATCCCCGTATCAATATCCGCCTGCCCCGTGCCATCCAGGGAAATCTCCACCTGAATCTTCGTCTCCTTCGTATCTCTGCATAGCTTCGCTTTCCTGTCCATGCCTTGCCTCCTTTACAAAACAGTGCGGATTTCCCGGATGATCTGGCTGATCCGTTCGTTTTCCATCTTCATGCTCACCTGGTTGACCACCATCCGGGCCGACAGCGGGCCGATTTTCTCCAGCACGTCCAGCCCGTTTTCCCGCAGGGTGGCCCCCGTCTCCACAATATCCACAATCACTTCCGACAGCCCCACGATGGGCGCCAGCTCGATGGAGCCGTTTAGCTTGATGATCTCCACTGTCTGATGCCTTTTATTATAGAAATAATCCTTTGCGATATGGGGATATTTGGTGGCCACCCGAATCAGCTGGCCGTGATTCAAAAGCTCCTTGGCGGACTGGGGGCCGCACACGCACATATCGCATTTTCCAAATCCCAGATCCAACACTTCATAGAGCTTCCGGCCTTCCTCCAGGATGGTGTCTTTGCCCACTATGCCGATATCCGCCGCGCCGTACTCCACGTACGTGGGCACGTCCGGCCCCTTGGACAGGAAAAACCGCAGCTTCCTCTCTTCGTTGACAAAGATCAGTTTCCGGGAGTCCGGATCTTTCATCTCGTCGCACCGGATTCCGATTTTCTCAAACAATTCCAGAGCCTTTTTGGCAAGGCGCCCTTTTCCCAGAGCAAACGTCAAATATCTCATAGCAAAGTTCCTTTCCTCCGCAATGTCACGCGCTTTCCTTTTCGGCGCATGGCCACCGCCTGTTCGATCGCCTCTTTTTGATTGTCCCGGTCGTAGACGATGACTTCCTCTTCCCGCTCCAGAGGCGTCTCAATCCCCTGCCGGCTCAAAGCGTTCATCAAATGCTCCATTACCAGGGTAAACCCGATGGACGGGCAGGATTTCCCAAAATACGCCAGCAGCTGGTTGTAGCGCCCGCCTTTGATGATCGGCTGGCCGGTGCCGTAGGTGAAAGCCTGCATCAAAATCCCTGTGTAATATTTATATTTGCTGAGCATCCCCAGGTCGAAGGCGATGTACTGGCTACAGCCGTACATCTCCAAAATCCGGTAGATCTCCTCCAGACGCTCGATGGAGGCCCGCGCTTTTTCATTGCCCGTCATGGACTTGGCCTTTTTAAGAATCTCCATGCCGCCGAACAGGTGGGGCATCTGGGTAAAGACGTTTGACAATTCCTCACTCAAATGCTGTTTTCGCACGCATTCTTCCACGCCAAAATGGTTTTTGCTGGAAATCAGCTCCCGCAGCTCTTCCACGACCCCTGCGGGCATCCGCGCCTCCTCCAGCAAAGACTTAAAGAAGTCCACCTGGCCCACACTCACCTGGAAATCCTTCAGCCCCGCCGCTTTTAACAGATCCACGGTCATGGCCAGAATCTCCCCGTCGCTGTCCGCCGAGGCATCCCCCATCATCTCCACGCCCATCTCCGTCACTTCCCTGGGACGTCCCTGGTAGCTGGCGCTGTTTAAAAATGTGTTGCCCTGGTAGCAGAGCCGGATCGTCCCCTGCCGGCCTTCCTCCATAAAATACCGGGACGCCGCCCGCGCCACAGAGGGCGTAAAATCCGGCCGCAGCGCCAGCGTATTGCCGTCCCTATCAAAAAATTTATACAGATCTTTCGATGGAATCGTTCCGATCTCCCGGCTGAACACATCAAAAAATTCAAACGTCGGCGTTTCAATATCTTCATACCCATAAGAAACGAACACTTTGTGCAGCATCTTCTGCAGCGATTTCTTACGGGCGCATTCTTCTCCGTAAATATCCCGCACCCCTTCGGGTGTATGAATGACACGCTCCATAACTTTCTCCCTTTATCACGATAGAGTATTCGACTTTTTATTATAGGCCATTCCCATTTGCCTGTCAATCCCGCATATCCAGATCCTTCTTTAATCCGTCCAGATAGGGGACCAGAACCGCCCCGCGGCCCTCCAGATAAAACCCCGGCTCCAGCTCAAGAAGCGTAAAGCTTTTTCTGCCGCCCCCTTCCCTGCGCTCCCAGAACTTCAAAAGCTCAGAAAGCCGCAGGTAATACAGCTTGTCCCGCCGGCTGAAAAAAAGCAGCAGAAAAGACACACCCCCCTGCCGCTCAAAGTCCCTCATAAACTGCAGCTGATGCGGATGCACATTGGCCAGGGGGAACGTGTCCGCCGCACACTCTTTGGCGTCGAAGCAGACCGGAATGCCCTGCACGGCCCCGATATAATCCACCGTGCTCTTCTGCTCAAAATAGGCCAGCGTAATATGCCTGCGCTCCTTGTCGATGCGCACAGGCGTTATGGGCGTGGGGATTTTCTGAATCAGAGCCAGCCCTTTTTTGGCGTACTGCTCGTTGCTCCGGTTGATCCACTCCTCCAAAACGGAGCCCCGCAGCCCCCTTGTGCTCCATGCGCCCATCCTGCCTCTCCTTTCCCGCCGTCTTATCCCAGCTTCTTGATGGACGGAAAATAGCGGATCAGCGCTTTGCCCACGATCTGGTCCTTGCGCACATACTGATTCTCCCAGAACCTGGAATCTTTGGAATAGTTCCGGTTGTCCCCCAGCATAAAATACGAGCCCTCCGGCACATTGTAAGGGCCATAATCCCCCAGCGGCTCCTCGGGGCAAAAGCTGTCATCCAGAGGCTTTTCCTTGTCGTTGACGTAGACTTTCCCGTCCCGGATCTCCACCGTGTCCCCGGGCAGTCCGATGATGCGCTTGATAAACAGCTCCTTCTGGGCCGGATCGTCGGGATATTTGAAAATCACGATGTCGTACCGCTTTGGCTCCTCAAACTTATAGGCTAGGCGAAACCCAAAGATCCGATCGTTGGTCATAATCGTCTGCTCCATCGACTCAGACGGGATTTTCGCGTTGATCAGCACCACGTTGTTTACCACAAAAACAACGACGATCACAAATATAATCATACGGACGTATTCCATCGCCTCTTTTAAAGCCGCGTTCTTTCGCTCTTCTTTTTCCATGGCATAAACTCCTCCAGATGTTCTTTTTGTAAAAAATCCCAAAACGGCCCGGACAATTCTGCATAAAACGCCTGACAGGACAAGGCTTTAAGCGCGCCGTCGCAGGCCGGCGTCTCCAGCCGCCACGCGTGAAGCAGCTGGCAGCGGATCCCCCATTGCCGTTCGCAGACGCGCGCCCACTGCGCGCCTCCGTATTTTGCGTCGCCGACCAGCGGATGGCCAAGCCCGGCCAGGTGCGCCCGGATCTGATGGGTTTTTCCGGTGCAAAGCTCCACTTCCAGCAAAGTCAGCCGCCCGTTGCCGCCCAGCGGCCGGTACGCCGTCTCGATGTAGGCGGCGCCCGCTTCCTTTTCACCGCAAAGGATCGCCTTATTGTCTTTTTCTGATTTTTTCAGGTAGCCTTTAAGCCGCCCTGGCTCCTTTAACGCGCCCTGCACCGGGCAGAGATAATATTTCCCCAGGCTCCGGTTTTTGAAAAGCTCCGCCAGCTGCTGCTGCGCCCGCACCGACTTCCCGGCGGCCACGATGCCGCTGGTGTTCCGGTCCAGCCGGTTACAGACCCCCGGCGAAAATCCGGGCGAATTCTGCCCAAATCCTTCCCCGTCCAGATAGTCCCGCAGCCATTCCGTCAGCGAATAATCCCGGGCCGCGCTTTTCTGGGACAGCATGCCCGCCGGTTTATTTAAAAGCAGCGCCTGATCGTCCTCGTAGATCACTTCTGGCCGCAGACCTTTTTGCCGCTTTTGCGCCGCCTGCGCGTCCGGCGAAAATTTTTCCAAAGTCTCCTCGCTTAAAAAAAGCCGGATCGCGTCGCCCGGCTGCAGCTTCTCGCCGCCCGCCGCTTTTTTTCCGTTCAGGGTAATGTTTTTCTTTCTAAGCATTTTGTACAGAAATCCTTTGGGGGCCTTCGCCAATATTTTCTGCAGATATTTGTCCAGACGCTGCCCCGCGTCCCTCTCGGATACCACAACTTCTCTCATATGCCTTCCCTCTAAAGGGCAATCGCCAGTATCGCGCGCCGGATCTTCTGAATCTTTTCCGCCTGCGCGGACGGCCCGTCGGAGCCGTTCATGGCGTCCAGCTTTCGCATAAACGCCTGGGGCTCCTCAAAAAGCCGCACCGTGGCGGGGCATCCGCTTTTTTTAAGAATGTCCTGGATGTGCCCCTGTATGAAAATCCGGTGTTCCTGCGTGCGGCTGCAAAACCCGGCCACCGTCTCGCCGTCAATGGCCAGCGCGTCCACCAGCGCGTTTTTTTCATAGGTGGTGAAATACAGATCGTAGAGCATGGGCAGACACCCGGCGCGTTTTTTTATGCGGTCATAGGACTCTCTTTCCATGGATCTCCTGGGCAGCATCATCAGCCAGGCCACCAGCTGCTTGCAGGCGGGCAGGCATCCCAGAATCGTCACGAGGGTGAAAAGGTTCTTCCGGCCGCCCGTCTTTACATAACCCGTCACAAACAGGGCGGCCAACAAAAGAAACATCCCCAGCGTCACGGCCGCCCTCTTTTTCTTCTCCCAGGAAAAATACCCGTATTCACCTTTCTTCTTTATTTTTTTCTTCACAAATATACCCTATAATTTCTCGTAGCTGCCGTCCAACGCCTGTGCGTAGGACTCTATGTAATAATCCGCCAGCCGCCGCTTCTGCCCGTCCTGGCTTTGGCTGTAGTCGTCCCGGATGGCGCAGGTGCGCATACCGGCGCTTTTTCCGGCCTGGATGCCCACCGGGATGTCTTCAAACACGATGCATTTCTCGGCGGGAACGCCCAGCCGCCGGGCCGCTTCCAGATATACGTCCGGCGCCGGCTTCGCATGTTCCACCTCGCCGCAGGTGACGATCTCCGCGAAATGCCGTTCCAGACCGTGCCCCTTTAGAGCCGCCCGCGCCAGATCCGCGTGGTTGCTGGTAGCGATTGCCGCCGGGATGTTGCTTTTTTCCAGATGCTCCAGAAATCCCCGAAGCCCCGGCTTCATGGGGACGTGGCGCAGATACTGATCCAGCGCCGTATCCATCCACTCCGCCACAATCTCCTCCACCGCATCCGGCAGCTCGAAACGCCGCTTAAAATACCGGGCCGTTTCCATAAACTCCATGGATTCCAGCTCTTTATTCAAGCCTTCGGGAAGGGGTATGCCCCGCCGTCCCAGAAAAGTCACGTCCACAGTCCGCCAAACGCCCATGGAATCCACAATGGTTCCGTCCAAATCAAAAATAACGCCTTCGATGTTTTCTAACATATGCCCGCCCGTCCTTTACGCCATAAATTCTTTTGTGATCGCCTGCGCCCGATAGCCTTCCGAGATAATATCCAGCTGCCGGTGAAAACGCTCCAGCTGCTGCAGGTCCTTGCTCTCGTACACCCGGAAGAACTCGTCCTGAATCTTCATCACTTCCCGCTGGTTGGAGAACTTGTAGAGATTCTCGATGTTGTTCAGAATATCGGC
>CAOJVE010000018.1 GCA_948444865.1 uncultured Lachnospiraceae bacterium
AGACCCTTTTGGGAAAAGCGGTGGCCGGGGAGGCCGGCGTGCCCTTTTTCTCCATCTCCGGATCGGACTTCGTGGAAATGTTCGTGGGCGTGGGCGCGTCCCGCGTCCGGGATCTCTTTGAGGAGGGAAAAAAGAACGCGCCCTGCATCATTTTTATCGACGAGATCGACGCGGTGGCCCGCCAGAGGGGAACCGGCATGGGCGGCGGTCACGACGAGCGGGAGCAGACCTTAAACCAGCTTTTGGTGGAGATGGACGGATTCGGGGTCAACGAAGGCATCATCGTCATGGCGGCCACCAACCGGGTGGACATTCTGGACCCGGCCATCCTGCGCCCGGGACGGTTTGACCGGAAAGTGGCGGTGGGCCGTCCAGACGTACAGGGGCGGGAGGAGATCCTGAAGGTGCACGCCAAAGGGAAACCCCTGGGCGACGACGTGGACTTAAAACAGATCGCCCAGACCACCGCCGGATTCACCGGGGCGGACCTGGAGAATCTCTTAAACGAGGCGGCCATTGTGACGGCCAAGGACAGCCGCGCTTATGTGACCCAGCAGGATATCCGCAAGTCCTTTATCAAAGTAGGCATCGGCGCGGAGAAAAAGAGCAAGATCATCTCCGACAAGGAAAAGAGGATCACGGCGTACCATGAAGCGGGCCATGCGATTTTGTTCCACCTGCTGCCGGACGTGGGGCCGGTCTATACGGTTTCGATTATCCCCACCGGCATGGGCGCGGCGGGCTACACCATGCCGCTGCCGGAAAAAGACGAGATGTTCAACACCCGCGGCCAGATGCTGCAGGATATCACGGTGATGCTGGGCGGCCGTGTGGCGGAGGAGCTGATTTTTGACGACATCACCACAGGAGCCTCTAACGACATCAAACAGGCCACTCAGACGGCGAAGGCGATGGTGACGAAATACGGCATGTCCGATAAAATCGGCGTGATTGCGTACGGAGAGGATGGCGACGAGGTATTTATAGGAAGGGATCTGGCCCATGCGCGGGGCTACAGCGAGCATATCGCCAGCGCCATCGACGAAGAGATTAAGCGCATTATTGATGAATGCCATGAAAAGGCTAGGCGGCTGATTCTGGAGCACAGAGACGTGTTGGAGCGCTGTGCCCAGTTGCTTTTGGAAAAGGAAAAGATTAATCGGGATGAGTTTGAAAGCTTATTTATATAATGTGCATAAATCTAGCAGTGTAATTTAGTGAAATTTATGCACACTTATTGGAGGGCTTATGCTATTATAGTAAGCGTAAACCCCCCATACATTATATATAGTTTTTGCTACACCCCATAAGAGAGAAATACCTTCTCCGAAAGAAGCGGCCTTTTGGCTGCTTCTTTTTTCATCTTATAGGAAATTCCGATGGAATCTCCTGTTAAGATAAAAAAGCCATCCGGGCGGGGCGGGGGCGCGCCGCGGTGGAAAGGGATTCTTTCTTGTATAAATAGATTGCTATTTGACGGCTTACGTAATACAATGGAACGTGGAAATAGAAAAGGAATGAGAGAATATGTATCAGAGTTATGAATACAGCAGACACAGAAAGAGAAGGCAGGAATATATTCTTCAAATGATGCCTGTATTTAGTAAAGATGCGCTTTTTAGTGACAGCACAGAGAATTACCGCATTCCCATGGAGCCGGACCCGGGAGATAAGGTGACGATCCGGTTCCGCACGTTGAAAAACAACGTGGATGAAGTGTATCTTGTGATACAGGGTTTCCGTATTCCCATGTATGTAAGGGAGCGAACAGAAGGGTTTGACTACTACGAGGCGGAGTTGGCGCTGGGCGAGGAGGTCGTGGAGTATTATTTTGAGATTGTAGCCGGGCAGATTCGCTGTTATTATTACCGTGACGGCGCATTTCCAGAGAGGCGGGACGAGCGTTTGTTTCGCATTGTGCCGGGGTTTAAAACGCCCAAATGGGCCCAAGGGGCTGTGATGTATCAGATATACGTGGACCGTTTCCATAAAGGGGACGCGGGCAACGATGTCCTTACCGGCGAGTATTTTTACATCGGGGACGTCAGCGTGCAGGTGGATGACTGGAATAAGCCGCCGGCGGTCATGGGCGTGCGGGAGTTCTACGGCGGGGATCTCCAGGGGGTGATGGATAAGCTGGATTATCTCCAGGATCTGGGCGTGGAGGCGCTTTATCTGAACCCCATTTTCGTGTCGCCCAGCAACCACAAATACGATATTCAGGACTACGATTATGTGGACCCGCACCTGGGCGTGATCGTCAAGGACGAAGGGGAGCTTCTGCATCCGGGGGACACGGACAATAAACACGCCACCCGCTATGTGTGCAGGGTCACGGATAAGGAGAATTTGGAGGCCAGCAACCGGCTTTTCATCCGTCTGGCCGAGGAAGTGCATAAGCGCGGGATGAAAATCATTCTGGACGGGGTTTTCAATCACTGCGGGTCTTTCAATAAGTGGATGGACCGGGAGTGTATTTACGAGGATCAGGCAGGGTACGAAAAGGGCGCCTTTGTGGCGGAGGACAGCCCATATCGGGAGTTTTTTCATTTTCATGATCCGTATCACTGGCCCTACAACGACAGCTATGAGGGCTGGTGGGGGCACGACACGCTGCCCAAATTAAATTACGAAAAGTCGCCGGAGCTTTATCAGTATATTCTGGATGTGGCGCGCAAGTGGGTTTCCCCGCCGTTTAACGCCGACGGCTGGCGGCTGGACGTGGCGGCGGATCTGGGGCATAACAACGCGTTTAACCATCAGTTCTGGAAAGATTTTCGCAAGGCCGTCAAAGGGGCTAATCCGGACGCGCTGATTCTGGCCGAGCATTATGGGAATGCCCAGAGCTGGCTGCAGGGGGATGAGTGGGACAGCATTATGAACTATGACGCCTTTATGGAGCCGGTGACCTGGTTTCTCACGGGAATGGAGAAGCACAGCGATGAATTCCGGGAGGATCTGTACGGCAACGGCGCGTATTTCTTCGAGGCGATGACCAACCATATGAGCAGCTTTCTCACGCCGTCCCAGCTGACCGCCATGAATGAGCTGTCCAACCACGATCATTCCCGGTTTCTGACCAGGACCAACCACAGGGTGGGCAGGCTGGCGCATCTGGGAAGTCAGGCGGCCCAGGAGGGAGTCTGCGTGCCGGTGATGCGGGAAGCCGTGGTGATTCAGATGACCTGGCCGGGCGCGCCCACGATTTATTACGGGGACGAGGCGGGCGTCTGCGGATTTACTGACCCGGACAGCCGCCGGACGTATCCGTGGGGGCGGGAGGATCAGGAGCTGATTCAGTTTCACAAGGATATAATCGCGCTTCACAAGCGGTACCGGGTCTTCGTTTCCGGCTCTATCAAATTCCTGGTGCAGCAGTATCAGGGCATTAGCTATGGCCGTTTTTCCGGGACGGATCGGGCGGTGGTGGCGGTGAACAACAGCCCGGAGGTCATGCACATGGAGATTCCCGTGTGGCAGGCGGGCGTCAGCCGCTTTCGGGATGTGCCGATGGAGCGGATCTTCATCACCCACCGGGACGGCTATTCTCTGGAGCGGACCCAGGCAGTGGCCCGGGGCGGCTATCTGGATCTGGAGCTTTTGCCGCTGTCGGCAGTCGTGCTGTACCATGCGGATGACGTTTTTGGGGAGGACAGGGGCCATTTGTCGGGCGCTGTCATAGAATAGGTTACAAAAGAACATGATAAAAAACGGTATGATATTTGGAAAGGATGTGAGGATTTGGATACGGGATTTATGGGGAAGTATGCCCATTTATATGTGGATGCGGCGAAGCTGACGCTCTTACTGGGCGTGGCCGGAATCCTGATTTCCCTGATAATCGGGTTAGTCTGTGCATTGATTCAGTACTACCGGGCGCCTGTGCTCAAAAGGATAGTCTCTGTGTACATAGAGCTGTCCAGGAACACGCCCCTGTTGGTGCAGTTGTTTTTTCTGTATTTCGGGCTTCCCAAAATCGGGATTATGATCAGCTCGGAGGGCTGCGCGGTGATTGGCCTTAGCTTTCTGGGGGGAAGCTATATGGCGGAGGCGTTCAGAAGCGGTCTGGAAGCCATTGAGAAGAGTCAGATGGAATCCGGGCTGGCCATAGGCTTAACCCATGCGCAGGTGATGCGGCATGTTATTTTTCCCCAGGCATTGTCCATATCGGTTCCGGTCCTCTGCGCAAATGTTATATTTCTGATAAAAGAGACGTCTGTGTTCAGCGCGGTGGCGCTGGCGGACCTGATGTATGTGGCCAAGGATTTGATTGGTTTGTATTACCAGACGGATGAGGCGCTTTTGATGCTGGTAATCGCCTACTTGATTTTGCTGCTGCCCATATCCTTCGTGGCGGCATGGCTGGAAAGGAGGCTCCGCTATGCAGGATTTGGGAATTAGGGTGCTGTTCATGGGGAACAACTTCATCCGGCTTTTGGGCGGTTTGTGGATTACCATAAAAATATCGCTGATTTCGGTGGTTCTGTCCATTGTCCTGGGCATTCTTCTGGGGCTTTTGATGACGCTGAAGAATCCCGTCACCAAGGCCGTGACCAAAGTATACCTGGAATTTATTCGGATTATGCCGCAGCTGGTGTTATTGTTTCTGGTGTATTTCGGGGCTACCAAGGCCTTTGGGATACAGCTTTCCGGCCAGGTTTCAGCGGTGATTGTGTTTACCCTGTGGGGAACGGCGGAAATGGGCGATCTGGTCCGGGGCGCGCTTATATCCATACCGAAGCACCAGTATGAGAGCGGCGCGGCGCTGGGGCTTGAAAGCAGCCAGATTTACCGCTATATCATTATTCCCCAGACCCTTCGGCGGCTGATTCCGCTGGCGATTAACCTGACGACCAGGATGATTAAGACCACTTCCCTGATTGTCTTGATTGGCGTGGTGGAGGTGCTTAAAATCGCGCAGCAGATTATCGAGGCGAACCGGTATACAGTTCCGGATTCCGCGCTCTGGATCTATGGAGCGGTGTTTTTCCTGTATTTCCTGGCGTGCTGGCCGATATCCCTTTTGGCGTCGAAACTGGAAAAGAAGTGGAAGAATTAGGAGGTGGCAGGCTTGGAAAAAAGTGAGAAACTGTTGGAGGTCCATCATCTGCGCAAGGATTATGGAAACGGGCCCGTCTTAAAGGATATATCCCTGGATGTGCACAAAGGAGAGGTGCTGGTGCTGATCGGGCCGTCCGGCTGCGGAAAGAGCACATTTTTGCGGTGCTTGAACGGGCTGGAGTCCATCCAGGCCGGGGAAATCCTGCTGGACGGACATGTGATCAGCGGCGAGAAGACCAAGTGGAGCGAGGTGCGTCAGAAAATCGGCATGGTGTTCCAGAGTTATGAGCTGTTTCCCCATATGACGGTGTTGGACAATATTCTGCTGGGCCCTACCAAGGTGCAGAAGAGAAAGCGTCCGGAAGCCATAGAAGAGGCCGAGAAGCTTTTGGAGCGGGTGGGGCTTCTGGATAAGAAGGACGTCTATCCCCGGCAGCTGTCCGGCGGGCAGAAACAGCGGGTGGCGATCGTCCGGGCGTTGATCATGAAGCCGGAGATTATGCTCTTTGACGAGGTGACGGCGGCGCTGGACCCGGAGATGGTGCGGGAGGTGCTGGACGTAATGCTGGAACTGGCCAGGGGCGGCTCCACCATGGTTATCGTCACCCATGAGATGCAGTTTGCGCGGGCGGTGGCCGATCAGGTGGTTTTCCTGGACGGCGGGGAAATCGTGGAGATGAATGCGCCGGAAGAATTTTTCGGCTGTCCGAAGACGGACCGGGCGCAGAAATTTCTGAATACGTTTACATTTGAAAAGGAAGACGAAAAAGCAGAATAAAGGGAAAAAGAAGGGCGCTTTTGGAAGGCGTCCTTCTTTTTCTTAAAATGCATACGCAAAGAGGAGAGTTTTTCGCGTTTCACCGCTGTTGTTACCGGGCGTCGGATTTGCCGGAATCATTCCCGGGCTTGGTCACTTTCTCCGGGACCGCTTCAAAATCGAAAATCTCCCGGTAGGCGTTCCATTCCCCATCGTCTTCGGCCAGAGATGGAATCAGGCCGGTGCATTCTGTGCATGCATTGGTGTTGAGGTAACAGTCGTAAAAAACATGAAATGGGTTTTTCTTGTCTTCCATAACGCATCATTCCCTTCGTCGATTTGAAGCCATTTTCAGACACGGTTTATATAAGCGGGATTAAATGCCTTCAAAAGGTTATTTAATTCCGCTTATACAAGTATATGGAGCGCGGGGAAAATTATACGGCATGCGTTATTTTTTTTGCAAAACTTTGCGCCAGGAGCGCGTGGCTGCGGCGGGTCAGGTGGATGCCGTCGGGCGTCACCGCTGGATAGCCGAGCCGTCGGGCTTCCTGGTTTAGCCGCCCGTGCAGGGGCAGGAACTCACAGCTGAAAATATCCGCCAGCTCCCGGATGTGGCCGGAAAGTTTTTCCACATGGGGAATCCAGTTGGCAAGCTCGCTGGGATAAGGGAAGACGAAAGGCTCCAGCAGAATGATTTTTGCCGTCGTATGTTTGGTCAGGGCATTCAGAAGCTCTGTGTATTCGGAAACGTACTGGGCCAGCATTTCCCCCTGCTGGGCGTGCGTGCGGTCCGTGTTCATCAGCAGGCCGATGTTGTTAATGCCGATCTGTACGCTCACCAGGTCCGGTTTTAGCTGGATGCAGTTCCTATGTATATTTTGCAGAAGCCTGGAAACAGTAAAACCATCCACGCCTTTATTCACAATTTCAAAACCCGGCAGCAGGGGAGGGAGCATGGATACATACCCATCCCCCATGCCGCCGGGGGAAAAGAGCCGGTTGGCGTCGGTGATGCTGTCCCCCAGGCAGATGAGTTTTTTCATCGCTTACTGGATGGTGATATACTTCGGCTTTTCCTCGATGGCCTTCGGAGCTTCCTTGGGGATGCTCAGGCGCAGGACGCCGTTTTCAAATCCAGCCTGGATGTCTTCCTGAGTAATGTTTTCGCCCACATAAAAGCTGCGTTTGCAGGTGCCGGTGAAGCGTTCGCGTCTCAGATAGTTGTTCTTGGGAGCGGCTTCGTCCTTCTTCTCATTCCTGGTGGCGGTGACAGTCAGGTAGCCGTCCTTTAACTCGGCGTGGATGTCTTCCTTATGAAAACCGGGCAGCTCAATATCCAGCAGGTACTTCTCGCCAGCTTCCAGAATGTCGGTCTTCATCAGAGAAGAATCGCTCCTGTTAAAAGTGTTGGAAAAAAATGGGTCCCTGAACAGTTCATCAAATAATCCGTAATTTTTATTGGTTAAAAGCATAAGTCGTACCTCCTTCAAAACTTTTGTTATCTTTGTTATAGCTGTACTATATCACTTACTGTTAGCACTGTCAAGGGGTGAGCGCTAATTTTTCGAAAAAATTTTAAGATCCAAAAATTTTGTGATTGTATATTGCGGCGGATTGCGGCATATGCTATAATGCCAATAGGTAAAAGATGTGAAAGTTCCAATGGGAACGGCAAAAACCCCGGAAGTGTGCGAGACTTTCGGGGTTTTTTATTCCTAATTTTGATGATGGGAAGGCTTAACCCCACAGGCAGGTTACCGACTATTTGTCACCGTCCAGCCATTTGCAGATATAGTAAACGACTATACCAGCCACGACGGAAACAATAAAAGATATGAAATTTTCCAATAGGAACACCCCATTCCTGTCACCAGTTATAGGGGCGGTAACAAATGAATTATAACATAAAATCTTATATTTTTATGTTTTTAGAAAGAATTATCCACAAAATACCCCATATAAGTTTCCAGCGAGTCCTTCAGCGTCTGGCAGTCTATCTCATCGGCCACCACCAGCAATTTGCACTTCACCTTTGTGGGGTCCGTCTCCGTGCTCTCTGCATTTTCGGCCCGGAAAATCTCGGTTCCGACCAGATTGAGGATCACGGTGGAATGGGCGTCTTTCAGGCTGGCTTTTACCTGGAGGGGCACGCCGCCGTTTTCCTTAATGAAAACCACTGCGTCCTTCATGGACAATTCCATATTCATCTCGGCCACAGGCAGGGAGGCCGGGGTGTAGGCGATCATGGTGCCCAGAAGATGCCCGTCCGCGCTGCCCATCATGACCATGTTGCCGCCATGGCTGTGCGTGTGGGAATGTCCGTGGCCGTGCTCGTGAGAATGTCCGTGGCCATGTTCGTGGGAATGTCCGTCGCTGTGGTCATGGCCGTGTTTGTGTTCAAGCGTTTCTTCTATTTTATCGCTCATAATTTATTCCTCCTGAAAATTCGCCGCTTTTGATTTTACAGACCATTATAATGAATTTTCCCCATAAAATCAACGCCAATCCGCGAAAAAGGCTTGACTTGATTTTTAGAAATATGCTATACTGCAATAGTGACGAGAATAGGGGTCTTTTTTTTATGCTTAAATTTACCCGTGTCCCCGGACAGTCGGCGCGGGTAGGCTTAAAACGGCAAAAACAGGAGGTGGAAGTTGTGCGTGTAAAAATTACATTGGCATGTACAGAGTGTAAGCAACGTAATTACAATACGACGAAGGAAAAGAAAAACCATCCAGAGAGAATGGAAACAAGGAAGTATTGTAAATTCTGCAGGAGGCATACTCTGCACAAGGAAACTAAATAACTAGTATTTGCGAGGGCAGAGCTATGGCTGAAAAGGAGAAAGACAAGAAGAAAGAAAAAAAAAGTGGCCAGGCAAAGACATGGTTCGATGGATTGCGAACCGAATTTAAGAAAATTATCTGGCCGGACAAAAACACATTGATAAAACAGACGGTGGCCGTGGTGGCTATTACAGCCGTGCTGGGCGTGCTGATCAGCGTGTTTGACGCGGCGATTCTGGAAGGGATCAATCTCCTGATGAAATAAGTTGTGAAAAGGATGAGTTTATGTCAGAAAGTGCAAAATGGTATGTGGCGCATACCTATTCCGGCTATGAGAATAAGGTGAAAGCAAATATCGAAAAGACAATAGCCAACAGACATCTGGAAGATCAGATTCTGGAAGTGTGCGTTCCCCTGCAGGACGTGGTGGAAATGAAAAACGATATGCAGAAAGTTGTGCAGAAGAAGTTGTTTCCCGGATATGTGCTGTTGTATATGGTTATGAATGACGATACCTGGTATGTGGTGCGAAACACCAGGGGCGTCACCGGGTTTGTGGGTCCGGGTTCCAAGCCGGTTCCTCTGACAGAAGCCGAGATGAAGTCTCTCGGCATCCAGCTGGAGATTAAGGCTGTGGAAGTGGATTACGCGGAAGGGGACGTGGTGATGGTAACCGGCGGTCCCTGGAAGGACACCAGCGGCGTGGTTCGCAGCGTAAACGCCCAGAAGCAGCTTGTCACCATTGGCGTGGAACTGTTCGGCAGCGAAACGCCGGTTGAGATCAGTTTTTCAGATGTGAAGAAATTGTAGAGCAAGAAAGTGGGAGGGAAGGGCCTTTGCGCCGAACCCCCGCCAATACCACAAGGAGGTGCCTGTTATGGCAAAAAAAGTAGAAGGATATATCAAATTACAGATTCCTGCTGGCAAGGCAACGCCAGCGCCGCCGGTAGGTCCTGCACTGGGACAGCACGGCGTGAATATTGTACAGTTTACCAAAGAGTTTAACGCGAAGACCGCGGACATGGGCGATCTGTTGATTCCCGTGGTAATCACGGTTTACGCGGACAGAAGCTTCAGCTTCATTACCAAGACTCCGCCGGCTGCCGTTTTACTGAAAAAGGCCTGTAACATAAAATCTGGCTCAGGAACTCCGAACAAAGAGAAGGTTGGCAAGGTGACCAAAGCGCAGATTCAGGAGATTGCTGAGACGAAAATGAAAGATTTGAACGCAGGTTCCCTGGAGGCGGCCATGAGCATGATCATGGGCACAGCCAAGAGCATGGGAATCACAGTGGAGGAGTAAGGATATGAAGAGAGGGAAGAAATATCAGGAGGCTGCAAAAGCCATTGACCGCGCAGTGTTGTATGACCCGGAAGAAGCGATTGGATTGGTAAAGAAAGTGGCGGTTGCGAAATTTGACGAAACGATCGAAGTCCATATCCGCACCGGATGTGATGGACGCCATGCAGACCAGCAGATTCGTGGCGCGGTTGTGCTGCCCCATGGGACAGGCAAACAGATTCGCGTTCTGGTGTTTGCAAAAGACGCGAAACTGGAAGAAGCGCAGGCTGCGGGCGCAGAATTCGTGGGCGGCGAGGAGCTGATTCCCAAGATTCAGAACGACGGATGGCTGGATTTTGACGTAGTTGTGGCGACCCCGGACATGATGGGCGTTGTGGGCCGTCTGGGCCGCGTATTGGGACCGAAAGGCCTGATGCCAAACCCGAAAGCGGGAACTGTAACGATGGACGTGGCAAAAGCTATAACAGAGATCAAAGCCGGTAAGATTGAATACCGTCTGGATAAAACAAACATTGTGCATGTTCCGATTGGCAAAGCTTCTTTTAGCGAGGAGCAGTTGAAGGAAAACTTCCAAACCCTGATAGAAGCAATTATAAAAGCCAGACCCAGCGCATTAAAAGGGCAGTATATGAGAAGCATCACCATTGCGCCTACCATGGGACCTGGCGTTAAGATCAACCCGGCAAAATTCTAATGTTTTTGCTTGACAAAGCAAAAGAATTGTGCTAGGCTGTTAAAGTACGACAGTACATTCGTTCAGATTCATACCACACCGAAGACAGCGGGCGCCTTGTGAGAAGGCATAACGGCAGCGCCACCCGCCGAGGGGAGATTAAGGACAGATAGATTGTGCCCTCCTGCATTTTCGGATGTGGAGGGCTTTTTGAGCGTGTACAGATAATATGAATGAAGGAGGTGCGTTTAAGGTCATGGCAAAGATCGAAGAGAAAAAGCCGATCGTGGAAGAGATCACGAATAACGTGAAAGACGCCCAGTCTGTGGTTCTGGTAAATTACAGCGGACTTACAGTAGAGCAGGACACCATACTCCGCAAAGAATTGAGGGAAGCAGGCGTTCTGTATAAAGTTTATAAGAACACCATGATGAATTTTGCGTTCAAAGGAACGGCTTGCGAGAGTCTGTCCGAGCATCTGCACGGGACCAATGCTCTGGCGATTTCCGCGGATGACGCCACGGCTCCGGCAAGGATTTTGGACAAGTATGCGAAGCAGTATCCGGCTCTGGAACTGATCGCAGGCGTGGTTGAGGGCAACTACAACGACAAGGAAGGCATTCAGGCATTGGCAAGCATACCTTCCAGAGAAGAGCTGCTTGGAAAATTGCTGGGAAGCATCCAGTCTCCGATTTCCAACTTCGCCCGTGTGCTTAATCAGATTGCGGAAGCAGGCGGCGAAGCCGGTGAAGCTTAATCGGCAGAATAAGGCGTATAGAGAGATTAAATACTTTTTATTAGGAGGAATGAACAAATGGCAAAGTTGACAACAGAAGAATTTATTGCAGCGATCAAAGAATTGACTGTATTGGAATTAAACGATCTGGTAAAAGCATGTGAAGAAGAATTTGGCGTATCCGCAGCAGCAGGCGTTGTAGTTGCAGCTGCAGCAGGCGGCGATGCAGGCGCAGCGGCAGAAGAGAAAGACGAATTTGACGTTGAGCTGGCGGAAGTTGGTCCAAACAAAGTTAAAGTTATCAAAGTTGTTCGTGAAGTGACCGGACTGGGCCTGAAAGAAGCCAAGGAAGTTGTAGACGGCGCGCCGAAGGTTGTAAAAGAGGGCGCATCCAAGGCTGAAGCTGACGAGATCAAAGAAAAACTGGAAGCGGAAGGCGCAAAAGTAAACCTGAAATAATAGGCGAAAACCGTAATACATGGGAGGGCGTGGCATATTTTTTGTCAGGCCCTCCGTTTACATATTTCCATCACATTTGCTTTGTAGAATAATAATGTTGGGAACTATAGAGAAGTGTTGGAGAGATCACATGCATTACAAATGGACGCTGCTGGTTGTGGAAGATGAAGAGAAGTTGCTGCGCACGCTGTCGGATTTTCTGGCGCTGCAGGGGTATGAAGTTCTCCAGGCAAAAGACGGACAAGAAGCGCTGGAAGTCTTCTATAACCACATGAATCAGATTGATTTGGTTTTGTTGGATATTATGCTTCCGCAAGTTGGCGGAAACGAAGTGCTCCGGGAGATCCGCAAGAAATCCCAGGTGCCGGTGATTATGTTGACGGCGAATTCTTCCGTCGAGGGACAGTTGTACAGTTTTTCCAAGGGCGCGGATGATTACATAGTGAAGCCATACACCCTTTCGATTATAAAAGCCCATGTAGAGGCTGTTTTAAAGCGGGTCGGGAAGTACAGGCAGACGCTGGAAGTGGGAAAACTGTGCCTGGATCTGGCGGCCCAGAAGGTTTATCGGAAAGGAGAGTATGTGGAGACAACCCGGAGGGAATACGAGCTCTTGCTCTATTTCATGGAAAATCAGGGCCGGGCGCTGAAAAGGGAACATATACTGGATGCCGTATGGGGATATGACTACAGCGGCGAGACGCGTACGGTAGACACATTGGTAAAGCAGTTGAGGAAAAAGTTGACGGACGAGTGTAATTATATCCGGTCTGTATATGGCGTGGGGTATATTTTCGAGGCGGGCGCAGATGAAAAGTGAAATCAAGAAAAACCTGATTGTGGGACAAATGATGTTTTTTCTCATTGTTGTGGGAGGGAGTGTGCTAATTTATTGGCTTTTTGCTCCCTCCTATTATCGTTATGAGAAAGAGAAGCTGATTCGCACCTCATACGAGGATTTGCGGGAAATGGATTTCAGCATGCTGGATGAGAGCGATCTGTCCGTCTTTCAGCAGTATGAGAATGAGGACCTGTTATTTACCATCGCGGACGAGGACTTCCAGCCAGTGTATGTCAGCTGGTTCGATTCGTCGGAGCGTCAGGTGTACAAACACATCGTCCTGTGCAAAGATAAATTTACCAAAAACCCGGAGATAATCGACCGGGAAACGAAAAATCCCATGGCGGTCAAGCTGATGGGGCTGATCGATCAGGATGGGGATCTGTTTTACGTGAGCATCCGCGAGAAAATATATTCCATCAACAAATTTTACAGCCATATGGGAAAATTCCTGGCGCTTGTGTTTGTGCTGGCTCTGGCGGTGGGAATGCCTGTGTTCTGGATGATGGTGCGCCCGCTGACCGGGCAGATGGAGGAAATCGCCCAGGGCGCCGCGCGGATGGCGGGCCGGGATTTCTCCGCGCCGTTAAAGGCCGACGGCCCATACCGAGAGCTGAACGCGCTGGCGGCAAATATCAACCAGATGGCGAAGGAGATCCAAGGCGGCGCCCAAGGCAGGCAGGAGTGTGAGGGAGCCCAGGAAGGACAGACGGAATTGCTGGATGACATTCGCAGAGATGTGGTGGCGGATATTTCCCATGAGCTGAAAACGCCGCTGACCATCATTTCCAGCCAGGTGGAGATGCTGCAGTGCATGGGCGACCAGGTGGACCGGACCTATTACTATGACTCTATTGTGGAGGAAGTGGCGCGGATGTCCGATATGGTGAACAATCTAATGGACCTGTCCCTGATGGAGCATCAGATCCAGAAAATGGAACGCCAGGAAATGAATCTTTCGGATGCCATGGAATATATCCGGGTAAAATACCAGGCGCTGTTTGAGCAGAGTCATATCCGGGAAGAATTTTTATTGGAGCCGGACTGCAAGGTTTTTGGCAACGCCTATTATCTGGAGCAGGCCATCGACAACTATATGATGAACGCCATTTCCCATACGGCGCAGGGAAACCGCATCCAGGTCAGCATGCGCCGTCAGGAAGGGTGGGTCTGGGTGGAAGTCTATAACCAGGGCGAACGGATCGATCCGGCTTTGATGGAGGAAATCTGGCAAGGATATGTGATTAAACGTCCACAGCAGGACGAGAAAGCGGCCGGCGGGGCGACAAAAGAGCCGGAGCAGCGGCATATGGGCATGGGCTTGTATCTGGTGCGGCGCATTATCCAGCTCCACGAGGGCGAATACGGCGTGGAAAATCAGGAAAAAGGCGTGAAATTTTGGTTTAAAGTGCCGGAAGCGTGATATAATTAAATGGTTGTGGAACAATAATTGAATAAAAAGGAGGTCAGGAAAATGAACAAACCGGCATTGGTAATTATGGCGGCGGGCATGGGAAGCCGTTACGGAGGTTTGAAGCAAATCGATCCGGTGGACAGCCAGGGGAACATCCTTATGGATTTCTCCATTTACGACGCGAAAAAAGCTGGTTTTGGCCAGGTTGTGTTTATCATAAAGCGTGAAAACGAACAGGACTTTAAAAGGGCGGTAGGCGACCGTATCAGCCGGTTTATGGACGTTTCCTACGTGTATCAGGAGCTGTCCGCGCTGCCCGAGGGGTGGCGGGCGCCCGAGGGGAGGGTGAAACCCTTTGGCACGGGACATGCGGTTTTGTGCGCCAAAGAGGCGGTGAAAGGTCCATTTGCGGTGATTAATGCCGATGATTATTATGGCAGCCATGCGTTTTTCCATCTATCCCGCTATCTGTCCAGTCACGAGGATGACGACAAATACCGCTACTGCATGGTGGGCTACATTCTGAAAAATACGCTGACCGAGAACGGCCACGTGGCCCGGGGCGTGTGTGAAATTGATTCCGACGGCTATCTGGCAGGCATCCAGGAGAGGACGCATATCGAGAAACGAGGCGATGACGCGGCCTATACCGAGGACGGCGGTGACACCTGGACAGCTATGGACGCGTCCAGCCTGGTTTCCATGAATATGTGGGGATTTTCCCAGAGCATATTCCGGGAACTGGAAGAGCGTTTCCCGGCGTTTCTGGAAAAAGGATTCCGGGAAAACCCCTTAAAATGCGAGTATTTCCTCCCTACAGTTGTGGGAGAGCTGCTGGCGGAGGGGAAGGCAACGGTGGAAGTGTTAAAGTCCGTGGACCAATGGCACGGCGTGACTTATAAAGAAGATCGGGCGGCGGTTGTGCAGGCCATTCAGAAGATGAAGGAAGAGGGAAAATATCCGGAGTCCCTCTGGGAAAATATGGAATAAAGGAGGCAGATAAAATGGTTATATTAGTTACAGGCGGGGCCGGCTATATCGGAAGCCATACGTGCGTGGAGCTTCTAAACGCCGGCTATGAAGTGGTTGTGATGGATAATCTCTGCAATTCCAGCGAGGAGGCGCTGGAGGCCGTGGAGGAGATTACCGGAAAGAAATTAAAGTTCTACGAGACGGATATGCTGGATAAAGACGGTCTGGAGGAGATTGTCCAGAAGGAATCCATAGACGCGGTGATCCATTTTGCCGGGTTAAAGGCGGTGGGAGAGTCGGTGGAAAAGCCGCTGGAGTATTACTATAACAATCTGTCGGGAACGCTGACCCTCTGCGACGCGATGCGCCGTCATGGGGTGAAAGACATGGTGTTCAGTTCTTCCGCCACGGTGTACGGGGATCCGGCTTTCGTGCCGATCACAGAGGAGTGCCCCAAAGGGCAGATCACCAATCCTTACGGACAGACCAAAGGCATGCTCGAGCAGATTTTGACGGATATCCATGTGAGCGATCCGCAGTGGAATGTGGTTTTGCTGCGCTATTTCAATCCCATTGGCGCCCATCCGTCGGGGAAAATCGGCGAGGACCCTAAGGGAATTCCCAACAATCTGCTGCCATATATCGCCCAGGTGGCTGTGGGAAAATTAGAGAAACTGGGCGTGTTTGGGGACGATTACGATACGCCGGACGGCACAGGCGTGCGGGATTACATCCACGTCACCGACCTGGCGCTGGGCCATGTGAAGGCCATCGAAAAGCTGAAAGATAAAGAAGGGGTGTCCGTCTACAACCTGGGGACCGGGAAAGGCTACAGCGTGCTGGAAGTCCTCCACGCTTTTGAGAAAGCCTGCAAAAAAACGCTGCCCTATGAGATTAAGCCCAGAAGGGCTGGAGACATAGCCGTGTGCTATGCGGACGCGTCGAAGGCGCAGCGGGAGCTGGGCTGGTCTGCGGCCAGGGGCATCGAGGAAATGTGCGCAGATTCCTGGCGGTGGCAGTCCAATAACCCCAATGGATTTAACGCTTAAGCTTATTTTTTTAAAACAAGTGTTTTCAGTGCGTTGACGGAATCGGCGTTTAATTCCTGGGCGGCTTCTTTGTTGGCCTCGGCGGCTTCCATCAGCTCGGCGCGAAGTATCTTCACGTTTTTGGGAGCCTCGATGGCCAGTTTAATCCAGTCGCTGCCGATTTCCAGGATGGAAACGGTCACATTGCCGTTTATGACCAGAGACTGGTTTTTCTTTCTTTGCAGTACCAGCATGTGTGTCCTCCTTATTTTATGGCGTTGAGATGTCTTTGATGCGTTGACGGAAGCCGTACTCGGGCTGCTCCAGGATTAACTGCCGGGCAGTGCGGGTCAATGCGTTGACGGCGATGGGGCATTTCAGATTAATGCTGCTGTCCTCCAAAGCGTCGTGGACAACGCAGATGCAGTAATAGGAGATATCTTCATCCTTCGGATCGCCCAGGGCTTTCCGGTCCGCGTGGGAAATCTTGGGCTGGTAGCCGGGAGACAGAAAGAAGGGGTTCATAAGGATGAACGCGATATCCGGGTCGTCCAGGCACTGTAGGCAGATCATCGCGTCGCTGTCCTCCTCCAGCGGAATGGGGAGGTAATCCTTATAATTTTCAAAACCAAACAAACCGTCCTGGAAATGGACGGTTTCTTCTTCTGTATATTCCATTATTCCAAAATGTTTTGTCATCATTTCCATTTTGTCATGCCTCCTTTTGTCATAAACGAGAGTAACCATTCAGCGGCCGCTATTTCGCCAGACGTTTCGCACGCAGCTGTGAAGGCTCCAAACAGTTACAAACAAGCAGAAATAGACAAACGAGAACGTTTATCTATTTCTGCATACAGGCCTGCGGTTACGCCATTACGTCAACCCCCTTGTAATTGGGATCGGCGCTGGGCGGCACGTAGATGGGGCCGCCGACGTACTCAATGCGAACATCAGGCATCTGTTCGATTTCCAGGCTGATGTCGCCTGGTATAAACTGAAAATCTCCATTGGAAATCTTCAGGTCAAAGTTTAATTTGTCCATTTCATAGCGGACGGTAATATCCGGGTCCGTCCACTGGATTTCGGGAGGAGCCTTAGGGATGAAATCCATCTCGAACTCTCCCGTCTTTAGATTATTCATGAAATCCCGTTCGGCGATCTGTCCGGCTACGTCCTCGCCAATCTTTGCTTTCATCATCAGATGGTTGTCGGAGGCCCACTTGGCCGTGGCCTCATACGCCGCCTGTTTTCCCGCTTCCGCCGCCTGCCGAATGCTGGTGGGCGTGGTAGGAGTCATGGAATTGCGGGCCTGGAATGTGTCGATCCGTACCTTAATCGGCTGGCTTTTCACCTGCAGGCCGCCTTTTTCTCTGGATATCTGTAGTTCAGCGCTGCCGCGGTGGCGTTCCACCTGCGCTCTCTGAATTCTCAACTCATAACTGATGGGCACGGTAGTTATATTAAGAAGCTGCTTCACAAGCATTCCCCCTTTCCGGTTTATTCTTTTTCATTTTCCGTCTCACATATTATGCCGCGTTTAGCGCATAAAGTCAAGGAAAGATTGCGATAAAAGGTTCACGCCGATACGCAGGGCGGCGTTGTACGCATACTGGGAATAGGAGTAGTTGGTAATGGCAATGGCCATGTCCGGGGTAACCACCCGCTCCAGCTGGGTAGCCAGGGACAGCTCGTTGGACTCCATACGGTCAATGGATTTCTCCAGGAAATCGGATTTCACGCCGATGCCCGTCAGGGAGTTATCGGCCTGTTCGTGGAAGCTCTTCAGCTTGGTGAGCATTGTGTCACAGGACTCGTAGTCAAAATTCCCGTCATCCTGAAGAAGCTCCAGCGCAAGCTGGCTGCACAGATCCACTAGGTTGTTGGCCATGTTGTCTTTGCCTGTGCCCATGGGGACTTCTGTACGGTAATCGACCGCCGCTCCGATGCCGATGGTGTTGTTGCCCGTCTCGATCTTAAGGGAAGTGGCATTGCACGATGTTGCGCTCTTTTCATCCCAGATGGCGCTCAATCCCGAAAAAGCGATGTTAAAGGCGGTGGAAGAAATAATCTCATCGCCGGTTCCATTGAATTCCAGCCCGAGGCCGATATCGATAAATAGGCCTTCGTCTCTCCATTTGGCCAGTTGCTGTGTATTGGCGGGGTCACCTACTTCTTCGCCCCGGTAGGTTAATTTTCCGTCAGCATTCATGGAAAAAGGCGCCTCGGTGCCATTGGCTCCGGCCATAATAAATGTGTTGCTGTATGTGGCGTTCAAGCTCTGTATAATGGAATCCCGGATGGAAACAATTGTATTGGCGTAAGTTTCCCGCTGCTCCAGGTTGGTTCCGTTGAGCGATTCTTTTCCGATTTTGGCAAAAAGCTCTTCCGCGTATTTCACCACCTGGTAAACGCTGTCTTCCTGGGAGTCCAGCTTGGACTGCAGGTCTTTGGCCATTTCCAGGTAATCTTCGTTTTTCAGGTATTGCCGGGTCAGATGGGAAGCCTTGGCCGCGGCGGCCGGGTCTTCTTTGACGCTGGTGAAGTTCCGCTGGGTCAATACCTTATTCTGGTAATTCATCTTGTTTTCGGTGGTTTTAGTCAGATTCGTCTGGTAATTCCGAATCATCATACTGGTTGTAATTCTCATGATATTAAACGCCTCCTTTCATCAGCGTCCGGCGATGTTCAGCAATGTCTGTAAGGTGTCGTCCAGCGTGGTCATCAGCCGGGCGGCCGCCGTATAGGACTGCTGATACTGCATCAGGTTTACGCCTTCTTCGTCCAGGGATACCCCAGAAACCTGATCCTTGCTCTGGGCGATGGTGTTGATGACCGTCACATGGTTCTGCAGCAGATTGTCCGTGGACTGCTGGTCAATACCCAGAGTGGACTCTATATCTACATAATAATTATAGAAATTTCCGTTAAATAAAATATCGTTGCCGTTTTGAAAATCTCTTTTGTCGTTCAGAGCGGCGATCATCTTGTTGATGTTGTCGTTCTGGGTGGTGCCGGATGCGGGGTCCAGTTTGGTCTTCAGCTGTATGGAACCCTTGATCCAGTCTTCGTTGACCATAATGTTGGCGGCGGTGAAATTCGTGGAACCATCCTTGGTCGTGAAAAGGGGGCCGCCGGCTCCGGTCGGGTTGCCGTTTGCGTCCGTAGCTGGCTTGTTCAGGTCATTTAGCACAGTGGCAAATGTGTTTACCAGCAGGTCAAAGGCGTGCTCGTAATATCCCAAGCCCTTTTCCGTGGTGGCGTCGCCGTCGAATACGCCGGAGCTGTTTAGCATGTTGAGCATGCCGGTGAAGGTTCCGCCGTTGATGTTTAAGGAACGGTCGTTTTCCACCAGGTTAAGGGTTCCCGTCGGCACATCCTGTCCGCCAATGCTTAAGGTGTTTGTGGCCGGGTTAAAGGCAAAGCTTCCGGCTGTGCCATTATTGATCAGCGAAACAGTGGTTCCGTCGGCCATTTTCAGATCCACCTGCGCTCCGTCGTTTTGAATGTCGATGTCAGGCACATAGCTTTTCAGCTGATCCAGAAGCTTTGTCCGCTGATCCTTCAACGACTGGTCGTTCGGATTGGCGCCTATTGCATTGTTCAGCGTGGCAATTTGCCCCATCAGCGTATTTACCGCCCCCGTGCTGGGCGTGGCGTTCGTGATATTGGTGATGTTGTTGTCCGTGTCTCTGAAGGTTACGGACGTGAACTTGCTGGCGGGGTATGTCTGTGCGGAAAATTCCCCGTATTTGTCGTGGTCGATCAGAGTCGTTCTGGTTCCGTCGGCCATCATCAGGCTGACTTTTAAGGTGTCTACTTTCTCGGTATTGGAGAGCCATTCGTCCTGGTATTCAACCTGAATGGGCACGTAGCTGGCCAGTTTGTCCAGCAGGCCGTTTCTCTCGTCCTGCAGCTCCAGGGCCGGGTATCCCAGCACGTGGCTGCTCTTGATGGTTTTATTTAATTCGGCGATGTCTTTTAAAAGCTCGTTCACCTGGCGCACGGATTTGTTTTCAAAATCGTCCGTCACCTGTTCCCGTTTGGTGGCCATTGAGGTGGCGTTGAAATGGAACAGGCTTACAAGGGACTGCATGGAAGAACGCACGATCGAGTCGTCGAGTTCCGCTCCGGTGGAGTTGGCCAGATCAAGGAGCTTGCTTTCCAGGTCAGAGAAAGCGTCTTTGATGGCGCTTTTCATGGTTTCATCGAATACGGACTCGATTTCTTCCAATACGGAAGCTTTAGCGTCGGCCGCGCCCACGTTGGCCATCTGGTTCCGGTACTGGATATCCAGATAAGGGTCGCGCACCTGGGATACGCCCGTCACCAGCACGCCGTTGCCGATCTGCGCCACGTAGTTGGTGGAAGCGAAATTCCCGTATCCGGAGGCGAAGCTGACCTGATCCAGACGCTGCCGGGTATAGCCTTCGGTGTATACATTTGATATATTCTGACCGGTAACATCCAGGGCCTTCTGGCTGGCGCCCATGGCGCCCCGGGCCACGGAGAAACCGGAAAAGGTTGCTCGTAACATAAGTCATCCCTCCATTTGATTTGCGATCGTAACTGTTCAGCGCCTTCACAGTTCCGGCAAAAATCCATTAGAAAGAATCCTGCCATGCAGGATTCTCCGCCTGCGGCGGGTTGCCTTTCGGCAACATCATTCCCCTCCGCCGCAGTGCGATCCCGCCCGGAGGGCTTTTTATCTTATAGGGGATTCCAACGGAATTTCCTATAAGATTAGAAATCGCCTTCGGCGATGGGATTTTTGCTGTATGTCTAGGGAGTTTGCCGCATTCTGCGGCAAAACGCTTCGCGGAATAGTTCCTGCTGAATAGTTACCTGCTGTCTATATTTTCGTGTCGGTGAAATGCCGCGTGGCCTTTTTGGGCTTCTGGGCGTTTCCCTTACTGTTATAGGCTTTGTTTTCTTCAGCCGTTTTTTTGGCAAGCAGCGCGTTGATGTGGTGCAGGTTGATCTCCAGGGCTTTCTGTGCGCTGTCCCTGGAATCGTTGAACTGATGCAGGGAGTCGGTCAGTTTGTCAAACATGGGTCCCAGTTCTTCCCTATCAACATCATTGACCTGGGACAGGATCTGCTGAAACGACATACCCTCCCATCCCAGGTCTTTTTGTATGGACTCCCGTTTTTTATCCAGACCGCGCAATTTCAGGATGCCGGCCTGTTCTTTTTTCATAGCTTCCTCAACGAAGGTGACTAGATTGCGCTGAACGGCATCCAGCTTTTCGCGTTCGATCTGGTTGAACTCCTCCAGGAAGGAAATCAAGTCACCCACCACTGCTTTGAATTCATCCAAACTATGCATGGATGTCATCCCCCCAATGTAATAACATGCGAGATGCTATCTGATCGAATTGAATGGCGTATGTGCCATTTTTAATCTGATTTTTGATATTTTGGACTTTCTCTTCTGAAGTTTCGGCATTACGAACTTCGCCGGACACTGCTTGGGCTAAAGAAGAAGAAAAGGTTCTTTCAGCAATCTGTCTGGAGTCAGACTGAATGATGATGGCGTCATAATTACGATTTGCCTTTTCCGCGCCTGTGGCTTTTGCAGTAGCTTTTGCGACCGGAGGAAGCTCAGTATGGTATTGAGATATTTTATTAAGTGAAATTTTCATAGTGCCCCATACTCCTTTCGACAACTGCTGGATTTACTTCTCTTGTATAAAATATCGCCATTTTACGGGAAATATTAATAGGCAAAATCGTGAAAATTACAATTTGTTTAAATGGTTCAGCAAAACGTTTGCAATATTGGCGCAGGAGGCTTGCTGGCAGACGGCTCCGATGTTGTGCGCCACCGCGGGCATTCCGTAGACCACGCAGGATTCTTTGTCCTGACCGATGGTAAAAGAGCCTTTGTTTCGCATTTCCAGCAGTCCCTGGGCGCCGTCTTTTCCCATGCCGGTGAGAATAATGCCGATGCCCTGCCGGCCTACGTTGTCGGCCATGGATTTGAAAAGCACGTCTACGGAGGGACGATGGCCGCTGACTTTTTCTGCAGAATAACAGCGCACTGCATAGGACACTCCGGCGCGCACCACCTGCATTTGCAGATTGCCCGGAGCGATGAGGATGCGGCCTTTCTGGATTTTGTCGCCGTTTTCGGCTTCCTTGGCTTCCATTTTGCAGATGCGGTTTAAGCGGTCCGCGTACATTTTCGTGAAGCCTTCGGGCATATGCTGGGTGATCACGATGCCAGGCGTGTTGGCCGGCAGGTTGCGCACCACTTCCAGGGTGGCTTCCGTTCCGCCGGTGGAAGCGCCGATGGCGATGACGGTGGCATTTTGCGCCAGCGCGGACATACTGCAGGTTAAATTCTGGGTGCGGGGCGTGGTGGGAAGGGCGGAAGGCGTTCCCGGAACCCGCACGTTGGCTTTGGAGGCGATGGAAATTTTCGTGGTCAGAGAGCGAATAAAAGTGGCGATATCATTATTTTTTGACATGTCCGGCTTGCGGACGAAATCCACGGCCCCGGCTTTTAACGCGTCGAACACGTTTAAATTCAGGTTGGATACCAATATAATGGGGACCGGGCGCCGGGGCAGAAGCTGTTTAACAAAATCAATGCCGCTCATACGCGGCATTTCAACATCGCAGGTAACAACATCCGGTTTCAACTGCAGGATTTTCTTTTGTGCGTCAAAAGCGTCCACGGCGTAACCAACCACTTCGATGGTCGGCTTTTTGGACAGGTTGTCGATGAGGACCTTGCGAAACAGCATGGAGTCATCCACAACCAGTACCCTTATTTTCTTGTTGGTAATCATTATTTCACGGCCTTTCTGTTCTAAATGCTTTCTTCGGCCCTGCGGTATGTGGCGGGCTGTATATAATCATAAGGCGTGCGTTCCTTATTCAGGCTTTCCGAATGCCCGATCAGCAGGTAGGCTCCTGGATTGGAGGCCTGGTAAAAGCGGTTCACCAGGGCTTCTTTCGTATCCTGATCAAAATAGATCATCACATTCCGGCAGAATATCACGTCGAATTTCAGTTTGAACTGTATCGGGTTCATCAGGTTAAACGTGCGGTAGATCACGTTGGTGCGCAGGGGTTTGGACACTTCGTACGTGCCGGGCGCGCCCTTGACCGGAATGAAATATTTGCGTTTCCATTCCGGCGGAAGCTCCCGCAGGGATTCCTCCTCGTACAGACCGGCCTTGGCTTTGCTCAAAACATTGTGGGAGATGTCCGTGGCCAGGATACGGGTGTCCCAGGAACTGGCCTGGGAGCCGAGGAATTCCTTTATGAGCATCGTGATCGTGTAAGGCTCTTCCCCGGAGGAACACCCGGCGCTCCAGATGCTCATCACACGGTTTTTCTTCTTGGCCTCCACAACGTAAGGGAGTATGGTATCGCGGAAAAAATCGAAGTGATTTTTCTCCCTGTAAAAATACGTATAATTGGTGGTCAGTTTGTTCAGCATGATCTCATTGTCTTTTCCGCTTTTCTTGGAGACGATGTGATCTACGTATCCGGTGAAATTTTTATAGCCCATGCCGGCCACCGTGCTGGACAGGCGGCTGGATATAAGCTGGCGCTTTTTGCTTAAGTCAATGCCGTAGTTGGATTTCACAAAATTCACCAGGCGCATAAAATCCTGGTCGGTAATATTTAACATGGGTTCCTCCTGTTCTGCTCTAGTTCATCATTTGCGTGTCCACCAGCTGCTGGCAGTCCAGAAGAAGCACTACGTTATTCACGTCCAGGGAAATCATGCCGTTGACCAGCTCCTGCTGGTTGTTTACGGGTACGGGGGAAATCTTGCTCAGTTCGCTGTCCACCACCTGGGATACGGAATCCACGATGATGCCCACAGAGATGGAGTCGATGTCCAAAACGATGATGCAGCACGTGTCGCTGTTTTCCATTTCCATGTCGATGGACGGTTTGCCCAGGCGCAGACGGATGTCAACGATGGGGATGATCTGCCCCCGCAGATTGATGATCCCTTTGATGTATTCCGGCACCATGGGCAGCGTGGTGATGGCGTGGTTGGTGATAATCTCGATTACGTATTTGGTGTTTACCGCAAAAGTCAGGTCGGCGGAGCGGAACGTGAGGAACCGCTCTTTTTCCACCACGACTTCCGTGGTTTCGTCCATATCGTCATCCATTACGTTCTTTGTGTCTTCAGCCATTTTTTAAATCCTCCAAACTATTCATTGTATTGCCCGGCTTTAATACTGGGCCATCTCGTAAAGGCTTAAGATGTCCAGGATAATGCTGATGTTGCCGTTTCCAAGGATCGTACATCCGCTGATGCCGGAGTTTTTGATATTAAAGCTATTCAGATAAGCGGGCAGGGGTTTTACCACCACTTGCTGCTCACCCAGGAGTTCATCTACAAACAGGCAGTAGGAGGTATCGCTGGCTTCCACCCAGATTAAGATACCGTCTTCGATGCTGGTGATGTCTGTTTCTACATTATAAAGCTGATGCACCCGGATAATGGGGTAAAATTCGTCCATGCATTTGACGATCTCATTTCCTTCCGCATCGTATACCACGTCTTCATTGGAAACTTTGAAGGACTGGCGGATGTTGGCGATGGGCACTGTGAAAATGGACTGCCCTACGGCGATCTCCATGCCGTCCACGATGGCCATGGTCAGCGGGATCTTTAAGGTGGTGCAGCTTCCCTGGCCCAGTTCGCTGGAGATGGAAACGGTTCCGCCTACGGATTCCACGTTTCTCTTCACCACGTCCATGCCCACGCCGCGGCCGGAATATTCGGTGACCTGCTCGTTGGTGGAGAAGCCTGGCAGCAGAAGAAGTCCAAGGATTTCTTTCTTGGTGTATTCGCTCTCCGGCTTAGTCAGCATGCCGTTGCCCGCGGCTTTTGCCAGGATCTTCTCAGTGTCCATGCCATAGCCGTCGTCCTCCACTTTGATGATGACTTCGCTGCCGGTGTGGGTGGCGGACAAGATGATCTCAGCCTGGGGATCTTTGCCGGCTGCGACGCGCTCTTCCGAGGTAACCTCCACGCCGTGGTCCATGGAGTTTCTCACGATGTGCATAATCGGATCGCTGATGCCGTCCACAATGGATTTGTCCACTTCCGTGTCCTCGCCGATGATGGTCAGGCGCACGTCTTTATTTAATTTTTGTTTCATATCACGCACGATGCGGTTCATCTTCTGGAATACGCCGGATACAGGCACCATACGCAGGGACATGGCGATATCCTGCAGGTCTTTGGTCAGTTTGCGCAGCTGACGGGTGGATTTCATGAAGTTATCCAGCTTCAGTCCCTGGATGTCGGGGGATGAAGTCACCATGGATTCGGTAATTACGATCTCGCCCACGATGGCGACCAGCGCGTCCAGTTTGGATAAGTTGACGCTGATCAGGCTCTGTTTTACAGGGCCGGAATGGGCTCTTCCGGCATTGGCCGCCGGGCTTTGCTGTTTGGGCGCCGGTTCGGGGCTTCCCGCGCTTGCGGCTGTGGCCGGGGCGGGCGCTTCCGGTTTGGCTGGTTCCGCCTGAGGAGCCGGTTCTGCCGCCGGGGCTTCGCTGGCTTTCTTAAGCCTGGCGTTCTCAATGACTTCATAGGACTGAATGTGGCTGGTGCCGGTGATCACGCCAATCACTTTTTCGATGTGGGCTTCTTCTTCCAGCGCCAGGAAAAAGCCGTTGTCCACGATGGTCTGGGAGGAGCCGCTGTTCGTCTCCACGTCGTCCGGGTAGAAACGGAAGTTAAGCTGCAGATCCTGCAGGGCGTTCACCAGCATAAATGCCCGCAGATTCTCCATGCCGCATCCTTCCTCGAATAAAACTTTAATGAAGAAAGGCGCATTGTCATCCGGACAGTTGGCCAGCTCCATATTGAGTTCCGCTACGGAAGGGGCGTCCGCCGCGCTGTCTGCGCTCTCAGAATCATCCGCTGCGCCGGGCTGATTGCTGATTTTATTCAGAAAACTATTAATTTCCCCTATGATGTTGTCGATATTGACAGTAAGTGGCTCATTATTTTCCACTTTTTCGATTTCAGACCGCAGCATATCCGTGGATTTGAACATAAGATTGAACAAGTTCTTTTTCAAATCAGGGGCAATGGCGTCCATGCCGTTCTCACGGATATAGAAAAACAGGTCTTCAATGTGATGGGCGATCTGGTTTAAGGAACCAAACTCCATCATTGCAGAGGAACCCTTGATGGTGTGCATGATACGGAAGATTTCATTTACGTCGTCCGTGCTAAAATCCTCGACTTTTTCTGCCTCAATGAGCAGCTCGTCAAGCTGTTCCATTAAAGAGTTCGTCTCGAATAGATACATATCAAGCATGCTATCTGTACCGTTATCCATAATTTTTAACACCGCCTTGTATTTTATTAAAATTTTGTAA
>CAOJVE010000019.1 GCA_948444865.1 uncultured Lachnospiraceae bacterium
CGAATAAATCGACATTACACTCTCATTCTGAATTTCATCAAAACGAGCATGAAGAGCATCCCAATCCTGCTGACTTACTGTAATAATGGAGCCATATTCCTTTGCATCATGCAATTCTTCAATAATGGTATCCATAGCAGCCTTGAGCTTATCATCACCATTGCAAAAATACTCTACTGCAAACGGATCCACATGATTGCTTTCCACTATGGCATACACATGGGGCTGTATCTTCCGGCGCAGGAATCTCTTATCGTACTGGCAAGCCTTCATCATAACGGAGAAATACGCCAACTGCGCCGCGCGGTCGTCAATATCCAATCCATAGATATTGTTTTCCACGATACTCGCCACTGCCGTTCTGGTATCCACGCCATAGGCTTCATAAATCTGCATTAGCACGTCGAACATATAGGCCAAAATGTGGCCGCTGCCGGAGCATGGATCGATGCACAAAATATCCTCTGGCCTCAGAGCTTTATACTCCTCACGGATGGATGCCAGCTGCGCCTGAACATCCGGTTCCTGCTCGGCTTCTTCCAGATAATATTTCCACTGGGATTTCAGCCGCTCATTCGGATGACCTTCCACCCACAGACGGCCAAGGCTATTCTCCACCATATAACGGACGATCCAGTCCGGCGTAAACAGCTGGGTGGCGGCAGGAATATTTTCCTTTGTGATCTTAACATTTTTCTTCAGGGCGGCAAATACTTCATCCTTCTTTTCGCTGTTATAATACTGATAGAGCCAACCGATGATCTGAACAGTATCCTTCCAATCTTCCTCCGGAATCAGCTCAATCATCTGCCAGATGACGCTGCCTTCACGGAGAAGGTTATCCGGGAACAGAAGCTCAGTATAGTCCGCGATCTTCTGGAACATGCCCGGAAGCACATGATTGAGAGCGTTACACTGGGTGATCAGAAGATATTTGTATAGTTCCTCATCATCGTTGGCTTCTTTGTAAGCATAGACTTTCTCTATGTCGAGTCCGTCCAGTTCCATGTGGATCGCCTCAGTCAGAATCTGCGGTCTGAATGCATTATTTTCATCGGTAAAAACACGTATTCTTGTAGGAAGGTATCCATTGACCTCCATGAAACGCAGGGCCGAAAAACGATTGAACCACGTGTAGGCAGCCTCCTCCATAACCTGCTCATATCCTTTTTCTTTGATCCGCCCGATCAAAGCTTCTCTCTGTTTTTTCTCTGTATTGGAAAGCAGACGTCCATCAACGCTGTCGTCATCTGGATCTCCTGTTTCCTTTTCAGAGATCCCGTATTGTAAAGCCTTCTGGCTCACACGAAAGAGCAACTCCTGCCGAGCTCCTGTGGCAAATTTCTTTACTGCATTCTTGTTCATAACGGTCTCCTTAAAAGCCTTAGCTTAGTCTGATCCCATCGCAATCCTTCATCATCGCGGAAAGGTATGCTCTCACGCGCTCTACGTAAGCGTCGATATCATCCTGGCTCTCTAAAACCTTGGATGGAAAAGCCGCCTGGCGATATACATTTTTGATGACTTTCTTCGGCGCGGGAGGCGTCACTTTTCCACCGTCGGCGGGCATTGCGGCCGGCCTGGTCGGTTCAGCCGGCTTTTTCAGAGCCTCCATGCGTTCAACCGTCTCGTCTTTGTAAGACCACATCTGCGGGACCAGACCATCAAGGAGCTGCAGGCTCTCAAGCTCTGCCACCCTTGCTTTTTGCTGGTCGAAATACTTATCCGCCCTCTCTGATAGACTGCCGCACTGTGCGGATCCCGC
Organism: uncultured Lachnospiraceae bacterium; assembly: GCA_948444865.1. Taxonomy (GTDB): domain Bacteria; phylum Bacillota; class Clostridia; order Lachnospirales; family Lachnospiraceae; genus MGBC164599. The sequence goes on from CAOJVE010000019.1 coordinate 1,766, forward strand.
GCCCGTGATATGGATCTCCGACAAGCACTGGCGCACGATCTCAAGGATCTCTGTACGCTTCGCTTCCAGAAGTCTTCCGTGGCCTTCCCGCACTTTATCCATCAGGCCGTTTAGCTCAGGGATGCGTTTATATACACTGCTTTTCCCGGCTTCTACGACCGTGATCTTACGGATCTGGTTCAACGCCTGATCTGCTTCCTCTTCCTTTTGCAGATAAGAAAGGTCATTTCGAAGATCCGTTTCCATGCGGACAGCCGCGTCAAACACCTGCACCTGATTTCTGAAAAAGCTCTCTACCTTCTGCATATCATCCTTGTTATCAAGGAGGTCATCCTCTTCCTTCAGAAGCCGGTCTATAAGAGCTGTATTATCTTTGCGCTGGGAAAGAACGCTGTCCATACGGCTGATCGCCTGCTGCGCGAGGTGATGGTCCGGATACTTGTGATCCTCATAACGACTGTTCAGTTCTTCGTAATGCGCCTTCTGCTCTGTAAATTTCTCTACGATATAAGCCACCAGTCCGTCCTCGTCATCCGGAACATCCATCACATCAAAATACTCACGAAGGAGTTCTTTGACCGCGCGCATTTTGGTCGCGGTGATGACCTGACGCTTGGCAATGCTGGTCTTACCGATTTCACTCTTTTTGCGGAGCATATCCGGGAGTTTCGGATTGCCGGGCTGGATCGTCTCTCCGCCGTATTTGATAGTAACTTTCTGATCGTAGATCAGCATAGCGGCTACGACTGCGATGTCGATCTCCTTCCATCCATATGGAATCGCCTGATAACGGCTCTGGATATCTGCCATAGACGTAGGCAGCTTCTTCGCATCCTGCATCTCCAGATACTCTTCCATCTTCACAGCCGCATCGCGGTTTTCTTCCAGTCCAGCCAGAACGCCATTCCGATGGTCGCCATTTAATGCCGCCAGAACATCCGCATCTGTATCCGCATTCTTTGTGATAAGGCCCAGTTCACTGTAAACATGCGTGACCAGATATCCCAACGCCTGATCCAGTTTCTTTTTCGCATCGCCGCCCTTGATCTCGATGCGCTCACCATCCACATAGAAATCTGCATCGACGATCGCTTTCTCCAGATCATCTTTTGCAGAAAATTCATACTTGGCAGCCTCATCCTGATGATGGCGGATGATATCCTGCACTGACCTGGGAAGCCGGGCGACATTGCGCTGCTTCACATACTTGCGGACCTTCATTGCTTTTTCAAGAGACTCATAGTATGGCGTCTCAGAAAGGACAACGATCGCCTGCCCCTTAGACTCGGTCACTAGGCGCAGTCCGCTCTTATCTATGGTATCTGTAGCCACAGTCATAATACGGAGTCTCATGCCGCCGGTCACCGTGCCAATACTTGTTGTGTCCACCATCTGGTCAAACGGGAAATCGTATTTTCCGTGACGATATTTCTTTGTTGTATAAATATCCGCAAAGATCATCTGACCGATACGCTCCACAATCGCGGAGGTGTCCACCTGCGTATTTTTGTAAATATCTCTTTGGATATCCTGTTCTTCATCGGTCAGAAAATTATATACGTCGCCAGTCCTGCCGATATAGTTCTGACTGAGCAGACGGTCAAGACTGCCTCGGACCGTCTCACGCATCGTGATTTTGTCCAAACGGATATCACCTGCCATAAGGATCACGATATTATCGAGATTGGCGGGAATGTCGTCGACATAGCGGATCAGGTACAAAAGCTTCAGTACATCCACATCCTGCGGCTCAATGCCGTCACCGTTGTCCGCTGCCTTCTGACAACGTTCGATCACACGACGGATCGAGCTGTCCAGAAAGGTATGCACCGTATCATAAAAAAGGTAGAATGGAGCAAGCGCATACTCGTCTTTATCCTGGATCTTCTGCGCCGCCTCTTGGAAGCCAGAAAGCATGGAACGTTCCCCGCCAGAGAGGTGCTTACCGGAATTTCCATGCTTACGAATCTCCGCAAATACTTTCTGCATGATCATGAACTGGTAAGGCACGAACGGGAAATTTCTGGTAAAATCCTGCGGGCCCGCATACCCCTTGATATCCAGCATCGCGTCGGTAAAACTAAACAGGTTGCGGAGCACGGAGTCATTCTGCTCATATACCTGCTCAAGCGCCGGCTCCACTTCCGGCTTTTTCTTCAGGATACGCTTTTGAATCACTTCATCTGCCGAAGAAGACGTCAGAGAAAGCCTGGTCTTAAAACGGGCCTGAATACGGGAAAACTCATTCTCACGCGCCTTGATGATCTCATCGATCGCTTCCTGACCGGTGCAGACGACCCAGATTTTGCCGTCGCATTCGCTGCCGATTTTTTCTACCAAGGACTGCAGATTCATAAGAAGGTCTGTGTCGCCGCCGACATACTGGCCAACTTCATCGACCATGAACAGAAGTCGGAAATCGTCTGGTTTGTGATCTACATATGCCTTCATTTCAGAAACCAGCTGTGCGATGCTCGTTTCTACCGTCTCGGTTCCGTTAAACCAGTTACGGGCAGCATCCTCGCTCATGCCCAGGACTTCTTTCAGAGTCTCCACGACATCATCTTCAAAAAAGGCAAAAGCGTCTCTGGACTCAACCCAGGGTCCGCCATTTTTTTCCTCGAAAACACGGCAAAACTCTGCCGTCTTGCCACGTTTCTCAATGAACTGTTCCAGCTTAGCCACTTTAAGATCCTCACCATAAAACCCAAGATAGTTGTAGAACATCTTCGCAAACACACGGAGCACTGCAGTCTTGTCCTTATTGATGGACCCTTCAATATCGATGTTAAAAAGGATCGTATCCGTATGACCTTTCGCAACGCGATCGATCCGCATAAACGTCGCCGGGTCATCCTCAAACTTCTTACGAAATCTCTCTACCGTGCGGACGCCCTGTATCTCCTGATCGACAAGAAGGTATGACAGCATCTTCAGAAAGTGCGATTTACCGCTTCCAAAAAAGCCGGAGATCCAAACGCCGATATCAGCCGTCTTTTCATGGAAGGACTCCTCATAATCATTGAAAAATGTAATAAAATGTTTTTTTAGATCTCTTGTAATGACATACTCGTCCAATTCCTGCACGAGGACATCCGCGGCGTCTTGGTCCACTTTCACAACGCCATTGATCTTGCGATTAATATTCTCCTGGAATAATTGTTCAATAACCATGCGCTGTCCCTCCTCAAATCACGTTGAAAGCCCGATAGTAAGGATTTTTCTTCAGGCAATTAAACAGCTGCACATCGCGTCCGTCATAATCGCCCGGATAGAACACCAGGATCGGAACATCGGGAAATTCCGGCTGCATTGCATTTAACAGGTCATGGACTCTGATAAATGGAAATGCGTCTCCTACACCTGTAATAACGATCACATCGCCAGCCTCATACGGCACGCGCTTCATTTTATTTACAAAAGCCGTATTGTCCACTATGTGACTCATCTGGTCTTTAATAAACTTTTTTCCTTTTTTTTCCTCCATCGCCGGTATTTTCTTGGCGATGCGCTTATCTTCGCAGATAGAAAGGAACACTTTATATAAATTGAATTCGATCAGATGACAGCTCATGGACGGGTCTGTCATAATCTGCTCGATAAAATGTCTCACCATCATTTCATCCGATGGGTCATAGCAGAAGATCCGTATATTCACTTCATTGCTCAGGCCTTTTCCCTCCAGGAACTCCGGTTCCTGCACCAATGTTCTAAGATCGTCTAATCTTTCTTTTAATCCGCCCACTTAAAGCGCCTCCTTACGAAAAGCAATTAAATGCAGAAAGCGCGATCTCGTCACCATTTTCACGGATCGCATTTTCCAATGCTGGCTGGAGCCATACAGGTTTCAGCTCTGCCGCCTTCACATGATCCAGGTATCCGTTCTCCACCAGTACTTTTGCTATGACCTGTTTGAGTTTTGTCACAGTGCGGTCACTCCAGGCGGCCACCCAGTCATCCTGCTCCTGCAGCCGCAGGAAATAACTGTTCAGATCGATCTTACCAAAAGCAGTGTCCGATGATCTGTACTTCTCACCGATGACGGTAATCATAAAGTCCCAGATCAAACGATACTGTTTCATCATGGCATACAGACATATCTGCTTTGCCACATCTGACGGCTGCGTTGCGATCGCCTGCACCAAAGCTTCGTCTCCAAGCGCATACAGCCTCCTGAGACAAGCGCGGGCCATCTTTCGCACCGACTTTTCTGTTGGGTATTGAAATAGGTTCTCTGTAACAATCCTGTCAACAACCTCATCTGGAGTCAGATCCTCACAGAGGAGCTTCGCAGTCGTCCGCACTTCGTAAAATAAAAACTGTTCTCTTGTTATTGCGGCATTGTACGGGCTTGCCGCCTGTAGCGCCGCTCTTGATATATCTGGCATATCTGTCCTCCACCAGTTTTCAAGCGCACCCCAACATATCCCCCTTCAACCTCTCCAATTTCTCCCCCGCGTCCGCCAATGATTTCCCTTTCACGCCGAAATAATACTTGATCTTCGGCTCGGTGCCCGACGGCCGGACGCAGCACCAGGCGTTGTCTTCCAATTCGTAGTAAAGCACGTTGGAGGCGGGAAGCCCCGTAGGAGTGACCGCGCCGGTCTGCATGTCCGTGCGGGCGTCGGCCTGGTAGTCGCGGACGGCCAGCGTTTTATAGCCGCCCAGCGTCTTCGGCGGCTCTTTGCGCAGGCGCTCCATCCGCGCCTGGATCTGGCGGGCGCCGTCGATGCCCTTTAAGGTGACGGTAGCCAGGCCCTCTTTGTAGAAGCCGTATTTTTCGTACAGCTCCAGCATAGCATCCCAGAGGGTTTTTCCCTGTTTCTTATAATAAGCTGCCACCTCGCACAGCATCATTGCTGCCACGCAGGCGTCCTTGTCCCGGGCGTAGGTTCCAGCCAGGCATCCGTAGCTCTCCTCCATGCCGAACAAAAACTGGCAGGTCTGGTTTTCTTCAAACAGGCGGATCTGCTCGCCAATGTACTTAAAGCCGGTGAGGACTTCCGTTAGCGCGGCGCCGTATTCCTTTGCGATGGCTTTCGCCATGTCGGTGGTGACGATGGTTTCCACAATCGCCGGGCTTTCGGGCATGGCGCCCAGCCGGGCCCGCTCCCGCAAGATGTATTCCGCAAGAAGCGCGCCGGACATATTTCCGGTGAGGCTTTTGTATTCCCCGCTTTTTTTATCCTTCACATAAGCGCCCAGCCGGTCTGCGTCCGGGTCTGTGGCCAAAACCAGGTCCGCGTCTTTTTCTTTTGCCAGATGAAGGGCCAGCTTCCAGGCGTTTTCATCCTCCGGGTTGGGGTAGGCCACCGTGGGAAAGGCGCTGTCTGGCTTTTCCTGTTCGGGAACCACGAATGCCTGGGTAAATCCAAGCTCGCGCAGCGCGCGGCGCACCGGAAGGTTCCCGGAGCCGTGCAGCGGCGTGTAGACCACCCGTATGTCCCCGGCCATCTCCTGGATGATCTCCGGGTGAATGATCTGCTTTTTCATCTGCTCCATGTAAAGGTCGTCCACCTCCGCGCCGATTACATGGTACAGACCCTTTTCTTTAGCCTCCTCTTTTTCCATGGTCTTCACCTGGGAATAGTCGGAGATTTTCCCCACTTCCTCCATAATCCGCTTGTCATGGGGCGGCAAAATCTGCGCGCCGTCCTCCCAGTACACTTTGTAGCCATTGTACTCCCGCGGATTGTGGCTGGCGGTTATGACAATCCCGGCCATGCACCCCAGATGCCGCACCGCAAAGGACAGCTCCGGCGTGGGCCGCAGGCTTTCAAATACATAGGTCTGAATCCCATTGGCGTTCAGGCACAGAGCCGCCTCCTGGGCGAACTCCGGCGACATCCGGCGGGAATCGTACGCGATGGCCACGCCTTTGGCCGCGCCGCCCATGGATAAAATGTAATTGGCCAGACCCTGGGTGGCCTGGCGCACTGTGTATACATTCATCCGGTTTGTTCCCGCCCCCAGCAGGCCCCGCAGACCGCCCGTCCCGAAGGACAGCTGCCGGTAGAAACGGTCCTGAATCTCCGCCTCATCTCCCTCAAGCGCCTTTAATTCCTGTCGGATCTCCTCTGAAAAACTGGGGTCCGTAAGCCATTTTTCATAAACTTTCCGATAATCCATCTGTTCCTCCATTTCAATAGCGCAGCGGAATCTTCGATTCCCGCACCGGTGTGTCGATTTTCTCGTTTCGCAGGAAGTACTTCATCCCTTTCACCGCCAGATCGCTGTTGTTCTTTGGCCCCGCGGTGATGGAGCGAATGGGGTTATTGCGCTCCCCTTCTTTATAATTCACTACAATATAGGGAATCAGCGCCTGCTCTTTTTCCCGGAAATGCATGGGAATGGCGCGCAGGCCGCTGTCCTTTGTGAGAAGCTCGTGGAAAGCCCAGAACACGAAGCGGTACTCCCGCTCCTCCCGAAAACAGTCTTTTTTGAAAAACATTGAATACACAAAACAGCACACCGAGAACTCTTCCATAAAGCCGTGCAGCTCCCTGTGGGCGATGGGCTTATCCTCCGAAAAAAGCTTCTCCTTTAATTTCCTTCTGTTTACGTCCTTTTTTTCCAGAATCCGCCGCAGCGTGCTCTCCACCAGCTCCTGCTGCTTCTTCTTGTCATAAATCACATAGCCGTCCAGCCAGATGCCGTCGAACAGGCCGCGCGTCAGACGCTTGTAGTCAAACTCCAGACAATACCCCTGGGACTGGGAAAATTCCGTCCACAAAAGCAGGCTGTCCCTGGCCCTGGAAAAAGACAAAATGTACCACCCCGATAAAATCGCGTCGGCCATGCCCCCATGAAAGGACTCCATCTGCTCCTTTAACACATGCATGAAAATCTTTCGATTCTGCAGATTGGGGATCAGCTTCGCGCAGACCTTCCGGATCACCTTAAAGGCATAGTAAAACTCGTATTTGTCATTGAGAAAGTCGCTTTTTGTCACCCAAAAAGAGCGGTCCATCACAATGCCCTTTAACGCGCTCAAATCCGTATAATGGTACAAACGCTCCCCGGCCCTGCACTTCGGTATCGGAAGCCATTCTTTTTTATTTTTCAAAAAAATATCCGTCATCAGCCGTTCCATCGGCGCCCCCTTTTTGCAACGTTCTGGACCAGGCGTTTGTTAGGCGCCTGGCATTTTATACAGTTTCTTTATGTAGATCGCAGACAGGCTCCCGGCGACGATAGCAGAAAAACACAACCGCTTCATAAAGCGGAAACATGGCGCTGAACACGATATGCAAAATCAAAAGATTCCCCTGGCAGTAGCGTGAAAAAATCTGGTAATTGACCAGCGAGCGCAGGCCGCTTTTTGCCGCGAGGCCCGCCAGAAGCAAAATAAGGATAATCAAATCCGCGAAAAGCGCCACGCTGGCCACCGGAATCATCACCACGGCGTTTTTGTTGACCAGGGTCCCGGCCACTGCGAGGGCCAGCGCAAGGCCCGCCAAAAGCCCCGCCGCCAATCCCATGACGAAGGGAATCAGAATCATCCAGACGCCTGGCTTTTTCATGGTCTTCCCCTTCAATGTGATGGGACCTCCCAGCTTGCCCTGCAGGTATCTGCGGATATAGGGCACAAAAGCCATCCATTCGCCGCCGACGCCCGCCCGGCGCGCCATGCCGTACAGGCCGAACCCGTACAACAGGTACTGGGCCAGCGCGACCACCGCGCACGCACATAAACACAGCATATAAAAAAGTACAAATATCATATTCGCCATCCGATACGCAACCGCCTTTCTACAAAATTTTCTTGAAGCTATTCTACCACAGTTTTCTGGAAAAAAAAATCATTTCATGATACAATATGAAAGAAATCATTGCTTACTTTATTTACACGGAGGAATCGTTCTATGCAGTCTACCGCTAAACCTTACGCGGTCTTAAGCTCCAGCGTTCTGAAGATCATTGCCATTGTGACCATGTTCATCGACCATTTCGGCTATGCGATTGTCTACTGGAGCGACCAAAAGATCCCCTATTACCAGCTCTGCCGGGACATCGGGCGGATCGCCTTCCCCCTGTACTGCTTCATGCTGGTGGAAGGATTTTACCACACCAGAAGCCGCCCGCGCTACGCCGGCAATATGCTGGCCTTCGCCATCCTTTCCGAAATCCCGTTTAATTTATTCATAGGGGCCAGGCTGCGCCTGCCGGATTATCAGAATGTTTTTTTCACGCTGCTTTTGGGGCTTCTTGCCATCTGGGCTATGGAAAAAATACGGGAAAAACATATCCTGCTGATGGTTTTTCCCGCTGCGCTTGGCATGGCCGCCGCTTACCTGCTCCATACCGACTATGATTTTAAGGGCGTGCTGTTAATTATTGTGCTTTATCTTCTCCGTTCACGCCCGGCGCTCCGCTTTGTGTGCGCCGCTCTGTGCCTTTACTGGGAGTGGAAGGCGATTTTCGCGCTGATTCCCATCTCCCTATATAACGAAAAGCGGGGCTGGATGAAAGGGCCTGTCGTGAAATATTTCTTTTATATTTTTTACCCGGCGCACTTGCTGGCGCTGGCCTGGCTGCGCGCAAGGCTTTTTGGCATATAGCTAGAGAGCGCTTCTCACTGTTTCTTTATAATCTCGCCTGTCTGCTTGCAGATGCTCTCTGCGGGCAGGCAGCCCCGGACGGAGGTCAGAGGATAGACCATCGTGTCCCGGCCGATGACCGTGCCCGGATTTAAGACCGAACCGCAGCCGATCTCCGCAAAATCTCCCAGAATGGCCCCGAATTTTTTCCTTCCCGTCTGGATGGATTCGCCGCCCGCTTTTACGATCACCGGCTTTTTGTCGCCCCGCACGTTGGAGCAGATGGACCCGGCGCCCATGTGCGCCTTGTGGCCCAGGATGGAGTCCCCCACGTAGTTGTAATGGGGCGTCTGCACCTCCTGAAACAGCACGCAGTTTTTCAGCTCCGTGGAGTTGCCGACCACCGCGCGGGCGCCCACGATTACGTCCCCGCGGATAAAGGCGCAATGCCGGATCTGGGCCTCTTCCCCAATGATGGCCGGCCCCTGGATGCAGGCCGTCGGGGCAATCTGCGCGGATTTGGCCACCCACAGATTTTCTTGCCGCCGCTCGTATTTTTCCGGATCCAGCGCGGCGCCCGCTTTCAGAATAAAATCGTGAATCTCTCCCAGCGCTTCCCAGGGGTAGGTTTTCCCCGCGAAAAGTTCCGGGAACTCCGTGTATGACAAGTCCAAAAGCTTCTCGATCGTATAACTGTCCATGCTATTTTGCTCCTTTATAATTTTTTGCCGCCGCGTCGTAGAGACTGCGCAGGGCGAACTGGTTATTCAGGTTCATCACCGCCTGGGTGTGGCGGCGTATGAAGGTTTCCAGCTTTTCCATATACTCTTCGGACGTAATCTGGCCCTGGGCCACGTACGTCAGCCCTTTCTCCCAGCTGGCCGTAAGCTCCGGGTTTAGAAGAGAGCGGATGGAAGAATTCACCACGTCGTACACCATTTCGCCGAAAAGAGTGGGCGTGAGAACCTGGGTCTTTTTGTTCAGCTCCAGATACTTGATGTTGATCAGCTTTTTTAAAATCTCCGCCCGGGTGGCGCTGGTGCCGATGCCGCTGCCCTTGATCTGCGCCCGCAGGTCCTCGTCCTCGATGAGCTGGCCCGCGTTCTCCATGGCAAGGATCATGGTTCCCGAATTGTAACGCTTCGGCGGCGCCGTCTCCCCTTCTTTGATGAAAAGCTCCTCTGCCGGCAGACGGCTGCCCTTTCGCAGTCCTTTTAAGGCTTTAAGCATCGGGCCGTCTAATGTTCCTTCCTCGTCCTCTTCCTTCTTTTTCCCAACAAAAGAAGCCGTGGCCACTTCCAGATAGCCCTTTTCCTCCAGCGCACGCAGCCCGGCGAAAAAGCTCTCCCCTTTTATTTTAATCACGATGTTTATCTTTTGATACACGGCCGGCGGGTAAAAAACGCATAAAAACCGGCGGACGATGATTTCATAAATTTTCTGGGAGGTCGGGCTTAACCGGGGCAAAAGCCCCAGGCCCTGGCCGGTGGGGATGATGGCGTAATGGTCCGTAATCTTCTTGTCGTTCACATACCTGGACTTAGCCAGGGACGCAAAAGACCCGTTTTCCAGAATCCGCGCCGCGATCTCCCCGCAGACGCCATAGCGGCAAAGCCCGGATAAATTCCGGCGGATCTCCTTGGCCGCCGCGGTGGAGAGCACACGGGCGTCCGTCCGGGGATAAGTGACCAGTTTTTTTTCGTACAGCTCCTGGGTCAGCCGCAGGGTTTCGTCCGGGCTGATTTTAAAAAGCTTGGCGCAGACGTTCTGAAGCTCCGCCAGGTTAAACAGCATGGGCGGGTATTTTTTCTCTTTTTTGCGCTCCGCTTTTTCCACGATCCCTTCCAGGGGCGGCTGACTGCTTAAATCGTCGATCAGGCTCTGGGCATCCTCTTTTTTCTTCCAGCCGTTGTCCCTGTACAGCTTCGGCGACTGGTAGTGGGCGCTTCCCTCCACGGCCCGCCATTCCCCTTCCAGATGGCCTTCCGGCAAAAGAAACCGGGCCAGCACGCGGTAAAAAGGCGTTTTCACAAACTCCCGGATCTCCCGTTCTCTTCTCACCGCCATGCCTAAGACGCAGGTCATCACCCGGCCCACGGACACCGCCTGGTAATCGGCGCGCAGGTAATTGCAGATGCTGCCCGCGTATTTCAGGGAAAGGAGCCGGGAAAAATTAATGCCCATCAGGTAGTCTTCTTTAGCTCGTAAATAGGCGGAGGCCGACAGGTTGTCGTATTCCGACAAATCCTTGGCCTCCCGGATGCCCCGCAAAATCTCCTCTTCCGTCTGGGAATCGATCCAGACCCGCTTCCTGGTCTTCCCCTGCACCTGCGCCATCTGCTCCACCAGCCGGTAGATGTACTCGCCCTCCCGCCCGGAGTCGGTGCACACATATATGACATCCACATCCGGCCGGTTCAAAAGAGCGCTGACCGTCTCGTACTGGTCTTTGACCGCCGGAATCACCTCGTACCGGAATTCCTCCGGCAAAAAAGGCAGGGTTTCCAGCCGCCACTTTTTATACTTTTCATCGTATTTCTCCGGGTAACTCATGGTGACCAGATGGCCCACGCACCAGGTCACAATGGCCTTTTGCGATTCCAGATAACCATTTCGCCGGGCGCCGTTTACCTTCAAAGCCTTGGCGAACTCCTGGGCGACGCTGGGCTTTTCCGCTATATATAAAGATTTTGCCATAAATTCTAACTATTTCCTTGCAATGTATCCCTGGGCTTTCAGCGTCTCCGCGCAGAGAACCGCGCCGCCGGCGGCCCCTCGCACTGTGTTGTGGGACAGCCCAATGAATTTATAGTCGTACACGGTGTCTTTGCGCAGTCTTCCCACGGATACGCCCATGCCTTTTTCATAGTCCACGTCCTCGGATACCTGGGGACGGCTGTCGTCTTCCAGATACTGAATGAACTGCTTGGGCGCGCTGGGCAGAGAAAGTTTCTGGGGGATGCCCTGGAAGTCTTTTAACGCCTGCACCAGCTCTTCTTTGGACGGGTCTTTTCTGAATTTTACAAACACCGCCGCCGTGTGGCCGTTCAGCACCGGAACGCGGATGCACTGGCAGGTAATCACCGGCTCCTGGGCGTTTACAATCACGCCGTTTTCGATTTTGCCCCACAGCTTTAATGGCTCTTTTTCGCTCTTTTCTTCCTCTCCGCCGATATAGGGAATGATGTTTCCCAGCATCTCCGGCCACTCTTTGAAGGTTTTCCCCGCGCCGGAAATGGCCTGGTAGGTGGTGGCCACAACTTCGTAAGGCTCATAAGCCTTCCAGGCGGTGAGAACCGGCGCGTAGCTCTGGATGGAACAGTTGGGCTTCACCGCGATAAAGCCTCTTTCGGTTCCCAGACGTTTCTTCTGGAACGCGATCACCTCAAAATGTTCCGGGTTGATCTCCGGCACCACCATGGGCACGTCCGGTGTCCAGCGATGGGCGCTGTTATTGGAAACCACCGGCGTTTCCGTCTTGGCGTATTCCTCCTCAATGGCGCGGATCTCGTCTTTGGACATGTCCACGGCTGAGAACACAAAGTCCACGCTGCCGGCCACTTTTTCCACTTCGTTGACGTTCATCACCTGCAGCTTTTTCACGGCCTCCGGCATGGGCGCGTCCATTTTCCAGCGGGGCCCGGCCGCCTCTTCGTAGGTCTTGCCCGCGCTTCTGGGGCTGGCCGCCAGCGTAGTCACTTCAAACCAGGGATGTCCGTCCAGCAGGGAAATAAACCGCTGGCCCACCATGCCTGTCGCTCCCAAAATTCCAACTTTTAATTTCTCACTCATTGCCAAACTCTCCTTCATTTAATTCTTCATCGAGATATTTTCTATATAAATCAATGACCGTTTCCATGGCTTCCTGGCCGGGCGCGCCCAAAGTGGTGCGGCGTTTTACGCAGGTTTCCATGCCGATGGCCTCGTAAATGTCTTCCTCAAAGGCCGGACTGATTTTCCGGAATTCCTCTAAAGACATGTCTTCCAGGGACATGTCCCGCTCAATGCAGTAGAGCACCAGCTGTCCCACAATGCCGTGGGCGTCCCGGAAGGGCACGCCGTGGCTGACCAGATAATCCGCCACGTCGGTGGCGTTGGTAAAGCCGTTTTTGGCGCTTTTCTCCATGCGGTCTTTACGGAAGGTCATGGTGCTGACCATCCCGGTAAACAGATCCAGGCAGTCCTCCACCGTGTCCATCGCGTCAAACGCCAGCTCCTTGTCTTCCTGCATATCCTTATTGTAAGCCAGCGGCAGGCCTTTCATAGTGGTTAAAAGGGACATAAGGGTGCCGTACACCCGCCCGGTTTTGCCCCGGATCAGCTCCGCGATGTCCGGGTTTTTCTTCTGGGGCATGATGCTGCTGCCGGTGCTGTAAGCGTCGTCAATCTCCACAAACTGGTATTCATTGGAATTCCAGATGATGATTTCCTCGCAAAAACGGCTCAGATGCATCATAATCGTGGAAAGCGCCGCCAGAAACTCAATCAGATAATCCCGGTCCGACACCGAATCCATGCTGTTTAAGGTTGCGCTGTCAAAATCCAAAAGCTGCGCCGTATAGTCCCGGTCCAGCGGATAGGTGGTGCCGGCCAGCGCGCCGGAGCCCAGCGGACAGGCATTCATCCGTTTGTAAATGTCGCACAGACGGCCCCGGTCCCGCTTGAACATCTCAAAGTAGGCCCCCACATGGTGGGCCAGCGTAATGGGCTGCGCCTTCTGTAAATGGGTAAAGCCCGGCATATACGTGTCCAGATTATCTTCCATGATCTCCAGAAACGCCTGCAGAAGATCTTTGATCGAATCATCCAGAAGCAGAATCTTATCCCTGGTGTAAAGCTTCATGTCCAGCGCCACTTGGTCGTTGCGGCTTCTGCCGGTGTGCAGCTTTTTGCCCGGCTCTCCGATGCGCTCTGTCAAAGTCGCCTCCACAAAACTGTGAATATCTTCAAATCTTTCGCTGATCTCTAATTTCCCCAACTGAACATCCTCCAGAATGCCCCGCAGTCCATCCACAATCACCTTTTTCTCCTCCTTTGTGAGCACACCCTGTTTTCCCAGCATGGTCGCATGGGCAATGCTCCCCCGGATGTCCTGTTCGCACAGCTTCTGGTCAAAGGAAATGGACGCGTTAAAGCGGTAGACCAGATCGTCGGTTTCCTTCGTAAAACGCCCTCCCCATAACTGAGCCATATTCCCTCACTCCCTCCTTCTATTTGTAGTTTACATAATGTTTTTATGGTAAATCTTTTTCCAGCAGATCCGGCCTTCGCTCCCGGGTGCGCAAAAGAGACTGCTCATGCCTCCATTTTTCCACATTGGCATGGTGCCCGGACAGCAGAATTTCCGGAACCTGCCGGCCCCGCCACTCTTTTGGGCGGCTGTACTGGGGATATTCCAGCAAGCCGTCCTGGAAGGAATCGTACTGCGCCGATTCCCGGTTATTGAGCGCCCCTGGCATCAGCCTGGATATGGCGTCGATCATCACCATGGCCGGAAGCTCCCCGCCTGTAAGCACGTAATCCCCGATGGATACGTTGTCAGTGACAATCTCCTCCAGCACCCGCTCGTCGATGCCCTCGTAATGGCCGCACAAAAAGACCAGGTCCTCCTCTCGGGCAAACTCCGCCGCCATCTGCTGGGTGAACACGCGGCCCTGGGGCGTCATGTGCAAAACCCGGGGCTTTTTCGGAAGGCGCGCCGCCACCGCCTCATAGGCCCGGTACACCGGCTCCGCCTGCATCACCATTCCGGCCCCGCCGCCGTAGGGATAATCGTCCACCTTCCCATAATCGTTGTCCGCATAATCACGGATGTTCACCGCCTCCACGGCGATCACGCCCCGCTCCACCGCCCGTCCGATGATGCTGGTATGAAGCCCCTGAAGAACCATTTCGGGAAATAAAGTCAAAACATGATACCGCATATCTTAAGCCCTCTCCTTGTCACGACAGCAGGCCGTCCATCAGATGAATGGTCATCACGCCCGCTTCCACGTCCACCTGCAGGATGCACTCCCCAATGGCCGGCAGAAGCGCCTCGCGCCCGTCTTTCATCTCCACCACATACACGTCGTTGGCGCCCGTTTCCATCACGTCTTTTAAAACGCCGAAAGGGGTTTCGTCTTCCAGAACTACATCCATTCCGATGAGATCCCCTATATAATATTCATCTTCGCCCAGGGGCTGCGCCTCCTTTCGCGGAATCCACAGGCTTTTTCCCCTGTGCTTTTCAGCCTCATTCATGTCATCGATCCCGCGGAATTTTAAAATTGCATACTTTTTAAAAAACTTCACGCCCTGGATTTCCAGCTTTTGGAAATTTCCCCGGCCCGCGTCCATATAGACATAGGATAAATCCGAAAAACGCTGGGCCGTGTCCGTGGTGGGAAAAATCTTCATCTCCCCCCGCACTCCATGGGTCGTGGCGACAACGCCCACCTGCAGCATTTCTTCCATATTAAAATACTCCTAACTCGGAATTGCCTAAAGATAAGGCCGTCCCAAAAAATCTCTTTTGAGACGGCCTTCAATTTTCCGGTTACAAAATATCCACAATAACCTTTTTTTTTGATGAAGCGGCCTTGACCACTGTGCGTATGGCTTTTGCGATACGCCCCTGCTTGCCAATGACTTTTCCCATATCCGAAGCCCCTACTTTCAGTTCCACATAGATGGCGTCTTCCTTTTCCGTCTCCGTCACCACTACTTCATCGGGATTCTCCACAAGGGATTTCGCGATCACTTCCACCAAGTCTTTCATAATATCCCTCCCCGGCGCCACGCGGCAGGATCTATTTCTCGATTCCCGCCAGTTTGAAAATCTTGCTTACCACTTCTGTGGGCTGTGCGCCAGTGGACAGCCATTTCTTTGCTTTTTCCTCGTCTACTTTGTAAAAGCTCGGGTCACAGTTGGGATCGTATGTGCCGATCTCCTCGATGCATTTCCCGTCTCTGGGGGATCTGGAATCCGCAACCACAATCCTATAAAAAGGCGCTTTCTTGCGTCCCATTCTTCTCAATCTGATTTTTACTGCCATTTTTTCTTACCTCCATATTGTAGTGTTTGTTCATTTATTAAAAGGGCAATTTAAAACCGCCTCTTTTTCCGCCTTTGCCGCCCATAAGGCCCGGCATTTTTTTCATCATTTTCTTGGCCTGCTCAAACTGCTTGACCAGACGGTTGACCTCGGAAATATCCAGCCCGCAGCCTTTGGCGATCCGGTTCTTCCTGGAAACGTTCAGAAGGGACGGGTTGGCCCGCTCCTGGGGCGTCATGGAAAGTATGATGGCTTCCTTGTGCATCATGTCTTTTTCGTCGATCATGCTCTCCAGCTCTTTCATCTTGCCGCCGATGCCGGGCAGCATGCTTAAGACGCTTTGAAGCCCGCCCATATTTTTCATCTGCTCCATGCTTTCCAGATAGTCGTCGAAGCCGAATTCCGCTTTCTTGAACTTCTTCTCCATCTCCCGGGCTTTTTCTTCGTCGATCTGGGCCTCCGCCTTCTCAATGAGGCTCATCACGTCGCCCATGCCTAGGATTCTGGAGGCCATCCGCTCCGGGTAAAACTGCTCCAGGTCGGAGAGCTTCTCGCCCATGCCCACAAAGTAAATGGGCTTTCCGATCACTTCCCGGATGGAAAGCGCGGCCCCGCCCCGGGCGTCGCCGTCCAGCTTGGTCAGAATCACGCCGTCAATCCCCACTTTTTCCTGAAATGTCTCCGAGACGTTCACCGCGTCCTGGCCGGTCATAGCGTCCACCACCAGCACCGTGGCGTTCACTTCCACCTGTTCCTTAATGTCCGCCAGCTCCTGCATCATTCCTTCGTCCACATGCAGACGGCCGGCCGTGTCCAGGATTACCACATTCTGGCCGTTTGATTTGGCGTGTTCCAGGGCGCCCTTGGCGATGTCCACCGGACTTTTCTTGTCGCCCATGGAAAACACTTCCACGCCCTGCTTTTCGCCGTTGACCTGCAGCTGGGCGATGGCGGCGGGCCGGTATACGTCACAGGCCGCCAGCAGAGGATTCTTGCCCTTAGACTTTAGCTTTCCGGCCAGCTTGGCCGCCGTGGTGGTCTTGCCCGCGCCCTGCAGGCCCACCATCATATACACGGTCAGGCCGCTGCCATTTACGGGCAGCTCCGAAGTCTCGCTTCCCATCAGCTCCACCAGCTGGTCGTTCACGATCTTAATCACCATCTGGCCCGGATTTAAGCCGTTCATCACGTCCTGGCCGATGGCCTGCTCCTGGACGGATTTCACAAACCGCCGGACCACCTTGAAGTTGACGTCCGCCTCCAAAAGAGCCAGCTTCACTTCCTTGAGGGCGGCCTTTACGTCCGCCTCGGTCAGCCTGCCCTTGCTTCTTAAATTCTTAAATACATTCTGCAGCTTCTCGCTTAAACTCTCAAAAGCCATGCATTTTCTCCCTGTCTCTACAGCTCATCCAGAATCCGGCCGGCGATGACTTCTATTTCTCGGATCTCATGCTCTCTGGACAACCTCTGAATTTGATGGACCTGTTCCCGAATCTTCACAAACCGCTCCACCAGATGCAGCTTCCCCTCGTATTCCTCCAGGGCGATCCTGCACCGGCGGATCATATCGTGCACCCCCTGCCTGCTGATGGACAGCTGCTGCGCCACCTCGCTTAGGGAATAGTCCTCCAAAACCACCTGCTGGTAAACCACCTGCTGCTTCTTCGTCAGCAGTTCCCCATAAAAATCAAACAGCAGAGTCTGCATCAAAATCTCTTCCATCCGTAATCACCTTGCCTATCATACATCATAAGGCCGGAGGTGTCAAGTTATTTTTCTTTACGAACTTTCGTTTTGTGTTTTTTTAGCTTACTAAACCGCGCAGGTTTGTTTTTCGGCATTTATGGCCAAATACGCCTTGCATAAGTCTGCCTTTTTTTACATTCCATCCATAGAACATTCGGTCAAATTACTTTTTCATAGTCGCGGAGCGCACGCCGCTCCAGCCGGAATAATATGGCGCTGGAAGAAGCTTGCACAATGACAACAGGATATGTTTACCCAGGTTAGTCAGTAGAGCGGCTGAGGTTCCCTGTTCTGGTCTTAAGAGGAGGGGATGCTCATGAACGCATATGAGATATTTATGGTCATTTTAGCGGCAGCTAACCTGATCGCTGCGACACTTACATATACCCATAAGAAATAGCCGCCCTGTCTCTCAAAAAGTAAGGCGGCTAATTTTATAACTGTCATTTAACTTTGCCAGGGGGAGCTATACCTCCCTTACTGGATGTTTTGTTAAGCATATTATACGCTGTATGCGTCATTTTTCAATCACAATTTTTGCCTGGTTTTTTAAAAACTCCGAATGGCGTCCTCTTCCCCACCGGAATCTTTATCAATCCTCTTTACAATCACGTCGTACCCCGCCGACGCGTTGACTTTCACATGTACCCGGTCCCCGACTTTGTGGCCCAGCAGGGCTTTTCCCAGGGGGGACTCCACGCTGATGCGGCCATCCAGGGAGTTGCCCCGGATGGATGTGACCAGCTTATAGACTTCCGTCTCGTCGTCGTCTTCAAAATAGACTTCCACTTTGTTGTTTAAACCCACTTCGTCTTCCCGGGATTCGTCGGAGATGATCCGGGCGGTTTTCAGCATGCGCTCCAGGTAGCGGATGCGGCTTTCGTTTTTGTTCTTGTCTTTTTTCGCCGCGTGGTACTCGAAATTTTCGCTTAAGTCCCCGTGGGCGCGGGCTTCTTTTACGGCCTCCAGGGCTTCCTTTCGCACTGACAGCTTGCGGTATTCGATCTCTTCCTGGATTTTCTTTACGTCTTCCTTGGTCAGCTGCTCTCTCATTTGCCGCGCACCAGCAGGGATTCCCCGGTCATTTCTTTGGGCTGTTCCATGCCCATCATGTCGATGAGCGTGGGCACGATGTCCGCCAGCCTTCCGCCTTCTTTCAGACTTAAGGTCGGGTCGGAGCTTACCAGGATGAAGGGCACCGGATTGGTGGTGTGCGCGGTAAAGGGCTCGCCGGTTTCATAGTCGATGAGCTGCTCGGCGTTTCCGTGGTCTGCACAGATAAACATCTGACCGCCCATTTTTTTCACCGCGTCCACGGTTTTGCCCACGCAGGCATCCACCGTCTCGATGGCTTTGATGGCGGCCGCCTGCACGCCGGTGTGGCCCACCATGTCCGGGTTGGCAAAGTTGCAGATCACCACGTCGTATTTGCCGGATTCAATGGCGCCCACCAGTTTTTCGCAGACTTCCGGCGCGCTCATCTCCGGCTGCAGGTCGTAGGTGGCCACTTTGGGGGAATTGACCAGGATGCGGTCTTCGCCGGGATTGGGCTCCTCGATTCCGCCGTTGAAGAAGAAGGTCACATGGGCGTATTTCTCCGTCTCGGCGATTCGGGCCTGGGTCATGCCATGCGCCGCCAGGTATTCGCCGAAGGTGTTCTTGATCTCTTCTTTGTGGAAGGCCACCAGCTTGTTTTCGATGGTCTCGTCGTAATCCGTAAAACACACGTATGTGAGGTCCAGCCTTTTTTCCCGGGCAAATCCGGTAAATCCGTCGTCCACAAACGCGCGGGTGATTTCACGGGCGCGGTCCGGGCGGAAGTTATAGAATATCACCGAGTCGCCGTCCTGGACGGTGGCAAGCGGCTTTCCATTCTGGGTGACCACAATGGGCTCCACAAACTCGTCGGTCACATCCGCCGCGTAGGATTCTTTCACGGCGCAGACTGGGCAGTCGGCTTCTTTTCCCACGCCCTGGGCCATGGCTTTGTAGGCTCTTTCCACCCGCTCCCAGCGGTTGTCCCGGTCCATGGCGTAGTAGCGGCCCATCACCGTGGCCACTTTTCCCACGCCGATTTTCTTCATTTCGTCGTTTAGCTGCTGGATGTAGCCTTTTCCCGAGGCCGGAGGCGTGTCGCGGCCGTCCAGGAAGCAGTGTACGTACACGTTGGAGACGCCTTCTCTTTTGGCCAGCTCCAAAAGCCCATAGAGATGGGTGTTGTGGCTATGCACGCCGCCGTCGGATAGAAGGCCCATCAGGTGCAGGGAGGAGCCTTTTTCCCGGACGTTTCGCACCGCCTGCAAAAGAGCTTCGTTTTTAAAAAATGTTCCGTCCTGGATTTCTTTGGTGATCCGGGTCAGCTCCTGGTAAACGATGCGGCCCGCGCCCATATTCAGGTGGCCCACCTCTGAGTTGCCCATCTGCCCTTCGGGAAGCCCCACGGCCATGCCGCTTGCGTAGCCTTTCACAAAGGGACACTGGCGCATGAGCTGATCCATAATCGGCGTTTTCCCCTGGCACACAGCGTTGGCTTCGCAGTTTTCGTTTAATCCGTAACCGTCTAAAATCAATAAAACCGTTGGTTTTTTGCTCATTCCATTTCTCCTTTTTCCGCCTTATAAACCCGCAGCACTGTGGAAATCTCCCGGGTGGTTGCCTGGGATTTGATGGTTTCCAGCGCTTTTTCCAAATCTCCTTCTTTTACGGAATCCGTGATCACCACCAGCTCGGCCACGCCCTTTTTGGACTGCCGCTGGATGATCTGGGCGATGCTCACCTGATTTTCGGCAAAAGCCCCGGCGATGGCGGTGACGACTCCGCATTTATCTTCCACCAGCAGACGCAGGAAGAAGCTGTTCTTGGTGTCTTCCATTTTTTTGATGGAAAGCTCTTTGTAGCAGGAGCAGCTGATCCGTCCGCAGCAGCCGTGCTGGATGTTTCTGGCAATGTCGAATACGTCGCCCACCACGGCGCTGGCGGTGGGCAGGCTTCCGGCCCCGCGTCCGTAGAACATCACATTTTCCACCGCGTCCCCGTGAAGGAAGACCGCGTTGTAGGAGTCGCTTACCGAAGCCAGCGGATGCTCGCCGGAAATCAGCATGGGGCACACGTAGGCTTCTATGGCCTCCCCGTCGCAGCGGGCCACGCCCAGCAGTTTGATGGTGCAGCCCATCTCCTTGGCGTACCGGATGTCCTTGGATGTGATTTTCGTGATGCCCTCAATATGCACGTCGCCGAACACCACCCGGGAATGAAAGCCGATGGATGCCATGATGGCCACTTTCCGTCCGGCGTCCAGACCTTCAATGTCCGCGGTGGGGTCCGCTTCCGCATAGCCAAGCTCGGTGGCCAGGTCAAGCGCCTCCTGAAATTCCATGCCATCCTGCTCCATTTTCGTCAAAATAAAATTGGTGGTTCCGTTGACGATGCCCATAATCTCTGTGATATTGTTTCCCAAAAGACACTGTTTCATGGGACGGATAATGGGAATCCCGCCGGCCACGGCAGCCTCGAAGAGAAAGTCGCACTTATTTTCCGCCGCCGCGTCTAAAAGCTCCCGGCCAGCCACCGCCACCAGGTCTTTGTTGGCCGTCACCACGTGTTTTCCCGCCCGCAAAGCCGCCAGAATGCTGGTCTTGGCCGGCTCCATGCCGCCCATCAGCTCTATGACGATTTCCACGGAATCATCGTTCACCACTTCCCGCCAGTCTCCGGTCAAAAGCCCGGGATCGTCCACCTGATCCGCCACTTCCTGCGGGTCTTTCACCGCAATCTTCCGTATCTCCAGTTCCACGCCCAGCTTGCGCTCCATTTCCGGCTGCTGGGATTTCAGCACCTTATACGTGCCCATCCCTACAGTGCCCAGGCCCAAGAGCCCAACCCCAATTTTTTTCATCTCCAATCTCCCTTCGATTTATATGTGATTCAGTAAGCAATCGCGAAATGGGGGTGAAGAGCTTCATCTTCTTCATCCCCCACAAAGATTACCGTTTTATCTATTTATAATTTACGATTTTGCCAAAATCCGGTTTTAGAGAGGCGCCGCCTACCAGTCCGCCGTCGATGTCTGGCTGCGCAAAAAGATCCGGAGCCGTCTCGGCGTTTACGGAACCGCCGTACTGTATGCGAATGGCTTCCGCCGTGGCCGCGTCGTAGATCTCGGCGATGCAGGCGCGGATGTCTTTGCAGACCTCCTGGGCCTGCTCTGTGGTGGCCGTCTTCCCGGTTCCGATGGCCCAGATAGGCTCATAAGCGATGACCGCCGTCTTGGCCTGATCCGCCGTCACGCCCAGGAATCCCACCTTCACCTGCTGGCGGATGAAGTCCATGGTCACGCCCTGTTCCCTCTGCTGAAGGCTTTCGCCGCAGCACATAATCGGCGTGATGCCATGCTCAAAGGCTTTTAACATCTTTTTATTGACTGTTTCGTTTGTCTCCGCAAAATACTCTCTTCTCTCAGAGTGTCCGAGAACCACGTATTTTATCCCTGCGTCCGTCAGCATAAGCGGGGAAATCTCCCCCGTGTAGGCGCCTTTGTCCTCAAAATACATGTTTTCCGCGCCCACTTGGATATTAGAGCCCTTCGCCGCTTCCGCCACCGGAATCAAATCAATGGCCGGCACGCAGAAAACCACGTCCACGTCCGGGTTGTTTACCAGAGGCTTTAAAGTCTCCACCAGCTTGACCGCTTCCGAGGGCGTCATATTCATCTTCCAGTTGCCTGCGATTATCTTTTTTCTCATTCTTATTCTCCTCTAACCTTACGTCTCTATTTCCCATCGTCTGCAGCCGCCACGCCGGGCAGTTCTTTTCCCTCCAGGAATTCCAGGGAGGCTCCGCCGCCGGTGGAAATGTGGCTCATCTTTTTGCCGAATCCCAGCTGGTTTACAGCCGCCGCCGAGTCGCCGCCGCCGATGATGGTGGTCGCGTCTGTGTCCGCCAGCGCCTGGGCTACTGCGATGGTTCCCTTTGCCAGAATCGGATTCTCGAAAACGCCCATGGGGCCGTTCCAGACAACGGTCTTGGCGGATTTCACCGCGTCGGCAAAGGCCTTCGCCGTCTCGGTTCCGATATCCAGGCCCATCTGATCCGCCGGAATCTCGGAAGCGGAAACTACGGTCACGTCAATCTGCGCGTCGATGGGGTTGGGGAATTCTTTTGCAATGGTCGTGTCGATGGGAAGCAGCAGTTTCTTTCCTAACTTCTCTGCCTTTTCCATCATTTCCTTGCAGTAGCCGATCTTCTCCTCGTCCACCAGGGATGCGCCCACTTCGTAGCCTTTGGCTTTCAAGAAGGTATAGGCCATGCCGCCGCCGATAATCAGCGTGTCGCATTTTTCCAGCAGGTTGGAGATCACGTTTAACTTATCCGCCACTTTGGCGCCGCCCAGCACGGCTACAAACGGCCGCTGGGGATTGTTCACCGCGTTGCCCAGAAAATCAATCTCTTTTTGCATCAGGTATCCCACGGCGCTCTCATCCACAAACTTGGTCACGCCCACGTTGGAGCAGTGCGCCCGGTGGGCGGTGCCGAAGGCGTCGTTTACAAAAATATCGCAGATGGAAGCCAGCTCTTTGCTGAAATCTTCGCCGTTTTTCGTCTCTTCTTCTCTGTAACGGGTATTCTCCAACAGGATTGTTTCCCCGTCTTTCATGGCGTCCACGGCCTCTTTCACGTTATCGCCGATCACCCGATCGTTGGGCACAAACTTCACTTCCTGCCCCAGAAGCTGGGTCATCCGCTCGGCCACCGGCGCCAGGGACATTTCCGGTAAGGGTTTTCCTTTTGGTTTGCCCAGATGGGAGCATAAGATTACGCGGCCCCCGTCTTTCACCAGCTTCTGGATGGTGGGAAGGGCCGCCACAAGACGGTTCTCATCGGTGATTTTTCCATCTTTTAACGGCACATTGAAATCGCATCTCACCAAAATTTTTTTTCCCTGCGCCTTTATATCGTCTACAGATTTTTTATTTAACATAGGACTCTCCTTCATATGGAAGAAAGGCCCGATCCTAAGATCGGACCCTTCCTGGATCAGTTTTCTATAAAATACTTATTATGCTAATTCTGAGAAAAATTTAATGGTGCGCACCATCTGGCTTACATAGGAGTTCTCATTGTCATACCAGGAAACTACCTGCACCTGGGTGTCGCCGTTGTCCATGGGTGAAGCCATGGTCTGGGTAGCGTCGAACAGGGAGCCGTAGGTCATGCCTACCACGTCACTGGACACGATCTCGTCTTCGTTGTAGCCGTAGGACTCGTTGGAAGCTTTCTTCATCGCGTCGTTGATCTGCTCAACGGTTACATTGCCTTTCACAACCGCTACCAGGATCGTTGTGGAGCCGGTAGGTGTGGGCACGCGCTGTGCGGAACCGATCAGCTTGCCCTGCAGTTCCGGGATAACCAGGCCGATAGCCTTAGCTGCGCCTGTGCTGTTGGGAACGATGTTCACTGCGCCTGCGCGGGATCTTCTCAGATCGCCTTTTCTCTGCGGGCCGTCCAGGATCATCTGATCGCCTGTGTATGCATGGATTGTGCTCATGATGCCGCTGCGGATCGGAGCCAGGTCGTTGAGCGCTTTCGCCATAGGAGCCAGACAGTTGGTGGTGCAGGAAGCGGCGGAGATCACTGTATCCTCTGGTTTTAATTTGTTGTGGTTTACATTGTAAACAACGGTTGGAAGGTCATTGCCGGCCGGCGCGGAGATCACGACTTTCCTTGCGCCCGCTTTGATATGAGCCTCTGATTTTTCTTTGCTGGTGTAGAAGCCTGTACACTCCAGAACCACGTCTACTTTCAGTTCTCCCCATGGAAGCTTGGAAGCGTCGGATTCTTTATATATTCTGATTTCTTTTCCATCCACTGTAATGGAATTTTCTCCTGCAGTCACTTTCTCAGCCAATGCGTATTTGCCCTGTGAAGAATC
>CAOJVE010000020.1 GCA_948444865.1 uncultured Lachnospiraceae bacterium
AAAACCCCGCCCAACTCCTCGCATATGGCCGAAAACACAAAGTCCTCGTCGGCCACCGGAATGCTCTCTGGCGATCCCTGAAAAAGCCCCATGCCGAACCAGCTGCCGGTGCCGATGGCAAACATGGACTGGACGATCTGATACCCTTCCTGCTCATAGACGGAAAACGGCCTTTTCCACGCGGTCACCCTCTGCTGCACGTGCCCGAACAGGAAATAGGCGACCACCGAGGCCAGCGCCCCGCCGGCCATGCCCCCCGCGAAATACAGCGGCTGTCTTGTGGACACATAGATCATCACCAGATAGGTGATGAAGAAAACCAGCGCGCTGCCCAGATCCCGGGACATAACCAAAATCAGCACATGCGCCCCCGCCACCACAGAGGCCCGCGCCACCTGGGGAAAGCTTGCGTCCTTCCACAGCAGGGAGGCCATAAAAAACACGAAGATAATCTTAATAAACTCCGAGGGCTGCACGCCGAATAACGTAAGCTTCGCCCCGAAGGTGGTCCTTCCCAGCACAAACACAGCCGCCAGCGCCGCCACGCCCACAGCCGCGTAGACCCAGGTCAGCTTTTTGAGAAAATGCATCTTTCGGATCATCACCGGCACCGCCAGCGCCAGAGCGCTCCCCGCCGCCACGATCATAAACTGCCGCTCCGCTTTTTCCATATTCAGCCGGCACAAAATCACCAAGCTGACGCTCAGCAGCATGCACATATTGTTGACCAGCAGCATGGACGCTTTCTGGTACAGCAGCCGGTAGGCGATCTCTATGGCCGCCACATACAAAAGCATTTCCCCGTAAAAGAAAAGCATCCGAAAATCTTTACTCTTTAGAAACATCACCAGAAAACTCAAGGTCAAAAACAGCACGATCACCGCCAGCTGCTTTCGCAAAAGGGCGTCCTGCCTGTGCTCCTCCCGTTTCTGGAACATCTGGAAACACTGCAGCGTGTACAGAATCCCCAGGATCGCCAACAAATATTTCGACAATTCCACAATTAAATTGATCACTTTGCCACCTATTCCACTTTACGTTTCATATGTCCTTTAGTAAAAGAAAAGCCTTCCGCCGCCGCTTCGGCGCCCTGCCCGTACGCCCTCCAAAACGCCCGCGCCACCTGAGCGGTCCTCGCCCGGCTCTCCACGGTGAAAGACAAAAAGAAACGGCTTAGGCCTGCTTTTAGCAGCCCCCTTCGGTATTCCAGCAAACCGTAGGGCAGACTGTTATAGATAATATTATAACAAAAATCACAGTAACATTGTACCGGAAATTCTTTTTTGTAACGGTCCCGCAGAAACAAGCGTCTGCCGGCGCCGTCGCATTTCGCGACATTCTTCTGTACGCACTGGGCGGACGCCATCAGCGGAATATAGCCGTACACGGTCATATAGCTCCTGGAATTGTCCCGGTGGGCGATCTCCTTTAAATTCAGCTCCAGCGGAACCATGTCCGCGGCCGCCTTTTGCTTTCGCCAGAAATCCGCCGCCCAGTCGTTGTACGCATAAAGCCCCGCGTCCAAATGGCATTTGTCTGCCCAGCCTTTCTGCGCCAGAAAAGAAAAGCTCTCCAAATTCCGCGCCAGAAACCCTTCCGCCCCCAAAGACAGCGCCTGGTCACAGGCCTTTGAAATTCGCGCAAGATCCCGCTCCCTGGTCACATGGGGCAGCGCCAGAAGCCACTTTTTCCTCTCGGCTAAATCCTGCAAATATTCTGCGCCCCTTTCCCTGTATAGTTTCTCGAATAAAGGAACGCTCAGATAAATTTCCCGGATTCCCGCAATTTCGTCCAACGCCTCGAACTGATCCATGGCATCGCAGGAAGCCGAAAGAAGAATCTCCCGCTTCTCCTTTTGCGCCGGCCCTGCGGGCTTTTCCCGGGCCAGGATTAATGGCTCTGCTTTTGCTTCTCTTCGGTAAGGCTCTAAAAGCTTCTGTTCCAGCGCCTCGATCCCCTTCCGGCGCAGGCTGTTTAACTGGCCCACCGGCACGAAGAGGTCCTCGGTCATATCCAGCCGGAAGTCCTCGAACCAAAAAGGCGTGTCGTTGGTCTTTTTCATCTGACTTAGGATCCGCTCCCGGTCCATGGGCCGTTTGACGGCCTTTTGCGGCGCCTGACCCGTCACGGTCACGCTGCCGGCTCTGGAAGATACTTCCAGTATAGCACGAGAATCGGAAGATAACATTAAATATCCCTTAATTTTTTCTTTTCTTTTTATAATCTCAACCGGACAGTCGCCGGTCTTCTTCTCATTTTCAAAGGCAATCATGGACGGCCCCGGCTTTTCTTTATAATAGCCTGTGCAAAACCCGCCCCGGCAAAAAAGCTGCCGCAGAAATTCCAGATCTTTTTTCAGCTGCCGCCGGTCCCACTGCGCCGCGCTCTTTCCTTCCAGGCAGTAATCCAGATATTTGCGGTAGACGGACACAACGCCCGCCACGTACCCCGGCTGCTTCATCCGGCCCTCGATTTTCAGGGAGGACACGCCCGCCGCCAGAATCTCCGGCAGCAGCTCCACCGTGCACATGTCCTTGGGGCTTAAAAGGTTCCCCCGGCGGCCTCCCGCCTCATAGGGCAGGCGGCACGGCTGGGCGCACCGTCCCCGGTTCCCGCTTCTTCCCCCCAGCATGCTGCTGAAAAGGCACTGGCCGGAATAGCAGTAGCACAGGGCCCCGTGGACGAACGCCTCGATCTCCAGGGAAGTTTCCCGCCGGATATTCTGCAGCTCTTCCAGCGTAAGCTCCCGCGCCGGCACGATTCGGACAGCCCCCGCCCGCTCCAGCATTTTCGCGCCGTTTACGCCGGTGATGGTCATCTGGGTGCTGGCGTGGACGGGAAGCTTCGGAAAGCGCTGCTGGATGTACTGCAAAACGCCCAGATCCTGCACGATTACGCCGTCCAGCCCCTGCCGGTAAAGGGGCAGCAGATACGCGTCCAGCCGCTTGGACAGTTCCAGGTTTTTGAAAAGGGTGTTCACCGTCAGATACAGCTTACAGTTTCTCAAATGCGCGTAGTCGATCGCCCGAAGCAGCTCATCTTCGCCGAAATTCTGGGCGTACGCCCGGGCGCCGAACTGGTTCCCGCCCAGATAAACCGCGTCCGCCCCCGCGCCCAGCGCGCCCTCCATGGCTTCCCAGGACCCCGCCGGAGCCAATAATTCCACTTTCATTTTTCCACCTTCTTTACCATAAAATCCGCCGCCAGACAGGCAGCATATACACGGGGATGCCAAATGCGCCCACACAACTTTCGTTCACAGTAAAGCGCTGCGCTATGGGCGCATACAGGTTTAAAAAAAGAAGCTGTCCCGCATTTTTTTGGAGACAGCCTGCTCGTTTCTATTTTTCAAGCCTTTTATGGAGCTTTTCCCTTTCCTGCTCCAATTCCTCTATTTTCATCTTTAAGGAAACCAATTCATGCTTAAGGTTGTACATTTCCTGATCTTTCTGGCCTAATTCCTGTTCCAGGATCTCCGCCTGTTTCTTCGCTTTAAAGAAATCATCGCTGATGTTCAGGCTCAACAGCATATGCTTTGTCTCCATGGGCTGTCTGGAATACCCGGGCAATTCGTTGAATTCTTCCAGCTTCCCATTCATATAATTGGCAACCTTTTGCAGATAATCCGCGCTTTCGTACCCTCCCAGCGTGATCACTTTCCCGCCAATGACTACCTGCGCCGTATTTTTGCCTGCCATCCCAAGCCTCCTTTGTACCTCCGAATTGTCTCTCCTACTATTATAATCGAATTTTGCAGAAAAACAACCTTTTTTATTCCCGCCGCTCAATCCCCAGGTGCGCATAGGCCAGCTCTCCGGCCACTCTGCCCCGGGGCGTGCGGCTGATAAAGCCGTTTTGCAGCAGATACGGCTCGTACACGTCTTCCAGCGTGCCGGAATCCTCCCCAATGGAAGCGGCCAGCGTCTCAAGCCCCACAGGCCCGCCCTTAAAGTTCACGATCAGGGTTTTTAGGATTTTCCGGTCTGACTGGTCCAGCCCGTACTGATCCACCTCCAGCAGATCCAGGCCAAAAGCGGCCACCTCTTCTGTGATCCGGCCGTCGTATTTCACCTGGGCAAAATCCCGAATGCGCTTTAGCAATCGGTTGGCCAGCCGGGGCGTTCCCCTGGCGCGGCGGGCGATCTGCATGGCGCCTTCCTCATCAATCTCCACCTTCAGCGTCCGCGCCGAGCGCAGCACAATGGCGCAGAGTTCCTTCGGGTCGTAGAACTCCAGATGCTGGGCCACCCCGAAGCGATCCCGCAAAGGCGCGGTCAAAAGTCCGGCCCGGGTGGTGGCGCCCACCAGCGTAAACCGGGGCAGATCCAGCCGGATAGAGTGGGCCGTGGCCCCTCTTCCGATTACGATATCTATGGCAAAATCCTCCATGGCCGGATAAAGCGTTTCCTCCACCTGCCGGTTGAGCCGGTGGATCTCGTCCACGAAAAGCACGTCCCCTTCCTGGAGGCTGTTTAACACCGCGGCCATGTCCCCCGGCTTCTCGATGGCCGGCCCGGACGTGACCTTCATATGCACCTGCATTTCATTGGCAATGATCCCGGCCAGCGTAGTCTTTCCCAGCCCCGGCGGCCCGTAGAAAAGCACATGGTCCAGCGGGTCGCGGCGCTCCTTGGCCGCCTGTATGTATATTTTCAGCGTGCGCTTAAGCTTCTCCTGCCCGATGTATTCCTCCAGAGTCTGCGGCCGCAGGTTTCCTTCCAGACGTATGTCCTCTTCCATGGCGTCTGTGGCGATTATTCTTTTTCCCATCCGTCAAAAACCTCTCCCAACCTTTTTAGAGCATCTGCTTTAGCGCCGCCCGCAAAAGCTCTTCCGCGTCCATCTCCCCGTCCGGGTCCGCCCGGCGCACCGCCTTTAGGGCTTCTGTCCGGCCATATCCCAGCGCAACCAGCGCTTCGACCGCCTCCTGCGCCGCGCCCGATTCCTTCCCGGGCGGACTGGCCCCTTCCCCTCCGGCGGATAATTTTTCTTCAAAAGCTTCCTCCAGACGGAGCTTGTCCTTCAGCTCCAGAATCACCTTCTGGGCCGTCTT
Organism: uncultured Lachnospiraceae bacterium; assembly: GCA_948444865.1. Classification (GTDB taxonomy): domain Bacteria; phylum Bacillota; class Clostridia; order Lachnospirales; family Lachnospiraceae; genus MGBC164599. Next base: position 5,054 of record CAOJVE010000020.1, read on the forward strand.
CTTGCCGATGCCCGGCGCCTTGGCGATGGCCGCCGCGTCGTCCGCGAGAACGGCAAACGTCAGATCCTCCCAGGAAAAATGGGACAAAATCCCCATGGCCGCCTTGGGGCCGATGCCGCTGACGCCCAAAAGCAGGCGAAAGGCCGACAGATCGTTTTTCGTCAGAAAACCGTAGAGCTGCATCGCGTCCTCCCGCACGTTCAGGTACGTGTGAATGGTCCGCTCTTCCCCGGTTTTCCCCATCCGCTCCAGCGCGGAAGCCGGCATGAAAACCCGGTAGCCAATGTCCCGGCACTCCAAAATCACGCTGTCCTTGTCCACTTCCGTCACCGTTCCCTTTAAATACGCAATCATGGGAAGCCCTCCTTCCTGCTCTTTCCATAAACAGATTCTAACATAGGCTTTGACAGATTTCAACTCCATCACGGGAACAAAAATTCTGGAATTACTCCGGTAAGTATGCTATTATAAAAAAGGTTATGCAGCTAAAAATTTATTTAAGGAAAGGAATCCATTATGAAAACTTTACGCAAATGTCTTTTTCTGCTGATGGCTATGATTTTAGCCCTCAGCTTGACTCTGCCCGTCTACGCAGCGTCGCCGTCTCTGAACAAAAAAAATCTTACGCTGACCGTTGGAAAAAGCGCGCAGCTGAAACTTAATAACGCCCGCAAAAAGGTAACCTGGTCCTGCGCGCCCGCTTCGGTGGCGAAAATCAATTCCGCTGGAAAGGTGACCGCCAAAAAGGCCGGAAAAGCCACCGTTACCGCGAAATCCGGCGGAAAGAAATACATATGTAAAGTCACTGTGAACAACGCCAACTCCAAGGCAAGAAATGTTTCCTTCCGAAACCCAACCGGCGGAAGCTTTATCAAAGGCGTCTCCAGCGCCAAAGCCAGTTTTACGCTAGACTATGCCTCCACCGCCGTCCAGGTTCACATACAGACCATGAGCGGCTCTGTCGTTTACACAAAAACCTTTGCCAAATGCCAGGAAAACAAACCCTATTCCTTTACCTGGGACGGCAAAAATAAAAAAGGAAATTACGTAGGCGGCGGCAACTACCGGCTGTGCGTCGTGGCCGGAAAGACCAAGACCTACTCTTCCCAGCTGAAATTCTGCACCACCAAAGACTTCCGCGGCGGAGACGGCTCCAGAAACAATCCCTACCAGGTAGCCACGCTGGCGCAGCTTCGGAACGTGAACCGATACAATGGGAAATACTTTGTGCAGGTGGCCAACATCAACGGCGACAACAAAAATTTCACACCCATGTACACCTTGAGCAATCCTTTCACAGGGATCTACGATGGGAAGGGCTATACGATCTCCAACCTGTATTTTCGCAAAAAAGGCGACTCCGGGCTTTTCACTGTGCTGGGCGCAAAAGGGGTCGTGCAGAATGTAAAAATTGATAATTTTAAATTTACCTATGATGAAACAGAGCGTCTGGATTATTCTTTGGGCGCGATCGTCGGCCTCAACGATGGGATCATCCGCCAGTGCGCTGTTACCAACTTTACAATGACTATCAGTGGTGAAGGAAATAGAGGCGGCATCTGTGGCACGAACAGAAATACGATTGAAAACTGCACGATACAAAATGCAGCCATAAAAGATAACAGTTATTCTTCCATAGGCGGCATTGTGGGCCACAACGTGGCAAACGCCAGGATCGTAGGCTGTACAGCCGATTCCGTCACCGCTGTAAGCCGTTATGGCGTAGGCGGAATCATAGGCTACAATAACGGCAAAGCGATAAGCTGTGGAACCATCGGAAGCTGTTCCTTCAGTGGCGGTTATGGAAATTATGTAGGCGCAATCTGCGGCCGTAACTTTGGAGAAGTTTCCGATGATTGTTACACCGAAACAGAGTACGAACTCTTTGGCCGCTAAAATCTAACACATCCAAAAACCCGCGCCGTCTACAGGTTCATCCCCATAAACGGCGCGGGTTTTAAAACACATTTTCCGCTGCTATCTCAGCAGTCCCAGCTTCCGCAGCAAAGGCCTCTTAATCGTGCAGTCCACATGCATGCCGTGATGCTTCTTATACTGTCTTAACGCTTTCTTGGTCTTCGTTCCCAGAATGCCGTCTGCTTTTCCGCACTTGTAGCCCAGCTTGTTCAGCCTTCTTTGGACTTTTTTCACAGTGACTTTGCTGGCTGTCTGCTTGGCGGCTTTTGGCGCGGGCGCGGCATAAGGACAGACGCCGTTGCTATGCAGATGCGCGGCATGGCCGTCACAGTAGTAATAGCAAACGCCGCCTCCGCCGTACCCGCCGCCTCCATAACATCCGCCTCCGTAGCCATATCCGCCCCCGTAGCCGCCTCCATGGCAGCCTCCGTGATGAGCATATACAGTGGTTACAAAAGGCTGGCCGACCATGCCGGCTGCCGGCGCCATAGAGATTGCGCCCGCCAGGGCCACCGCCATCAGCCCCCGTGTCATACGTTTCATAAAAAACTCCTTTCCGCATTACAAATGCTTAAACCTTACGCTTCTTATTATAATGTATATCTGATAAAAACGGTATAGTATAATATAACAAATTTAAGCCCCTATCTTTGTATAGCTCTACGACAAACGCATAAACGAACCATTGCGGCATATCCCCAATACCGGTTGCCAATAAAATTGGAAAATGCTATACTGTATCTTAGAAAAAACAGGAAGGAAAGATACATATGAAACGGAAATGTTTTCTCTCGCTGCTGGCGGCCGGCGTCCTATTTTGGCTGGCAGGCTGCGGAGCCAAAGACGAGCCGCCCGCAGACGCAGACAAGGAATCCGACAAGCCTAAATCCGCCGTCGAGCTGACAGTCTGGGGCGCCCAGGAAGACGAAGAGCTTTTGCGGCAGATCATCGATTCATTCCAGAGCCATTACGCCGGCGAGGCGGATTTTCGCATTACATTCGAGGCGCAGGGTGAGTCCGGCTGCAAGGACGCTCTGCTGGCCGACTTAGAAGGCGGTGCGGACGTGCTGACCTTCGCCGACGATCAGACCGCCGCATTGGCCGCCGCCGGGGCCCTGGAACCCATCGAAGACGACGCGTCTGTGCGCAGCTCGAACATTCCCGCGTCCATCGAAGCCGCCAGCGTAAATGGCGAACTGTACGCCTATCCGCTGACCGCCGACAATGGCTATTTTATGTATTACAATAAAGAGTATTTTTCAAAAGACGACATCAAGAGCTTCAACCGCATGACCGAAGCCGCCGCGCTGGCCGGGCGGAAGGTGTCTATGGACTGGTCTTCTGCCTGGTATGTCTACGCCTTTTTCGGAAACACAGGCCTGGAGGTGGGCTTAAACGAGGATGGCCTGACCAATTACTGCACCTGGAACGGCACGGACGGCCCCGTAAAGGGCACAGACGTGGCCGAAGCCATGCTCTCCATCGCCGACAGCTACGGGTTCGTCAGCCAGACCGACGAAGAATTTCTGGCCGGGGTGCAGGATGGAACCGTCATCGCCGGCGTAAGCGGCGTCTGGAACGCCATGGCCGTAGAGGAAGCCTGGGGCAAAAACGCGGGAGCCGCCAAGCTACCTGTCTACGACTGCGCGGGACAGGAAATCCAGATGGCCTCTTTTTCCGGCTGCAAACTGGTGGGCGTGAACGCCTACTCCAAACATCCCAAATGGGCAGACCGGCTGGCCCAGTGGATTTCCAACGAGGAAAATCAGACGCTGCGCTTTTCTCTGCGGGGCCAAGGCCCCTCCAACATAAACGCCGCCAACTCCGAAAAAGTACAGGCCTCCTTTGCCATCGCGGCACTGCTGGACCAGTCCCAGTTTTCCCAGCTTCAGCGGGTGGGAGGAAAAATCTGGGAGCCGGTGGCCGAATTTGCCGGCAACATGGCCCAGGGAAATCCCTCCGGCGCGTCTTTGCAGGCGCAGCTGGATCATATGGTCGAGGAAGTGACGGCGCGGTAACGCGGCGCGTACGCGGATAAATTTTTGCGCAACGGTCGAAAAAGCGGGCGCAAGAAAGATTCCGCGCGCGCATATAAATGGAGAAACGGAGGAAATCCCATGAAAAGCAAAATGACACTGCAGCAACGGCTGATCTTTCCCATTGCGCTGCTGGGCGTAATCACGCTGCTGTCCAATATACTGGCCGTCTTCGGCATCAACAACGTCCACGCAAACGCAGGCGCCATCGTGGACGAATACATGGTCAGCGAAGCCAAGCTGGAGGAGATCCGCCGCTCCATGATGGATCTGCACCGGCTGGCCCTGTCCCACATTGTGGCGGCCGACCACCCCACTATGATCCGTCTGGTGCGGGAAATCAAAGACGAGGAAGCGGCGCTGGACAAGAAGCTGGCCGCCTACAAAAAATACGTGGTCCAAAAGGATTCGGACCTTTACGATTCCCTCTTAAAAGATTATGAATCCTTCAAACACGCGCTGGTGGGGCTGGTCTGCGCCAGCGCCGACAACAAGACCCAGGATGCCTACGCCATGGCCAACGGAGACGTAACCGCCTACAGCGGCGCGGCAAAGGAAGGCATCGACGCGCTCTATTCTTCTGTGCGCAAGCAGGCCCGCCAGGCTAGGAACCGGCTTTTGTCGGTCTATATTTCAGCCCTGGTCATCAGCGCCGTGGCTCTTTTGTGCGGAATTCTTCTGATCGCGGCGGCTTTTCGCATTGTGAAAAAATCCGTCATCGCGCCCATACAAGGCGCCATGGACACGCTTCAGGACAGCTCCCAGCGCATCAGCGGCGTGGTGGGCGACGTCCGCAGCCGGACCCAGAATTCCAACGACAGCGTACAGGCCCTGTACGGCCTGACCGCCCAGCTTTCGGCGGCTCTAGAGGAAATCGCCAGCAGCGCCTCCGTAATCCGCACAAACGCCTCCGACACCCAAGATCATGTGGAACATATGACCCAGGAGTGCGCCGCCATCAACGCCTACTCCACGGACATGCGCGGGCGCGCCCAGGAAATCCAGCAATCCGCCCAGCAGCAGATTGAGGCCATCCGCACGCGGACCGGGGAAATCCTTTCCGTGCTGGACAACGCCATCCAAAAGAGCAAAAACGTGGATCAGATCAACATGTTAAGCAAAGACATTTTATCCATATCTTCTTCCACCAACCTCATCGCCATCAACGCCTCCATGGAAGCCACGCGGGCCGGCGAAAGCGGAAAAGGCTTTATCGCCGTGGCGCGGGAGATCCGCAAGCTGGCGGACGCCTGCGCCGCATCCGCCAGCCACATCCAGGAGGTCAGCGCAGCCGTAACGGAAGCCGTGCAGTACCTGGCCGGCAGCGCCCAAGAGCTGGTGAACTATCTAAACAGCGACATCCTGTCCCAGTTTGAACAGTCCGTCCGCTCCGGCCAGCAGTACCGGGAGGACGCCAATTACATCGAAAGCTCCATCGAGGCTTTCAACAAAAAGGTGAATCAGCTCCACGAAGCCATGGATTCGGTAGCCGGCTCCATCTCCAACATATCCGCCGCCATCGACAACGCGGCTTTAGGGGTCAGCGGCGCCTCCGGCAACGCCAAAAGCCTGGTAGACGACATGGCGGGCATCGCGTCCCGGATGCATGCGAACCAGGAGATCGTGGGCGAGCTGCAAAAGCAGATGGACGTTTTCGCCAATCTGTAGCGCCTCCTAGGCCTCCTCCCTGGGCAGCAAAAAAGTGAAGGACAAAAACGGCGCCTTCCCCCCACTGGCTGTCTGCCTCAATGGAGCCGCCGTGCGTCTCGACAATAGCCTTGGCCAGCGGCAGGCCAAGCCCAATGCCCTGGGCATTTTTCAAAAAGCGGCTCCGGTAAAACCTCTTGAAAATATGATACAAGTCTTCCGGGTGAATGCCGCACCCGTTGTCCTTGATCACAATCTGAACCGCCGTCGGAAACCGTTTCCATTTGATCCAGACGGCATCGCCCTGTTTTGTATGATCCAGAGCGTTTTTCACAAGATTGTCCAGCGCCTCCTGCATCCATGCCCGGTCGCAGGCAAGAAAGACATCCGCATCGCCCTCCAGGAAAATCTCCTTTCCCTCCTGCCCGGCCCGATAGGCGAAATGCGCACGCCGCCAAAAGCGCCGCCGCCATGCAAAGGGAACCCGAAAAAATATAAATCGCCGCATACTTGGGAGCAAACGCCATGCATGCCAGCGAAAAGGATGCAAATATGCCCACGCATATTCCCATCCTGATAAAAAGCGTTCGGATTCTTTGATTGGCCATGATCCTCATTTTCCACCTCAATCCGACGTATTCCATTTGTATCCCATGCCCCGAACCGTCACGATCCGCCTCGGCCTGCCGGGGTCGTCCTCTATCTTCGTGCGCAGCCTGCGTATATAGACGGTGAGCGTGTTGTTGTCCACATACTTTTCACTGCAGTCCCATAATTTCCCCAAAAGCTGCTCCGGCGAAAAAATCCGGTCCGGGTTTTCCATAAACAAGCACAAAAGCCGGAATTCGCTGGCCGTCAGTTCTGCCCGCTCCCCGTTTCTGTAGACTTTCCCCGTTAAAAGATCCGCCTCCACGCCATTGGAATGAAGCTGGGCGCCAGTCCGCTCTGGCTGACGGCTCCTGCGCAGAATCGCGTGCACCCTGGACAAAAAGATGGCAAGCTTAAAGGGTTTGGTGATGTAATCGTCGCCGCCCATGTCCAGCCCCATAATCACATCCGTCTCCTCATCGGCCGCTGTGAGGAAGATAATCGGCGTATGGGAGGTCCGGCGTATGTCCCGGCAAATGTCAAAGCCGGAGCCGTCCGGCAGGGACACATCCAGGATCGCCAGATCGTAGCCGCCTTTTGCCCACTGCGCGTCCGCCTCCGCCTTTGTGCGGGCTGTTTCCAGCTCATAGCCCTGCTTTCTCAGGGCAAAAGACAGCCCATTGACCAGAATTAAATCGTCTTCAATCAACAGTATTTTCATAGCTACACCTTTTCTTCCGCCGTCTCCGCAATCTGGGAAAGAATCCCCAGCGGGATGTAGTGGATCTCCCCATAGGTTTCCTTCTGGTATCTGGTATGTAGCGGGAAAGACGCGGCATCCTCCACCGTCTCCACTGTGATGGCCGGCATTTTCATTGTCTCGGAGTAATAATTTACCGAATTGCCGCCGCTTCCGGGCGTTTGAAATTCTTCCTCGGGGCCGCCGATTTCATAATGGGACAGACTCTGGAGGTATTTCGCCAGCTGGTAGCTGTATTGGTTGTAAGCGCCGGACATAGCCTGCCGGTAATAGTAAATGATTTTCCCTCTGGAGTGAAAATCCACATAACCGATGCTGTCATAGTCCTGGAACAGCTGCACCAGCGCCTTTGTCTCGTTTTCGCTGGCCGAAACGCCCCCCGGCTGCTGGGGACTGTAGGAACGGCAAGGAAAATTCCGGTTGATGTCCACGCCGCGGGCGTTTTTCTTCCACTCCCGGGCGGGAATTTCCTGCTTTTTAAGCTCCCGGCGAAGCTCTTCATCCCGGATGCGGTCGAAGCCCCGGCAGGCGATCTCGTACCCGTCCGGGTTTGCCAGCGGCACAAAGCAGATCCCGTATCTCTGCAGCAGCTCGCAAACCGTATACGGCCGCTCCCGCATGGGCGCTTTTTCCCGATACGCCTGGGCGTATCTCTCCATAATCTGTATCAGAACGATTGGATTAACGCTCTCCCTTCCATGTATCCCCGCCGTACAGAACAATACCTTCCTGGGATTGCCCAGAGTCAGCGATAAAATTTCCCTTTTGTCATGGCTGGTTCCGATTACGTCCAGCTGGATGATCCGCGGATACCGCCCTGCCAGTTTCTGCATTCTCCCATGCATCTCTTCATAGGTATAGATTTTTTCCAATGCGCACATCCCCCCGTCTGATTTTCTTTTACCGCATATGAACTATATATGCCCTTTGCATGGACATTATGCGCCGCTAACTAAGCGCGGATCTGCCCGTTTCCGTATATAATGTATTTGGCAGTGGTAAGCGCCTGCAGGCCCATGGGTCCCCGCACGTGAAGCTTCTGGGTGCTGATGCCGATCTCCGCTCCAAAGCCGAATTCAAAGCCGTCCGTGAAACGGGTGGAAGCGTTGACGTAAACGGCGGCGGCGTCCACCTCGTTTAAAAATTGCTGGGCGTGGTCGTAGCGGTTGGTGACAATCGCCTCGGAGTGTTTGGTGTTGTAGCGGTTAATGTGCTGAATAGCCTCCTCCAGCGAGTTTACGATTTTTATGGAAATCTCGTAGCCCAGATATTCCCGGCCCCAATCTTCTTCCGTGGCCTGTGCCGCCTCTTTGACCATTTCGCACACCTGGGAATCCCCATGAATCAAGACGTTTTTCTCTTTTAAAGCCTCCGCCAGCGCCGGCAGGAAATCTTTTTTCACGTTCTCGTGGATCAGCAGCGATTCACAGGCGTTGCACACGCCCACCCGCTGGGTTTTCGCGTTGATCACGATCGACTTGGCCATCTTAAGGTCTGCGCTCTCGTCCACGTAGATATGGCAGTTTCCCGTGCCCGTCTCGATCACTGGTATGGAGCTGTTGTTGACCACCGCCTGGATCAGCCCCGCGCCGCCTCTGGGAATCAACACGTCCACATACTGGTTCATTTTCATAAACTGGGCGGTCACTTCCCGGGACGTATTCTCAATAAACTGGATGGCGTCCGGCGTCACCTGGCATTTGGACAGGCTGTCGCGAATGCAGCCGACAATGGCCAGATTCGAGTGGATGGCGTCGCTGCCGCCTTTTAAAATCACCGCGTTTCCGGTCTTGAAGCACAGGCCGAAGGCATCCGCCGTCACATTGGGGCGCGCCTCGTAGATAATTCCCACAACGCCCAGGGGCACCCTTTTTTGTCCGATCAAAAGGCCGTTGGGCCTCTCTTTCATTACCGACACCTCACCGATGGGGTCGTCCAGATCCGCCAGTTGGCACAAGCCCTCCGCCATGCCGGCGATCCTATCCGGGTTCAGCGCCAGGCGGTCCAGCAGCCCTTCGGACATGCCGGCCTTTTTTCCCGCCTCCATATCCAGCGCGTTAGCCGCCAAAATCTCTTCCTGCCTTTTCACCAGATCCTCGGCCACCTGCCGCAGCGCCTGGTTTTTGACTTCTGTGTGCAGCGTCCGCATCACAGGCTCCGCCTGCTTGGCCCGCTGTCCAATGATATGTAACATAAGCATATTCCTCCTGTTTAATTGCTATGAAAGTCCGCGTCATTTTCATTTATGGGCGCATACAGGCTTATGTATAAATTTTCGCCTGCGTAACTACCCGGTTGGGCTGTATGTCCGTCTCCTCATAGGGCGCCTCTTTTAACATCTGGAATTCAAAGGCCAAGGCCACGGTAAAATGCCCGGGGTGCGCTTCCAGATATCGGTCGTAAAAGCCGCCGCCGTAGCCCACCCGCCGCCGCTTTTCGTCAAAGGCCACGCCCGGCATCAGCATCAGCGCCTCCTCCCAGTTGACCGCCGCGCCGCGGGCCGGCTCTGGAATCTGGAAATACCCCGGCTCCAGCTGCGCGTAATCCGTGAACTCGTAAAATACCAGATCTTTTCCGTGCACCTTCGGCACGGCCACCTTTTTCCCGGCCTCCCACGCCGTTTCAATCAGAGGGCGGGTGAAAACTTCCTTATTATAGTCCACATATGCATAGACGCACGGGGTCTTCTGAAACTCCTCCATGGCCCGCACATGCGCCGCAATTTGATCGCTCCACTGCCGCAGCTGCTCTTGTGCGGCTTCTGCCCTTCTGGCAAAAATTTTTTTGCGAATCGCCTGCTTTTCTTCCATATTTATTTTTTTCTCACTTTCTCGCCTAGATTCGTGATGGAGCCGTCCTTCTCCTTCACGTCGATGCTGTCCAACTGCGCGCGCAGATTTCCACGGATCGCCGCAATGTATTCCTGCCGCAGCCGCTTTTGTTCGTCCTTTTCCTTTGGCGTAAGGCCAACGCTTTTGGACTTGCGGGCAAGCTCGTTGATCCGGTCTATGGTTTTCTGGTCCACTTTGCTCCTCCTTCTGTTACGGATTCACCAACTGATCAATGTAGTCTATCAGGTAAAATTCTTCCTTGGGGTTTGCCAAAAACAGCGTGCCCTCCGGCCTGCCGCCCATGATCCGGTGGATGATGTGAAAATCCGCCCCGTTGGCGATTACCATGTCCGCGCCGGCGCCGGTGGCGATCCGGGCGGCTTCCAGTTTGGTGGCCATCCCGCCTGTGCCCACCTGGCTCCCGGTGGTGTTTTTCCCCATCTTCATGTAATGCTCATCCATATTTTCCACCAGACTGACAAATTCCGCCTGGGGATTTTTCCGGGGGTCGTCGGTGAAAAGCCCGTCGATGTCCGACAGCAGAATCAAAAGGTCCGCCCGGATCAGGGCCGAAACGATGGCCGATAAGGTGTCGTTGTCCCCGAACTGAATCTCGTATGTAGATATGGTGTCGTTTTCGTTTACGATGGGAATCACCCGCATTTTCAGGAGCTCCTCAAAGGTGTTCTGGGCGTTCCTGCGGTTTAAATGATTGACCATGGTGTTTTTCGTCATCAGAATCTGCCCGGCCGTCTGGTTGTACTCGGCGAACAGTTTCTGGTAGATCATCATTAAGCGGGCCTGCCCAATCGCCGCGCAGGCCTGCTTTTGTTCCACCCGCTGCGGCTTCCCGCCAAGTCCCAGCGCCGCGCTCCCCACGCCAATGGCCCCGGAGGAAACCACCACGACTTCTTTGCCCTGGTTGCACAGATCCGAGATCTCCCGCACCAGAACTTCCATTTTCGTCAGATTCAATCTTCCGGTTTCACGATGGGTCAGGGAGGAAGATCCAATCTTTATGACAATTCTCTTTTTATCTTTTAAATATTCCCGGTAATCCACGCCTTTTTATCCCCTTCTTCTTTTGTCCCCTACATTCTACACCATATTTCTAAATCCGTCCACTGCGCTCTAGGTACACTGGTGTATTGTACCGTTCATTTTCAGAAAAATGACGCAGAATGGATTTTCAGTCTGCAAGGCGGCTGAATGAGGCGATGCGGTAACATCGTCGATTGAAGCCAACACGGCAGATGGAAATTCAGGCAAGTCATTTTGCGAAATATGAGCGGTACAGTACACTAGCTGGAGTAATTCTCCAGAAAACTGTAAAGCTCCACCTCGGATTTGATGAACTTGCCCTGCTCGATCTCCCGCTGCACCGCTTCGGGCAGACTGGAAACCTGAATGTTGGTGTATTCGTACACGGTTTCTCCGTCTCCCCGGTACACGTGCACCTTTCCGTTGTCGTTTTTCAGGTAAAAGCCTGCGTCCAGCGTCTCATTCTTCGTCTCCATGGCCTGGTATTTCTGCACCTGCCCCCGCAGCTGGGAAATCTGGTAGCTTCCGTAAAAGCCCAGGGTAAACAGGAGAATAACCAGGAAAATGCCGGCCCCATAGAAAATTTTACGCATGTAATCACTCCTTTTTCTATTCAGTATCGGCATTTTTCCCGTTATTCATTCATTTTATTCTATAATTATTCCGTCCGTTTTGTCATCCAGTACGATGGCCACCCAGGTTTTCCCACGGTTTAAGTGAATCTCCTGGTTGCTCTCGTCGAAATAGTGGGTCACGCCCCAGACCGCGTCTTTTTCCCAGCGGATGTCGATGGCTTTTCCACGGGTGACAAATTTACCCTTTCCGCCGGAGATGGCGTCGATGTTTAAATAGCCGTTCTGGTCGTAGGGCTTGTAGCTGTGGAATTGGACGAGCAGGTTGTCGTAGGCCAGCTGCTGCCCGTCGGCGTCGTCGATCTGCGGCGCGCCGTACTGAAAGCGCTTATAATTATGATTCTCGGCATCGTACTCAAACCAGGGCTGGTTGGTGGCGAAACAGTTCAGCCGCACTGCGTTGGCCGTCTGACCGCCCTCTAAAGTTTCCTCCCCGTCCAACTCGGCAAAGAGATAGTGGCCGTCGTAGCTTTTGCTGTGCTCCTGCTCGTAGCCGTAGTCTTCGATGCCCCTCTGGATGCCGTCAAAGCTGGTGTACGCGTTGTGGGGCGCCACCCGGTCTGTCGTCCGGTAAAAAATATCCTTGCTGTACTGCCCCAGACCGCTTAAGTTATGGATGAAATCTTCCTCCAGAAACGGCTTCGCGTAGATGGCCTGCCCGTAATGGGCGTAAATGGCCTCGAATTCCTGGGCAAAAAATAAATAATACTCCCGGCAGCTTCTCACGGAGCCGATCTTCTCCAGGCCGTCGTAATTCTCAAATATGCCCATCAGGCGGGTGATGTTCCCTTCCACCGGCGCCTCGTAGACCACGTCCGCCTGGGCGATCCCGGTCTGGGGCACCGCGGCCTGGATGTTGTTGAGCATAACGGCCACCGGCCTGCGCCGCCCGATCTCCTCCGATACAGCCTGTCCAGACAGATAGCTCTCCATCATCCCTTCTGGATATGGATTTTCTGTTTCCGCAGGCGTAACTTCCGGCGTGTCGGACGCGTCCCTGGATGTGTGGACGGACGGCTCCTGCACGACGGGTTCTTTTTCTTTTTTCCGGCAGCCGGACACGGACAGCATACAGACACAGGCAACTGCCGCGACAACGGCTGCGCTTCGCATATATTTTCTCTTCATACGTTTCCCCACTTCCCTTATCGGTGAATCCCTAAGCTTTCCAGTGCGTTTTCCTGCTTGGCCTCCATGACCTTTGCCTCCTCGGGCTTTATATGGTCGTAGCCCAAAAGGTGCAACATGCTGTGGGCGAAAAGAAAGGCGAATTCGCGTTTCACGCTGTGCCCGTAGGCGGACGCCTGGTCAAAGACCCGGGGAATGGAGATCATAATGTCCCCCAGCATCATATGGCCGGTGTCCGGGTTTTTATAGATGATTTCATTTTCCAGCATTTCCCGAAAGTCCCCTGGAACGTCAAAGAAAATGGCCGGGAAGGACAGCACGTCCGTGGGCGCGTCGATATCCCGGAACTCGCGGTTGACCCGATGGATCTCCGCGTCGGAGGTCAGCGACAGATTCACTTCCGCCTCCCCTGGAAACTGCTCCGCCTCCAAAACAGCCTGTCCCACCTGCATGGCCGTTTCCCGGTAATCGAAATCCAGCTCTTTTTCGGCCTCGTAATCTACATACAGTTTCATGAAGTCCTCCTGCCCTTGGCGGTTTTGCTTTTTGTCTCGTAATTTTCGTAGGCCTGGACGATTTTCTGCACCAGCGGGTGGCGCACCACGTCCTTGCCGGTCAGCTGGCAAAATCCGATGCCGTCGATCTTCTTTAACACGCGCCCGGCCACATCCAGCCCGGAAACCGCGTCGGGCGGCAAATCCTTCTGGGAGGCGTCCCCGGTGACAATGACCTTGGAGCCGAATCCGATCCGGGTTAAAAACATCTTCATCTGGGCCGGCGTGGTGTTCTGCGCCTCGTCTAAAATGATGAACGCATTGTCCAGGGTGCGGCCGCGCATGTAGGCCAGCGGGGCCACCTCGATCAGACCTTTTTCCATGTTTTTCGCGAAGTTCTCCGGCCCCATGATCTGGTACAGCGCGTCGTATAAGGGACGCAGATACGGGTCCACCTTGCTCTGCAGATCCCCCGGCAGAAATCCCAGCTTCTCCCCGGCCTCGATGGCGGGGCGGGTCAGGATAATCCGGCTCACCTCGTCGTCCCGGAAGGCCGTCACCGCCATGGCCATGGCCAGATAGGTCTTGCCGGTTCCAGCCGGGCCTATGCCAAACACGATCATATTTTTGCGGATGGCCTCCACATACTGCTTCTGTCCCAGGGTCTTCGGCTGAATGGGCCGCCCGTGAATGGTGTGGCAGATGACGTCCTTGTCGATCTCCGCAAGTTTTTCCACTTTTTCTTCCATAGCGAGCGCCAAGGCGTAGTTTACATCCTGGGCGGTGATGGCCTTTTGGCTTCTGGAGCGTTCCAAAAGCTGCTCCAGAAGCTTTCGCGCCGCCTCCACTCTTTTGGGCGCCCCCAGTATTTTCAGCGCGCCGTCTCTGGCGACTAAAGTTACGTTAAGCGTCTTCTCAATGGTTTTCAGATTTTCATCGAAAGCCCCGAACACATTTCTCTCGTGCTCCGCCGGAAACTCCACCAATGCTTCTAAAATGCTGCTCATTCATCCGTCGTCCTTTCTGTGGGCTGTGGCAAAGAAGTAAGAGGAACCAGTTCTCCGTTTTTTTCCAGACAATAAACCGTTCCCTTGCTGATACAGCGGTTCTTCGTCACCTCTATTGTAACATTGTTTTCCAGGATTTCCACCCCTTTTTCCATGATTTCATCCAGAAAATCCAGGATCTGCCCTTTGGCCAGCTCTTTGGCCTCCTCCTGGGAATACTCTTTTTGAACGATGTTGTATTCATGGCTGACATTTTTTCCGAAAACCACAGGCAGGTAGAAATTCTCCGTCAGCTTCAGCGTGTGAAATTTTCCCACCCGATCGCAGTGTGAAAAGGCGCGCCCCGGCAGTCCCACCGAAAATGAAAGGGAATGGATCTGCAGCGACAGGCTCTCCTTTGTTTTCCCCGTATAGACTCTTTTTTCGTAAGTCATGGGAAATTCCTTGTAATAGGGATAGGCTGTCTTGATGTACACGTCCCCGTCCGCCGGCACCTGCGCCTGGCGCACAAGCTCTCCGTTGTCGTTTAAAATGTCTACCAGACCGTGAATCAGGATCTGCCCTTTCTCACACCGGTCCCCCACCTGCGCCTGGGGAATGCCCTGTCGGGTGACCATGCGCAGAATCTCCCCGCTTTTGGTGGCCACCAGGTCGCTGGGGCCTTTCGGCTCTTCTTTGGGAGGAATCGGGTCCATATTTTCCTGAACCTGGATTAAAAGCCGCGTTCCGCTGATTCGGGTCGCCACCCATATCATGTCCGGGAAATGCTGCCGGATGCCCGCCGAGATTTCCGAGCAGGATAAGTCCTTCTTTGCAATGCCGTGGCGGATGTCCTGTTCTTCCAGATACTGCAGAATCTCCTGCGCGCTGTAGGAATAATTTCCGTCCACGTGGATGTTCCAAATCCGGGTGGACAGCGCGCCCAGCAGCCCAAAACACAAAAACACGCCTACGAAAAGCGCTTTTCTTTTCCGGTTTCTATGGAAGAAAAAGGGCAGGCCCCTTTTCAGGATAATATGTATGCGGGTATGGGTTTTCCGGCAGATGGGCTGCAGACGGAAAAAGTCCGAAAGGCTGATTTCCAGCTCACAGCCGCCCGGCGTCTCCTGTATGCGGTGCAGGAGCAGATGATTATTGGCGCACAGATTCAGGAAACGCTCCGTCTCCCGGCTTTGGATGCGGATGCGCACATACCCTTTCCAGAATCGGATTATCTGATCGATCACAAAACCCCTCCCAGCTACGATTCAAAAATGATTTCCCGAAAGTTCCCGCTGATTCCCATCTCGTCGCTGGTGTAATATTGTATTTTCAGGGCTTTTCCGCAGATGCAGATCCTGCCTTTCCTCGTGAGGATGCGTATGTTTTCCTGGGAATAGAACTGTATGCTTTTATAATTTTCAATGCATAGATCGCTGTTGCCTGTGACAGTCAGAAGGGGCTCCTGCAGCGCCAGATCCCTGGGCGCTTCCAGGGCGCTCATGAGTCCCTCCCGAAAACGGGTATATGTCTCTCTCATATACGCTCCAGACTTTTATTCCTTATTATATGGCCAAATCCTCTGGATTATTCCGCAATAAGCAGACAACTGCAAAACCCTTTATTCAGCAGCCCCTATTTCCGCAGCAATATCAGAGAAAACCACAAGACTGCATTGCCGCCCAGCATGTATTCCATTTCCTCCCGCTCCACGATGGTCGGCGCCACAATTCCGTAGCTTTCCAGACAGGGATGCATTTTTTCCGGGAACCGGCAAGGCTCGTCCGGGTAGGCGCATTCCTCGCAGATGTCGCAGGATTCCGTGGAGAGCACGAAGGTGTCCAGCCCCTGCTGGGTCAGATACGCGTCAATCTGGCTGGTGATTTCCTCGTGGGAAAAACGGGTGGCCAGCATCTCATCCATGTCCATCACGTCCCGCACTTCCGCTACCGTGGAAAAAAACAGCCCCCACGGGTATGTATGGCAGAACCGCTCGCATTCATCCAGCTCCCCCACGCCGGGGGGACAGGCCCATGTGGTCCCGTACCGCTCACATTCCTGCTGGCAGACCATCCGCACTTTGGCGTCCACTGGCAGCGCGTCGGTGGAAATGATCCGGTACTCATAGACCGGAAACTGGGCGATGTGTTCATCTAGCCCTGGCACGTCAATCATGTTTGGTTCCTCCTTTTTCCTCAAGATATGCAAGAAGCATAGACAATTCCCGCTCGTCTATGCAGTTTGAAAATTCCATGTTCTGAACGCCCTTTCGGCAGGCGGACGCTTCCATCCAGCGGACGGACTCCACTTCGGATTCCTGCAGCTTTAAGCGGGAAACGTCCACCGGCTCCCGGTACAGGTACACGCGGCTGCGCTCATGATTGAAAAAAGGCTTTTCATGAAAAATTCCCCGGAATTCGCTCTCGCAGTCGCCCACGTATTCCAGCCGGCCCTCGTCCGCCTCTATGCCCAGTTCTTCTTCCAGCTCGCGAAGCGCCGCGTTCAGCGCGTCCGCGCCGGCCGGGATATGGCCCGCCGCCGAAATATCGTAACAGCCGGGATGGGAATCCTTAATCCGGCTCCTTTTTTGCAGCAGCAAATCAAATCCGCCGCCTTTTCGCTCCCGCGCAATCCACACATGGGCCGTGGCGTGATAGGCGCCTTCCCGGTGCGCCACGCCCCGCTCGGTGACTTTGCCGGATTTTTCCCCGTCCGGGTTCAGCACATCCAGCAGTTCCATTTCCCGGCCGTTCAGCGCTGCCTCTACCAGTCCGCCGGCCCCGTCGTAGACAAGCTTCAGGGAAAAGAAGGGGGCGCCTTCTTCCAGCAGCCGGAAGAAAATCTTATCCCCCTCCCAGATGTTTAAGTTCCAGACCTCTTCTTTGTCCAGCCAGGCCAGCTCCCCCTCGTCGCAGGGAATGGGCTCCCCGTCAAAGCCGTCGGCGGTGAACAGGGACATGTACTCGATTTCCCCGCTGCCGGAGAGAAAGGTAACGATTCCCCGGTAGGCGTAGGAGGTCAGACGGTAACCCGTCTCCTCCCGCACCTCCCGCAGCAGACATTCCTCCGGGCTTTCCCCTTCCTCAAAATGCCCGCCCACGCCGATCCATTTGTCTTTGTTGATGTCCCGCTCCTTCACCGTCCGGTGAAGCATCAGGTATTGGCCGTCTCTTTCTATATAACACAGCGTGCTTAATCTTACCGCCATTTTCTTAGTTCTTTTCTCTGTTGACCATGTTGTTAATTGCCGTCA
This sequence comes from uncultured Lachnospiraceae bacterium, assembly GCA_948444865.1. Classification (GTDB taxonomy): domain Bacteria; phylum Bacillota; class Clostridia; order Lachnospirales; family Lachnospiraceae; genus MGBC164599. Next base: position 22,367 of record CAOJVE010000020.1, read on the forward strand.
AAAGCGCGTCGATGCTGGCGCGGATAATATCCGGGTCCACCGCGGCTCCCCAGAATAACTGCCCTTTCGCGTCGCTGATTCCCACGTAGGCGATGGCCCTGGAGCTGGAGCTCTGTTCCAGCGCGTGCTCCTGGTAGGTGACCAGACGGTAGTCGAAGCCGTAGGCTTTCTTAAGCGCATTGCTGACCGCGTTCAAGCGTCCGTTTCCGGTGGCCTCGGTGGTGATGGTCTCTCCCTTGTATGTGGACGTAACCTGGGTGGTGATGCCGTCCACCTGCTGGAAATGCACGCCGTGGATGCTGTAAGGCTCCACCACGTTCTCGAATTTCTCTTTGAAAAGCTCGAAGATTTCCTCGGGCATAAGCTCCTTGTGGGTCCGGTCGGACACCGCCTTGGAGGCGTATCCCATAGCCTCCCGCATCTTCGCCGGCAAATTCAGACCGTATTTCGTCTCCAGAATGTAGCCTACGCCGCCTTTTCCAGACTGACTGTTGATGCGGATGACGTCCGCGTCGTAGCTTCGGCCCACATCCTTGGGGTCGATGGGCAGATAGGGAACCGTCCAGTGTTCGGGATTTTTCTCCTCCCGCCAGTGCATGCCCTTGGCGATGGCGTCCTGATGCGAGCCGGAGAACGCGGCGAACACCAGCGCGCCGCTGTAGGGACTGCGCTCATCCACTTTCATGCCCGTGTACATCTCGTAGCATTCGCACACATGAGGCATGTCGGAGAAATCAAGCTTGGGGTCCACGCCCTGGGAGTACATGTTCATAGCCAGGGTCACGATGTCCACGTTTCCGGTGCGCTCCCCGTTGCCAAATAAAGTTCCCTCAATCCGGTCCGCGCCGGCCAAAACGCCCAGTTCCGCGTCGGCCACGCCGCAGCCACGGTCGTTGTGGGGATGCAGGGATACCACCACATTTTCCCGATACTTCATGTTCTCGCACATGTACTCAATCTGGCTGGCGTACACGTGGGGCATGGAATGCTGCACCGTCACCGGCAGGTTGATGATGGCCTTCTTATCCGGCGTGGGCTGCCATACGTCCAGCACCGCGTTGCAGACTTCCAGCGCGTATTCCGGCTCCGTGCCGGTAAAGCTCTCCGGGCTGTACTCAAACAGGAAATTCCCTTTTGTCTCGTCCGCCAGCTTTTTCAAAAGCGCGGCGCCGTCCACGGCAATCTGCAAAATCTCTTCCTTTGATTTCTTAAACACCTGCTCCCGCTGGGCCAGAGATGTGGAATTGTACACGTGAACCACCGCTTTTTTGGCGCCGTCCAGCGCTTCAAAGGTCTTGCGGATGATATGCTCCCTGGCCTGGGTCAGCACCTGGATGGTCACGTCGTCGGGAATCAGATCGTCCTCGATTAACTTGCGCAGAAACTGGTATTCCGTCTCCGAAGCGGCGGGAAAGCCCACCTCGATTTCCTTAAAGCCCACTTCCACCAATAATTTGAAAAAATTCACCTTCTGGTCCAGACTCATGGGGATGACCAGCGCCTGGTTTCCATCCCGCAAATCCACGCTGCACCAGATCGGCGCTTTGTCGATATAATCCTTCTCGGCCCATTTCATTGATTTTACCGGCGGCATAAAATACTGCCGGGCGTACTTTCCTGCATCCATCATTTTTTAAAATCCTCCTTTATGATAAGTAAAACCAGGCATTTGCTAAACGCCCATTTCAATAACCAGAGTTTGGGAAAAATAAACAAATTCCGTAAAGCAAAATAGCCCCCGTCTTTTACAGCTTGAAACTGTAAAGAGACGGGGGACGCTTATTCTTCTGAACACATCATTAGAATCCGCTTTCATCCCACGCGGTACCACTCTTTTTTATGAATTCGCATTCATACGCTCACAGATACGGATCTCATGCGCAAACGCACAAAACCTTATATCTCCCCGGTGTAACGGCCGGGCGCCCGTCTGCGTCTACTCCCCTTTTCAGGTTTCGGGCAGCCGCTCAAAGGTCAGTTCCACATGTCCCTTCCACTGTTTCACATCCGCCAACAGCTTTCTGAAGTCAGGCAGCATATGTACTACTCCTTCTCATCGCTTTTGTTGTATAAAAAAGATATAGATAGGGTAACATCTGGCGGGATTTTTGTCAAATCTTTTTTTTATTTTTAAACAAAATCAATATATCCTGCAAGACTTTCCAATCGTTTAAATCGAATGGATGACAGTAAGCTAACCGGAAATCCGCCATTTTTGCGTTAAACGATGGAAAGATCCATCGTCCTGTGTTATAATACTGAATTATGCAAAAAACTGCGTCATCGTTTGCACATCTGCGGATCTGCATCTTAAAGCGCGAAAGATTCTGCAAAACAAAACCAGAGATGAGATCTTCGAGCTTCCACTGGTCTATGGCCAGACCATACACTATATCCCCGATGGCGGCACACAGAATATTTCCACAGCATCGGACTATGCCTGTGAAAGCCTTTTTGACAAAGACGTTCTCAGTCTGAATGGGCTGACCGGTTTTGAAAATTCTCTGGCGTTTGACGCGGATGGCCAGACGGCCACAAAAGCCGTATGCGTCGCAAAAAACCACGGACGGGCAGTCGGCGTAGCCGGCGCCGCAGAATCCGCAGTCCCTGACCTGTGGGAGAGAGGCGTGGACGTACTGGAGGAATACAGATGCGCTGGATTGGGAACGCATCTGGTAAACAAATTGACGAAAGAGCTGCTGGCGCGAAAGATCGTACCCTTTTATTCCGCCTCCGTGACGAATATCGGTTCACAGATGTTGGCGTGCAGATGCGGCTATCGCCCGTGCTGGGTCGACACATTCGGAACCATTTTGGATGGAAGCTGCGCATACAATAACCTTGTTGAAAGTTTATCGCTGCCGTTTATTCATTAAGAGAAATCTTGCCGGGATTGCGCGCCGCCTGCTTTTACTCGTCAATCCTTTACGGCAATGCCGTTCTTTTTTGCAATTTTACTCACTTCCCCTTCCTCCAGCAATAGAAACGCGGCCGTCTGCTTAACGCTTTTCGTTGACTGCAGCGCGTTCAGCGCCATCCGTTCCCGCTCTTTTTGCTGGCCTTCCTGTCTTCCCTGTTTCTATTTATTTCTTTATAAGGGATGCCTTTATCCAACAGCTGCAGATCCGTGATACTCTGATAGTGCCGACTTCTCTTTGGCAGCTCTTTTGTATCGGTCGCCTGCATTTCCAGCACATAAGCCTCCCCAGCGCCGCCTTTTACATAAATGTCCAATCGGATTCCTCTAATGCGAACTTCTAAAGAAAATCACTGTATTTTGTGATTCCAAAGACAACGCTGAAACCTCTATGCATAGAAAGATTGCAGCGTTTTTATATGAGATGCAAAGAGAATAACATTGGATAAGATTTTTGTCAAATTTTTTTGAAAAATTTTCAAACTAAAGCTCTACGCCAAAAACAAAACGGGCAAGCCTCTTACCTATG
>CAOJVE010000021.1 GCA_948444865.1 uncultured Lachnospiraceae bacterium
GGGAAGTGTTCCTGTACGCATTCAGCCGGACCGAACAGGGCGACCCGATCCTGGTCAACATCGAGGACGACGCGGAGTACCAGGCCGCAACCCAGGCATTTGAACGGATTCTGGAAAATGCCCGCAAGGAAGAGGAAGCGGGACTGCCCATCGAATAGCATAAGAGGGATTGTCATATTTCACGAGCTTGGCCAAAATAAACAAAACGGAGTTCAGAATCATTTTAGTTTCGCTCTTTATTTGTTTATTTTGCCCAAACTCTGACTGCTGAAATGGGCATTGCGCAAATCTCGTCTTTACGGCGGGATTTTTTCATTCTAAATATAATCCATTCAAGTCGTGCTTCCCAGGCCCCCATTTCGCAGAGCGGACGCGTCGTCATCCACCGTGACGCCGTATTCCAGGAAAATCCCCTGCATAAATCCGGTCCCCGCCGGTATGGTAAGCGTTTTTCCCGTTCGGCTGTCGTTGGTGATTTTGGCCTGGATGTGCCCTTCGTTGTCGGAATAAAAGTAATCGCTGTCGATGATGCCCACCGTGTTGTCCAGCTGCATCCGAAACTTAAAGCCCAAACCGCTTCTGGGATAGCAGGTCAGCGCCCAGCTCTCATCCATTTCCACACGGATTCCTGTGAACACCCGCACACCTTCTCCCGGCTGCAGAACTATGTCCGTCGGCGCGTAGAAATCATAGCCGGCGCTGCCTTTTGTGGCCCTTTTGGGAAGCTGGATGCTCTCGTAGATTTCCCGCAGATCCGCCCGGCTTCCGTATTCATTTTCCCAGTCTTTTTGAAAACGCTGAAAACTCACTTTGTGGAACTTCCCGATTCGTTTCATGGCGCCTCCTTTTCTCCTATGCGCTCCCGAAAATCGGCCGCAGGGCAGACTTTTGGGAGCAGATTCATCCGTCCAGCAGAATGACCTTCCCCTGACGGATTGATTTTTGCACGTCGATGACACGCTGGTTGCTGCTGCCCACCCATTTCAGGTGAGGTTCTTTTTTGTCCGCCTGGAATTCTCCGTCGGCCAGCACATCCAGATACGGAATGATCTCCTGGTCCTGAATCTCCTCCCACAGATAGCCGGTGTACAGCCAGATGGTCTTGTGGGGATATTTCCGGCGGATTTCCCGGGCCAGCGCCGTCACTTGCGAAATATTGTAAACATGCAGCGGATCGCCGCCGCTGAACGTAATCCCAGAAATATAGTCCTTGTCCAGCTCCGAAAAAATCTCCTGGCGCTCTGCCTCGGTGAAGGGAAGGCCCCCGTAGGGGTCCCACGTAACCGGATTATGGCACGCGGGGCAGCAATGGCTGCATCCCGCCACCCACAGAACCACGCGCAGCCCCGAGCCGTTTAACATATCGTCCTTGGTAATATTATGGTAACGCATGACCTCCTAAAACCTCCATGCGCCCGCAAGAGCGCGCTTCACCATAAATGAAAGTTGCGCGGGCGTATTTGGCCTCCCTGCATACATGCCGTCTGTTCGACGGCGGACTTTCACGGTAAGCCTTACGCCTCCGGCGGAACGTCTTTCATGCTGAAGCTGATGCGGCCCATCCGGTCTTTGCCCAGGCAGACCACTTTCACCTTGTCGCCCAGCGTCAGCACATCTTCCACCCGATTGACGCGCCCTTTGCTCAGTTTGGAAATGTGCACCATTCCCTCTTTGCCCGGCGCGAACTCCAGAAACGCGCCAAATTCCTTGATGCTGACTACTTTTCCCACGAAAATCTGTCCGGCCTCGAAGTCTGTGGTGATAATCCGCACCATCTCCGCCGCCTTATCCATGCTCTCCTGCTCGGTGCCGCAGATGGAAACCGCGCCTTCGTCGGAAATGTCGATTTTCACTCCGGTCTCGTCGATAATCTGGTTGATGGTCTTGCCTCTCTGGCCCACCACGTCGCCGATTTTCTGCGGATCGATCTGGATCTGGATAATCTTGGGCGCGTAAATGCCCACGGATTCCCTGGGTTTGGCGATGCACGGCTCCATAATCTCCGTCAGGATATATTCTCTGGCTTCCTTGGTCCTGCGGATGGCTTCCTCCACAATGGGCCGGGTCAGGCCGTGAATCTTAATATCCATCTGAATGGCCGTGATGCCGTCGTGGGTGCCCGCCACCTTAAAGTCCATGTCCCCGAAGAAATCCTCCAGGCCCTGGATGTCGGTGAGCACCACATAATCGTCGTCTGTCTCCCCGGTCACCAGCCCCGTTGAAATCCCGGCCACCGGTTTTCTAATGGGAACGCCCGCCGCCATCAGGGACAATGTGGAGCCGCAGATGCTGGCCTGGGACGTGGAGCCGTTGGACTCGAAAGTCTCCGAAACCGTGCGGATGGCGTAGGGGAATTCCTCTTCGGAGGGAAGCACCGGTATCAATGCCTTCTCCGCCAGGGCGCCGTGGCCGATCTCCCTGCGTCCCGGCCCTCTGGACGGACGGGTTTCGCCCACCGAGTAGGACGGGAAATTATAGTGATGCATATACCGCTTAGACGTCTCCATCTCGTCCAGTCCGTCAATCCTCTGGGCGTCCGCTAGCGGCGCCAGGGTGGTAATCGTGCAGATCTGGGTCTGTCCTCTGGTGAACATGCCGGAGCCGTGGACTCTGGGCACAATGTCAATCTCAGCCGCCAGCGGACGGATTTCATCAATGGCTCGTCCGTCAGGACGCTTGCGGTCTTTTAAAATCATCTTGCGCACGGTCTTCTTCTGATACTGGTATACCGCGTCGCCGATATAGGGCAGCCAGTCTTCCTTGTCCGCCCAGGCTTCCTCCACACGCTCCTCGATGGCGCGGATATTGGCCTCCCGCTCCTGCTTTACGTCGGTGAAGACGGCCTCTTCCATCTCCTGTGCCGGAATCATTTCCATCAGCGCGTCCACGGCCTCCTGGGGCACCGCGTAGCTGTCATAGCTGTGTTTTGGTTTTCCCACTTCCGCGATGATTGTATCGAAGAAAGCGATAATCTCCTGATTTACCTCATGGGCCTTGTAAATGGCCTCTATCATCTGGTCTTCCGGCACTTCGTTGGCGCCCGCCTCGATCATGATGACCTTCTCTCTGGTGGAGGCCACCGTCAGCTGCAGGTCCGAAACGTCCTTCTGCGCCAGGGAAGGGTTCACAACCAGCTTCCCGTCAATCAGCCCCAGCTGCGTCGCCGCACACGGTCCGTCAAAGGGGATGTCCGAGATACATGTAGCCAAAGCTGAACCCAGCATGGCCGGAACTTCCGGATTGCACTCCGGGTCCACGGACATGACCAGGTTGTTCAAAGTGACGTCGTTCCTGTAATCCTTGGGGAACAACGGGCGCATGGGACGGTCAATGACCCTGGATGTGAGCACCGAATGCTCGCTGGCTTTTCCCTCCCGCTTATTGAACCCTCCCGGTATCTTACCCACCGCGTACATTTTCTCTTCGTATTCTACACTCAATGGAAAGAAATCAATCCCTTCCCTGGGCTTCTCGGATGCAGTGGCAGTAGACAGCACTGTGGTATCTCCGTAAAACATCAAAGCCGCCCCATTCGCCTGTCCGGCTACGCGGCCAATGTCGATCCGCAGCGTCCGCCCCGCCAATTCCATGGAATAACTTTTGTACATATACTGGTTTCCTTTCTAACTATGTTAAAACAGGGGCGGATGGACCCGCCCCTGAACTGCACACATACCTTATTTTCTCAGCCCTAACCTCTCGATCAGCGCACGGTATCTCTCAATGTCCGTTTTCTTTAAATAAGCTAACAATCCGCGTCTTTGACCTACCATTTTCAAAAGGCCCCGTCTGGAATGGTGATCCTTATGATGCACCTTCAGATGCTCGGTTAATTCCTGAATCCTGGCTGTCAGAACCGCGATCTGCACCTCCGGTGAACCGGTGTCGCCCTCTGTTCTGGCGTATTCCTGCATAATTGAAGCTTTCTTTTCCTTTGAAATCACTTGAATTTCCTCCTCTATTCTTTGGGGAGCCGCACTTTTTGCCGCTGCCCTTTTTGTTTTGGCCGCATATTAGGAAATGGTCGGAGTTTCCGATTTCTGAATATGGGCTGTTTCACACTGTCCAAGTATAACATACATCAAACTTTTTGTAAACTGTTTTCATAAAGCTAATTTTCAGACTAATTTTCCGCATCCTCCATGATGGAAAGCGCGATGTTGGTGGCGTGATCTGCCACCCGCTCCATGCCGGAAATAATATCCGAATAAATCATTCCCGCCGCGGGCGTGCACTCGTTGCGCGTCAGCCGCTCCACATGCTCCTGCTGCAGCCTGCGCTCCAGCTCGTCCACCTGGTCTTCCAGAGCCAGAATCTCCTGTAAGCGCTCCTGGTTGTTGTTGGAGAACATGTCTAGGGAATATGTAGTGATCTGAATCACCATTTCCAGCATCTGGGTCAGGCCCGCGCGGGCCTGCTGGCTGAGATCCAAATTCTGTTCGATGCGCATTTTCGCCGCGTCCGCGATGTTTTCCGCATGGTCCCCGATGCGCTCAATGTCGTTGGTCACATGGAACAGGCCGCCGACGCTCTTGGCGTCGTCCACCGGAATGGTGGTCTGGTTCAGCGCCACCAGATAATCCGTGATGGCCTCGTTTAAAGCGTCGATGTTCTTTTCCACCTCATAGACCTTGCGGATTTTCTTTTCATCCATGTTCAAAAGCGCGTCCATGGCCCTTTTTAAGTTGGCCATGGCCATATAGCCCATGCGCTCCAGCTCCCGGGTGGCGTCAAACACCGCCGTCGTGGGCGAAAATACGTTTTTCTCGCCGATAAATTCCAGCTCGCCCTTTTCCATGGACTCGTCCTCACCCGGCACAATTTTGTAGGTCAGCTTCACAATCCACTGGATGAACGGGAACAGCAGAATCACCTCCACCACCTTGATGATGGTGTGGGCGTTGGCCACTTCCCGCCCCAGGTTGCCGCCGGATATGTATTCAATGAAAGCAGTGATTGGCTCCAGGGCTACCGTCAGCGCGATCAAAATCGCCAGAGAGCCGACTATGTTAAAAAGCAGATGAATCCAGGCCGCCCTTTTCGCGTCTTTTCTGCCGCCCAGGCTGGCCAGCATGGCGGACACGCAGGCCCCGATGTTGCATCCGATAATAATAAAGAAGCAAATCCGAATGTCCAAAAGCCCCTGACTGGCCAAGAGCAGCACAACGCCCACCGTCGCCGAGGAGCTCTGCAGGATGGACGTGACCACGAATCCCACTAAAATGCCCAGATAATGATTTTCCAGAGAGCCTAAAAGCCGCGCAACCTCCCCGGACTCTTTCAGCACAGCCATGGAGCTGGACATGGTGGACAGGCCCATGAACAAAATTCCGAAGCCTAAAATAACATCCCCCAGGCGGTTGACCTTCTGGTTCTTACAGAACATGGCCAGAATCACGCCCAGCATCACAAACATCGGCGCCCATTCCGACAAATTGAACGAAATCAGCTGGGAGGTCACGGTGGTGCCGATATTGGCGCCCATAATCACCCCGGCCGCCTGCATCAGATTCATAAGACCCGAATTTACGAAGCTGACCACCATGACCGTCGTAGCGTTGGATGACTGGATGATCGCCGTGAAGATCACGCCCACCAGCATACCTATAAAGCGGTTTTTCGTAAAAAACTCCAGCACGCTCCTCATCTTCGCGCCGGCCATCTTTTCCAGGCCGTCACTCATCAACTTCATTCCATATAAAAAGAGTCCCAAACCACCCATCAATCCCAGAATAACGCTAAGCGCTGACATAAACTCCCTCCATTTCTGTGCGGTGCCGCACATTTATCTCCTGGCGCCTTTTGAAAAAAATTCTTTAGCCTGTGAAACATCTGTATTCAATAATTGCTCTTTTAACTGCTCCAAAGAAGCAAATTTCCTCTCATAGCGCAAAAAATGACAGAAAGACACGGTGGACGAAACGCCATATAAATTCTCGTGGCAGTCAAATAAATAGGTTTCCACCCCCAGAAAGTCCTCTCCGCCCACGGTGGGCTTGTACCCCACATTGGTGACCCCCAGATATTCCCGGTGGGGAAACTTCGAGCGGGTGGCGTAGACTCCGTTGGGCGGCATCAGCTTTTCCTTAGGCGGGATCAGATTGGCCGTGGGGATGCCGATGGTGTGCCCCAGCCCCCGCCCGTGGACCACCTGCCCTGTGGTGGAAAATTCGTAGCCCAGCAGACGGTTCACCGTTTCCATATGTCCTTCGTTTAGCTGCTCGCGGATGTAGGTGCTGCTGATGGGCCTGTCCTGCTCCCGCTCTTTTTGCAGAACCTCCACCTGAAAACCGTACGCCTGTCCCAGCTTCTGCAGGCAGGCCACGTCGCCCTTTCTCTGGTAGCCGAACCGAAAATCCGGGCCCACCACAACCCAGGCGGCGTGCATCTGCCGAACCAATACCCGCTTGACGAACTCCTCCGGCGTCATGTGCATCAGCTGGGCGTCCATGGCGCACTCCGCCAAAACGTTCACGCCCATTTTTTCCAGAAGCGCATAACGCTCCTCGGCCGTCAGAAGCTTCCGGGAGGGCGTCTCAAAGGCGCAGACTGCCGTCTCATAGCCCTGCCGGCCGATTTTTAGCGCCCGGCGGATTAATTTCTGATGTCCGCGGTGCAGTCCGTTGAACTTGCCCAGAGTGACCACGCTGGGTCCCCGCAAAAACAGTTTTTCTCTTTCCCTCACATATTTCATGGCCATCTCCTGACTACAAAAACATTTTCACCGGAAAGTATTTCTCCCCGCCCGGCCTTTTCTGGTAAATCCCTTTGAAAATCCCCCGGCTGTCGCAGACGCGCACCCAGCCTTCCTCACCGTCCAGGCCGCAGCCTTTCAGCGACAGAGGATTTCCGTTGTTCAGCAGCCGGTCCTCATTAGGGTCGCACAGGATTCTGGGGTATTTTTCCAGCGCCTGCTCGACGCTCACCAGACATTCGCACAGCCGCCCTTCGTCCCGCAGCTTCTCCACCTGCGCCAATGTCAAAGCCTGGTCGATCCCAAACATGCCGGACCGGGTGCGGGTCAGCTCCTCCATGCAGCCGCCGCAGCCCAGCTTCTGGCCGATGTCGTGGCACAATGTACGGATATAGGTCCCCTTCCCACAGGTCACTTCAAAGGCAACGCGCGGCAGGCTCACATCCTGCACCGTGATCTGCCGGATATGAATGGGCCTGGGCTCCCGCTCTACCTCCACGCCCTCCCGGGCCAGCTCATACAGACGCTTTCCTTTCACTTTCAAGGCGCTGTACATCGGGGGAATCTGCATGGAGTCCCCTTCAAAATCCTGTATGCAGGCGCGCACTTCCTTTGGGTCTGCGCTGACCGGATTTTCCTCTAATACCTGCCCGGAAATGTCCTGGGTGTCCGTCACTTTTCCCAAAAGGAGCACGGCCCGATAGGTTTTCTCTTTATCCGTCAGCAAATCGCACAGCCGGGTGGCTTTTCCCAGGCACACGGGCAGAACGCCGGCAGCGTCCGGGTCCAGCGTGCCGGTGTGGCCGATTTTCTTCTGTTTTAAAATACCCCTTAATCTGGCCACTGCGTCGTGGGACGTATAGCCTTTTTCTTTATTTATGTTTATGATTCCGTCCAGCATCTGTCTCTCTTTTGCCATTCTCGTAATTACAATAGCTCCTCTATCTGCCGTGTAAGATTGTTGATTGCATCGTAGGCTGTTCCTTTGATTTCACATCCCGCCGCCCGAATATGTCCGCCGCCGCCAAAATAGGAGGCCACCTTGTTCACATCCACTTTTCCGTTGGAGCGCAGACTGACTTTATAATTCATGCTGTCCAGCTCATACAGAAACATGGCCACTTCCACGCCTTTGGTCAGACGCAGCTGACTGATAATCCCGTCCAGGTCTTTGCCGCTTACGCCGTAAAAAATCAGATCCTTTTTCCGGAGCACGCCCGCGATGCAGGCGCCGCCAAGCAGCATGATGCTCTCCGCCAGCACCCGGCCCATCACCTGATTTTGGATATAGGTCTTCTGGTAAAAAGACTCCTCGATAATCTTGTGAAACGCAATGCCGGTTTCCATCAGATCCGCGGCGATGCGCATGGTCTTTGGCGTGGTGGTCGCATACTGGAACACGCCCGTGTCGTGGACGATGCCCGTGTAAATGCAGGCGGCCGTCCGGGCGCTGATCTTCGCAGGGTCCAGCAGCGTGTACAGAACCTCCGCCGCGGAGCTGGACTGGCTCTGCACCCAGTTGATGTCCGCATAGCCAGTGTTGCTCACATGGTGGTCGATGCACACCGTTTTTTTTGCCCTGGAAAAAAGCTCACCGATCACGCCCAGGCGCTCCAGCGTGCTTAAGTCCAGCGCGATGATCTCATCGTACGCGGCGTCCGGGCTGCACGCCGTGCGCACGTTTTCGATGCCCGGAATATACGAAAAGACCTGTCCGGGCTGTTCCAAATAGACGTCTACGGCAATGGCCGGGTAATTCTCCCGGATATAATTATACAGGCCCATACAGGAACCGATGCAGTCCCCGTCCGGCCGGATGTGCCCGGCAATCGCCAGTGTATTTACCTGTTCCAGAACCTCTTCTATCCGCTCCATGCAAACTCCCTCTTTATCATGCTCATTGATTCTTTATCACTTCATCGATCTTTTTGGACATGTTTACGCCGTATTCGATGGACTGATCCAGGATAAACCGGATCTGCGGCGTGATCCGCATGTTCAGGCTCGCCGCCAGCTGGCGGCGGATGTAGCCTTCCGCGCTTTTGAGCCCGGCCATAGTGTCCGCCTGCGCCTTCTCATCCCCCAGCACGCTGATATACGCCTTGCAGGTTTTCAGATCCGGCGCCACTTCCACCGCCACCACCGAAGTCATGGCGCCAACCCGGGGGTCTTTGATCTGGTTGCGGATGATCTCGCTTAACTCCCGCTGCACTTCGCCGTTGACGCGCACGCTTTTGATGCTGTTTTTTCTCATCTTTCCCTCCAAAATACCGGCTTTCGCCTATCTGGGCACTTCCACCATAATATAGGCTTCCACCTGGTCTTCTTCCATAATGTCGTTAAAATCCTCCAGGACGATGCCGCATTCATACCCGGCTTTGACTTCCTTTACGTCGTCTTTGAAACGCTTTAAGGACGCCAGCGCGCCTTCGTAGATCTGCTCGCCTTCCCGGGTGATTCTCACTTTACAGTTTCTCTCGAAACGGCCGTCCAATACATAGGAGCCGGCAATGGTTCCCACGCCGGAAGCGCGGAATGTCTGGCGCACTTCTCCGTGGCCGATGACCTGCTCTTCAAAAATCGGGTCCAAAAGGCCCTTCATAGCGGACTCCACGTCTTCGATGGCCTGGTAAATAACTTTGTAAAGCCTCAGATCCACGCCTTCCTGCTCGGCGATGGCTTTCGCCTGGGCATCGGGCCTTACGTTAAATCCAATGACAATGGCGTTTGAGGTGGCGGCCAGGCTCACGTCGGACTCGTTGATGGCGCCCACGCCGCCGTGGATGACTTTCACCACTACTTCCTCGTTGGTCAGTTTCAGCAGGCTCTGTTTTACCGCTTCCACGGAACCCTGCACATCCGCCTTGATGATGATCGGCAGTTCTTTTAAGGCGCCCGCCTGGATCTGGCTGAACAGATCGTCCAGGGACAGTTTCGCCTTGGTGTCTTCCAGCAGGTGTTTCTTGTTCTCGGATACGAAGGTCTGGGCAAAGGATTTCGCCTCTTTGTCGTTGTCGAAGGCGATCAGGATCTCGCCGGCGTTAGGCACGTCGTTTAAGCCCAGAATTTCCACCGGCGTGGATGGCCCGGCGGACTTCACCCTTTTTCCCTTGTCGTCCATCATGGCGCGGACTTTTCCGGAGCAGGCGCCCGCCGCGATGAAATCTCCCACATGGAGGGTTCCTTTCTGCACCAGAATGCTGGCCACCGGACCTTTGCCTTTGTCAAGCTCGGCTTCGATGACGAGGCCTCTGGCCTTTCTCTTAGGATTGGCTTTCAGCTCGGCCACTTCGGCAACCAGAAGCATCATTTCCAGCAATGTTTCAATGCCTTCTCCCGTGTGGGCCGACACCGGAACGAAGATGGCGCTTCCGCCCCAGTCTTCGGGAATCAGTTCGTACTCGGATAATTCCTGTTTCACCCGCTCCACGTTGGCGCTGGGTTTATCGATCTTGTTGATGGCCACCACGATCTCGATGCCGGCGGCTTTGGCGTGGTTGATGGCCTCCACGGTCTGGGGCATTACGCCGTCGTCCGCAGCCACCACCAAAATGGCAATGTCCGTGGCGTTGGCTCCGCGCATACGCATGGCGGTGAACGCTTCATGTCCCGGCGTATCCAGGAATGTGATCTTCTGGCCGTTGACGGTGACGATATAGGCGCCGATGCGCTGGGTGATGCCGCCCGCCTCTTTGTCGGTCACATTTGTGTCCCGGATGGCGTCCAGAAGGGAAGTTTTTCCGTGGTCTACGTGACCCATCACGCACACAACCGGCGGTCTTGGAACCATATCGTCTGTATTCTCCTCTTCTTCCCGCAGCAGCTCTTCGATTACGTCCACTTTTTCTTCCGGCTCGGCGATGATGTCGTAGCCTAAGGCAATTTCCTGGGCTTTCTCGAAGTCGATCTCATGGTTCACCGTTACCATTACGCCTTCTAGGAATAATTTTTTCACAATGACGGAAGGCTGCATCTTCATTTTCTCCGCCAGCTCCCGGATGGTCATTTTCTCTGGAAGGGTGATCTCCTTGATCTCTGGCTTCTTCTCTTCGGGCTTTTGCTGGTTATTGGGCTTTTGCAGCGCTTTGGGAAGGCGCATGTTGGGCCTTCTTCCCCCGCCCTGGTTGGGCCGGCGGCTCTGCGTATTGTTTTTGTCAAATTCTTTTTTGCCCTTTGTGCGGTCTCTCTCTTTTTTGCTTTCTTTTGCGTTCTTGGACTGGGCTTCCACCGAAATCATGTCTCTGCCGCGGCGTTCCTGGCCCGGTTTTGCAAAATTGCTTCTGCCTTTGTTAAACTGTCCGGAAGAACGGTTCTGGCCCGGCCTCTGCCCGCTCTGGCCCTGGCTCCTTCCCGATCCCTGGTCGCGGCCCTGACTTCTTCCCGCGCCCTGGTCGCGGTTCTGACCTCTTCCCGTTCCCTGGCCTCTGCCGGCGCCCTGGTCGCGGCTCTGATTTCTTCCCGGACCCTGGTTACGGCTCTGATTTCTTCCTGGACCCTGGTCACGGTTCTGACCCTGGCTTCGTCCCGCACTCTGCTCGCGGTTCTGACCCTGGCTTCTTCCCGATCCCTGGTCGCGGTTCTGACTCTGGCTTCGTCCCTGGCCTCCACGGCCCCGACCTTGCTGGCCGCGATTTTGCTCACTGCGCGCGCTCTGGTCACGGCCCTGGCCTGCCCGTGGCGCCTTTGCCCCGGATTCCTGTTTGGCCTGCCCGTCGCCCGCCGGTTTTCCCTGCTGCCTGGCCTGGTCTTTGGCGGGTTCCCCCTGGGCGCGGCCCTGAGCTGAACGGTTCTGTGACGGTCTGCGCTCCTTTTTCCCCGCATGCTCTTTGCCGCCGTCGCTGGCGTTCTGGGCGCGGAATACTTTTATAATGTTTTTCTTCTTTTTCGGAGCTTCCGCAGAAACGGTTCCTTTGCCCAGACCCTGTCTCACTTCATCGGCCAGGCTCTCTTCCACGGTGCTGGCATGACTCTTGACGTCCGCCCCTTTGCTTCTTAAATACTCGATCACTTCTTTATTTTCCCTGCTCAGTTCCCTGGCAAGTTCATATACTCTCATTTTTGGCATACACATTCCTCCTTCTTCTGGCGTTGGCCTTCTGCATCCAGCATCCCTTTGGCAAATCCCTCGTCCAGCACAGCAATGCTGGCGCGAAACTCCTTGCCAATGGCTTTGCCTAATTCCTCCTTAGTCCCCACAAACAAGATGGGAACCTGGTAATAACTGCATTTATCTGAAAACTTCTTCCGGGTGTTGGCCGAGGCGTCTTTTGCGACAATCACCAGCCGCGCCTCGCCGGACCGAATCGAATTTTCCACCATGTCTTCTCCGCTGGCGATTTTCCTGGCCCTGGCCGCCAGTCCAGCCAAAGACAATACTTTATTCCTCTGCAAATCCCTCCCACTCCCTTTCCAAACTTTCATAGACTTCCTGCGGAATGCTCATCTGAAAAGAACGCTCCAGGGCTTTGGCCTTCTTGGCTTTCACAAAACACTGGAAATCCCGGCACAGATACGCGCCGCGCCCGTTTTTCCTGCCTGTGGCGTCCAGCGTCAGTTCCCCTTCGGGGGTCCTTAAGATCCGCATCAGCTCCCGCTTTTCTTTCATTTCCCTGCACCCGATGCACTGGCGCATGGGCGCTTTATTCTTCATAGCCAAATCCCCCCTCCTCCATATCCATAAAGGCCAGATCGGCAAAATCGGATTCCGGGTCAAACTCGTCTTCGTCTTCTTCTATATAAAGTCCCGCTGCATCGTTTGGGTACAGATCTTCCTCATTCCCCGCAGCCGAGGCGCTTAATCCGTCTTCGTAAAATCCCTGCTCTTCGTCATCGTAAAATGCATCCAGCTCTTCATCTTCCGCGTCCCAACCGCTTTCTCTGAGCCGCTCCAACTCTTCGTCCGTCGGGCCCTCCGGCTCTTCGTCCCGGAAGTCTTCCTCTGCTTCCTCTTCTATGTCTGAATATTCTTCTTCCGATTCCTCGTCGTCCGGCTCCTCGAACTCTTCCGCCAATTCCTCGTCGTCCGGCTCCTCGAACTCTTCCGCCGATTCCCCGTCTTCCACATCTGAAACTTCATCTCCCGGCTCCGTGTCTTCTTCGTCCGAGAGCTCTTCCACACCCAAAAGCGTTTCTTCCGGCTCTCCTTCCAGATCCGCCACATCAAGGCCTTCGCCTTCTGCAAACGCTTCCGGTTCCATGCCCGCCTCCGCGGCAAGCTCTTCCGCCATCTCCTCGTCGTCCACGTCTTCTGTTTCGCCGTAGCCATACAGCTCACCGGACTCTCTGGCCTGGGTTTCGCTTTTGATATCTATTTTAAATCCGGTCAAATGCGCCGCCAGCCGGGCGTTCTGGCCTTCCCGGCCAATGGCCAGCGACAGCTGGTAATCGGGCACCACCACCAGCGCCGTCTTCTCGTCGGGGTCGGCGTACACGGCGATTACTTTCGCCGGGCTTAAGGCATTCTCGATTAACAGCGCCGGATTCTCACTCCAGTTGATAATGTCGATCTTCTCCCCGCGCAGCTCCTCCACAATGGCATTGACCCTGGCCCCGTTCATGCCCACGCAGGCGCCCACCGGGTCTACGTCCGGGTCGTTGGACCAGACGGCGATCTTACTGCGAGAGCCGGCCTCCCGGGCGATGCTCTTAATCTCCACAATGCCTTCCCGAACCTCCGTCACCTCCGACTCCAGCAGGCGCTTCACCAGCTCCGGGTGTGTCCTGGAAACCAGGATCTTCGGGCCCTTGGTGGTGTCCTTTACCGCCACAATGTAGACCTTAATCCGCTCCGTGGGCTCAAACTTCTCGCCTTTGATCTGCTCCCCTTCGGTGAGGATAGCGTCCACCTTTCCCAGATTGACGCTGACATGCTTCCCGAAATACCGCTGGACGATTCCCGTCACCACGTCCTTTTCTTTGCTGTAATACAAGTCAAAAAGGACTTTTCGCTCTTCTTCCCGGATTTTCTGGAGGATGACGTTTTTGGCGTTCTGAGTGGCGATTCTGCCGAATTCCTTAGATTTGATTTCCACACGGACGATGTCCCCCGGCTGCACCCTTCCGTTCTTCTTCTGGGCGTCTGTCAGGGAAATCTCCAGCGCCGGATCTTCCACCTGCTCCACCACGGTTTTCTCCGCGTATACTTTGAAATCGCAGGTTTCCGGATTGATGTGCACGGTCACATTGTCAGCCTTGCCGAAATGGTTTTTGCAGGCCAGCAGCAAAGACTGTTCAATGGCTCCCAACAGCGTGTCTTTGCTGATGTCTTTTTCTTTTTCCAGAATATTCAATGCTTCCATTAGCTCCATGTTCATTTTTCCATACTCCTCCTTCTCTAAAAATCAAGGGCCAGGCGAATCAACGCCATGTCTTTTTTCAGGAAATTCATCTGCTGGCCGCCTTCCGTCTCGATTGTCACACTGTTATCATCATATGCGCATAAAATCCCGTAAAATTCTTTTTCTTTTTCGATGGCGCGGTAAGTCCGGATCTCCACCTTCTTTCCCAGGCTCCGCTTGAAGTCCTTTTCTTTTTTCAGGGGCCGGTCCAGACCCGGAGAGCTGACTTCCATGATGTAGCTTTCTTCGATAAAATCCGCCTCGTCCAGCTTCTCGTTGAAAATCCGGCTGACCGCCTCGCAGTCGTTGACCGTGATGCCGCCTGGCTTATCTATATAGCTGCGCAGATACCAGTTTCCCCCTTCTTTGACATATTCCACATCCACCAGCTCAAAATCCATGTCCGCCAAAATGGGCTCCAAAAGCTCCGTGGCCCTGTTCTCGTATATTTCATGCTTGCTCATATATTTTCCACCGCCTTTACACAGGAAAAAAATGTCCTGTCCGGCATATTTTCCCTCAAACACATGATAAGAGTGGACCCGTAGCCCACTCTTATCATGTCATCCATTATAAAGTTCTTATTTATTATAGACCCAATTTCAACAAAAGTCAACCCTTTGGGCAACTCAAGTTTCCACAAAATGTAACTATTCAGCCTACGGCCTCATAGTTACTGAATCCGCCTCATTTACAAGTTTGCCTGCGGCAAAGAGGCGGATTCCTAGCCGTTTTACACTGCTGGCTGCTGACTGCGCAGCAAGTGCGCAGTCGCAGGCTGAATAGTTTCCACAAAATGCATCTGCCATGCGTGGTACTCTCCCGGCACAGTTTCTACCGGAACTCCCATGTAAAGCAACGCGTTTCCGTCATAGACCCTCCCGTTTTCCTCGCAGCAATACCTCTTCTTTGGATCCAGCCCTCTGCATTTCACATAGGAAACCGGGGCATTGGCATGGACGGTCAGTGATACGATATTCAATAACGCCTCTGACTGATCTTCCGATACAAAACACCAGGCCGCCACCTCCTTATCCTCGTCCGGATTATGCAGCCTGTAATACGCGCCGTTTTGAATCAAATTCCAGTATCGTTTGTAATCCTGTATCTGTTTTTTTACCGCGCCTTTTTCTTCGTCTGTAAGCAGATTCAAGTCAAGCTCATACCCGAAGCTTCCGGCCATCGCCACGACTGCGCGCGTATGGATCTCCGTACGCCTTCCGGTCTGGTGATTGGGCGAGGCCGACACATGGGAGCCAACCGCGCTGATCGGATACCCAAACGACGTTCCATGCTGGATGCGGATTCTTTCGATCGCGTCCGTATCATCGCTGCACCATATCTGCGGCGTATAGTACAGCATTCCCGCGTCAAACCTTCCGCCGCCCCCGCTGCACCCTTCAATCAGGATATCCGGATACCTGCGGTTCAGTCTTTCCAGGAAATCGTAGACGCCCAGAACATATTCATACATAATTTTCCCATAATTCTGGTAACCCTCCACCGCCGTATAGACATCGCAAATGCTCCGGTTCATATCCATTTTGATGTATTCCACATGTGCGCTGTCAATGACTCTGGAAATGCTGTCAAAAATATAGTCCACCACTTCTTTTTTGGAAAAGTCCAGCACAAGCTGGTTTCTGCAGCGCGCCGGTTTCCTTCCCGGAATCACATAGGCCCATTCCGGATGTTTCTGGTATAACCGGCTGTCCTCGTTTACCATTTCCGGCTCTATCCAAAGCCCGAACTTCATCCCCATCGCGTTGATTTTATCCGCGATTTCGGACAGCGGCCCGCCGAGCTTCGCTTCGTTTACATGCCAATCGCCCAACCCCTGTGCATCGCAATCCCGGTTTCCAAACCAGCCGTCGTCCAGCGCCAGCATCTCCACGCCGAGCTTGGCCGCCTGTTCTGCGATAGCAAGGATTTTTTCTCCGTCAAAGTTCATATAGGTAGCTTCCCAATTATTGAGCAGCACCGGCCTTCTGGCCGTTTTGTATTTTCCTCTGCACACATGATGGCGAATCAGTTTATGGAAGATGTGGGAGATTCCGGTCAGCCCGTCCGCGCTGAACGCCAAAGCAACTTCCGGGGCATAATATTTTTCTCCAGGAGCCAGCGCGTAATCAAACATTTCATCCAAAACGCCCATCTGCACCCTTGTCTGGTGAATCTGATCTTTTTCCACCTCAAACCGGAAATTCCCGCTGTACAGAAAAGACATTCCATAGCATGCGCCGGCTTCCTCAGAAGTATTTTTTCCGGCCAACAGGAAAAACGGGTTGTGCTGATGGCTGGACGCGCCCCTGCGGCTTCCAAAACTCTGGTTGCCATGGATAACCGGTATGCGCTCTAAATTCCGTTCCATAGCATGGCGCCCGTAAAAATGCAGCAAGTCAAATTCCCCGCTTACGAAATCTAAGGAAAAGCTGCAGGCTTTGCCGATGAACACTTCTTCGCTTCCTTTGTTCTGAATAACAACGCTCCTTGTGATCACATCCAGATCGGGCAGCACGCCATATTTTAACAGCGCCTTCACCTCAAAGGCAGCGTCTTCCAGCACAATTTCCAAAGTCTGCGCTTCTTTTTTGTCCGCATAGACGGCCGGAAGTCCCGGTATCCCGTATTTTCCTTCCAAAAAGCGATGGGATTTATATTTTAAGTCCAGGCCGTATACGCCCTGCTTATTGCGGACATTGACGGCCGGGCTGCGGAAATCCCCGTTGCCATAACAGGGATACTCCATCGGGAGAAGATCCGGCGAAACTGTCCGGTCCTCTCCGGCCTCGTAGGGATTGCCGCTAAACCCTCGATCAAAATATTGCAGAATATAACTCATGTCACATTCTATTTTCGGTCCGTAATAAAGATGCAACAGGTAGCCATATTCCGATATGCCGATCTGGTACGTTGTATTTTTTGTATGTAACGATATTGTCTTCATACGATTATTTTCCTCCGGTCATGGCCACGCCTTCGATAAATTGTTTCTGGAAAAACAGGTACAAAACGACCATCGGAAGCATCGCCAGCAGAGAACCCGCCATCAGCACCGGATAATTGGTGCTGAACTGTCCGTTCAGGCTGGAGAGGCCGGCTGACAGCGTTGTCGAATTGATGTTGGTATTGGCAACCAGCGGCCACATCAGGTCGGTGTAGGCGAAAACCGCGGTAAAAACCGAAAGCGCCGCGACGGACGGCTTTGTCAGCGGGAATAAAACCTTCGTAAATGTCTGCCACCGGTTGCATCCGTCCAAATAGGCCGCTTCCGCCACCTCGTCCGGAATCCCCATATAAGCCTGCCTTAAAAAGAACGTCCCAAACGCACTGACCAGCCCCGGAAACACCAGTGAAAAAATCGTGTCCGTCATGCCCATTTTCGCGATCATCTGGTACTGCGGAATGATAAAGATCTGGCCGGGTATCATCTGCTGGACAATCACAAGCGTAAACCAAAAATTTTTGAACTTAAAATTTATTTTTACAAACGCGTATCCAGCCATGGAACAGGTGACAACCGCGCAGACCACCCGCAGCAGGATCATCAGAGCCGTGTTCAGATATAAATTTCCAAACGGAAGCAGATCCATTACTTTGGCAAACGAGTCAAAGTTCCAGACAGACGGAAGGAACGTCGGCGGTATCTGCAGCGCTTCCGCATTTGTTTTAAAAGACGTCAGCAGCATCCATAGAAACGGAAAAATCATAATGATGGAGCCAAGGATCAGCGCAATATACGCAAGCGCCATGGATAGATTCTTTTTCTTTCTCATTTACATTCCCTCCTATACATCATAATTGACCCACTTTTTCTGTCCCATAAACTGCACCGCACTGATTATGCCAATCAGCAGCACTGTCCAGATTACAATGGCCGACGCATATCCTTTGTTGCCGGATATAAACGATTCCCGGTAGAATAAATAGATCAGCGACTGCGCTTTGCTTAAAGCCGGGTTGCCTTCGCCTACCATCATATAAATCATGTCGTATACCTTCAGCGATGTCATCAGCCGCATGATCAGCACGACGAACAGCGTCGGAGACACCATCGGAAGCGTGATATACCAAAACTGCTGCAGCTTCGTACAGCCGTCCAGGCTGGCCGCCTCATAATAGCTTTTGGAAATGTTCTGGATGCCGGAAAGCAGCAGCACCGCGTCGTATCCGATCGCGCTCCAGATGGATACAATCGCCACCGTAAAAATAACGATGTTTGGATTGGTGATCCAGTCTACCTTTAAATGAAAGACCGTATTGATAATCCCGTATTCCGCGTTAAACATCCATTTCCATACCATGGCCACCGCGGCCGGCGCGACGACCATCGGCAGGAAAAAGATTGCCCGGAACGCTACTTTTCCCTTGATTTTCGCATTGAGCAAAATCGCGACAACCAGCGCAAGCATTACGCCTACCGGAACCGTCAGGATACAAAATAAAATGGTGTTCCAGGTCGCCCGCAAAAACTCCGGGCTGGAAAACATACTGGCATAATTTTTCAGCCCTACGAACTTGTATCCGCCAAACGCTTTCGCAGATGTAAAACTCATAAAAATGGTCTGTATAAAAGGATATACATTTAAAATAAGCAGTCCTATGATCGTCGGGGCTATCATCATATAGCCCCATGCGTTATCCTGATTCCCCCATGCTTTCTTTTTCATAAAGCGCCCTCCTGACGTCACTCTTCTTCGATCGCTTCTGTTACAAGATCCTGAATCTTTTGGATTCCCTCTTCCGGCGTGGTGATTCCGCCGTAAATATCCAGCATGGCCTGCTCCACTTTCGGCTCCCATGACGGCCTGGACGGATTATTAACATATTTCACGCTGTAGTCAAACATATCGACCATCTTCTGCACATCCAGTTGATAACCCTTATCCGCGAAAGTCTGCACCCATGTCTCTTCCAGCCCATTGTATGCGGGAATCGCGGCGCCAGACTCTCCCTGAATTTTCTGGCCTTCTTCAGAACCAAGGAACGTAAGAAAATCCATGGCCAATTCCCTGTTCTTGCCTTTGGCCGCCGTCGCATAGGAAACACTGTTAGAAATGGAAGCGCGTCCGTCTCCTTTTGCCGGATCCGGGCATTTCGGAAGAACCGCCACATCCCATTTTCCGTTCATATCCGGGTAAGTCGCGCATAAATTTATAAGATCCCAGTTTCCCGCATAATACATGGCTCCTTTTCCTGAGAAAAACAGCTCCGGCGCCGCCGTGTTGGCGAATGTTTCCTGTGTCGGGCACCAGTCGTTTTTCTGAAGGCCGATATAATATTCCATCGCCTTCTCTGTGGCCGGTTCTGTGTATTTTGCAGCGGTTCCGTCGTCGTTTAAGATCTGGCCGCCGTTTTGATAGACAAAGTTCCAGTAGCCGATCTGGTCATGGGAATACGCCATATAGCCGTATTTGCCTGTTTCGTCGTAAATTTTCTGGGAAGCGTTTTCCAGATCCTCCCAGGTCCAGTTTTCATCCGGATAATCCACTTTCGCCTCATCAAAAATTTCTTTATTGTAAAGAAGGCCGATGATATCCTTATCCTTCGGAACGCCGTAAATCTTCCCGTCGCTGCCCTTGGCGTTTTCCACGGAAATCTCCGAGTAATTACTTTCGTCCACAATCTCTGAACAGTCCGCTAAAATGCCGTTGTCCGCGTATTTGAACATCTGATTGGAATGCATCCAGAAAATATCCGGCATGGAATTGCTGGTTGCCGCGGCTTCCAGTTTCGTCCAGTACTCATCCCATCCGGAAGCCTGCACTTCAATCGTTACGTCCGGATGCGATTTGACATACGCTTCCGCCATCGCCTCCATGCCGGCTTTTTGCCCCTGATCCCAAATCTGAAAAACCAGATGCCCTTTACCCGCGCTCTCACCGTTTCCCTGGCTGCCACATGCAGAAAACCCCAAAAGCAACAATGCCGAACAAGCTAATGAAATTCCCCTTTTTACCAATTTATTCATTCTCATTCCTCCCGTTTTCAAATTCTCTTTTTGGTCATTTTGCATCGGCGGCCACCGGTTCATTGCGCAAAACAATCGAAGTATTATTGGTAATCTTATTGTAGCTTTATTCCCCTTATTTTCCTATCATCTTGTGAAATCAAATATATGCCATTTTGCACCCTTATAAATTATTTCTATATATTTTGTGCATTATGATATATAATAAATAAAAAAGGAGAATTCTGGCATGAAAGAAGAACTGATTAACCTGTTTCCCAACTGGAAATATCTGGATTTATCCCCCTACCAGGCAGGATATTCGGAAAACGCCCCCAATTCGTCTTTTGGGCCGTGTGAAAGGATACATTATCTTTTCCACTATGTAATCTCCGGCATGGGAACCCTTGCGGCAGACGATGAAACCGGAAAAGCCCACTGGTTTTCGGTGCATACCGGACAGGGTTTTATGATTTTCCCCTACCAGATCACGACCTACTGGGCTGACTCCAGCCATCCCTGGGAATATGTATGGGTAGAATTTGACGGAATGTACGCGAAAGAGGTCATCCGGCAGTCCGGGCTGACCATAAACTCTCCGGTGTACCGTTCCACAGACAGGGCCATCACCGCCCAGATGATGCAGGCCATGCTGGATCTTGCAAAAAAATCCGACGACACACAGTTTTACAAACTGTCAAAATTATATCAATTTGCGGACTGCCTGATCTGTTCCTCTGACAAATTCCAAAAGTGGGGCGCAAGCGGAACTTTGTCTGACTTTTATCTGCAAACGGCTTTTTCTTATATTGAACATAATTTTATGAATCCCATTACCGTGGAATCGATTGCCATGCAGTGCAATATCCATCGAAACCGTCTCCTGAAAGTTTTTAAAGATAATATCGGAAAAAGCCCCCAGGAATATTTAATCCATTACAGAATGTCAAAAGCCTCCCAGCTTTTGACGACAACCAAGCTTTCCATAAATGAAATCGGAAATGCCGTCGGTTATCCAAACCAGCTTCACTTTTCCAGAGCCTTTAAAAATATTTACGGAATATCACCCAAGAAATACCGGGAAGAAAACAGAACTTCTCTCTTAGATTAGAGTGTGTTTGAAAATTGCTTTATGTCTTCCATTTGCCAAAAAATACCGCTGCAAAAAGAAATTTATCCTTTTTGCAGCGGTATTGTGTTACCGAACTAATTATTTATTCCGCTCTTTCTTGATTACATCCTGGTAAGCGAAACAGTCTTTTGCCACCACGCCGCTCATGGCCAGCAGGCAGATTAGGTTGGGGATAGCCATCAATCCGTTCATGGTGTCGGAGAAATCCCATACGATGCTCAAGGTCTGCGTCGCCCCGATAAACGCGATCAGGGAGAAAAACAGACGGTAGGGCTTGTTGGCTTTGGTGGAGCCCACCAAAAACTCCAGGGATTTTTCCCCGTAGTATTCCCAGCCCAGGATGGTGGAGAACGCAAACAGCATAATGCCGATGGATACCATCCAGCCGCCGAATTTACCCAGAGCAGCCTGGAAGGAAGCGATGGTCAGAGACGCTCCGGTGAGCAGCTCTCCATTCACCTCAACGCCCAGTTGTCCAGAGCAGGCAACCACCAGTCCGGTTACGGTACATACAACGATGGTGTCGAAGAAAGTTCCGGTCATGTTGATGTAACCCTGTCTGGATGGCAGGTCTGTCTTCGCCGCCGCTGCCGCGATCGGCGCGGAACCCAAACCGGCTTCGTTGGAGAACACGCCGCGGGCCACGCCCCAGCGCATAGCGGAGAGCATGGAAGCGATAATGCTTCCGCCCACGCCGCCGGATACTGCCTTCACGCTAAACGCCATGGAGAAAATCTCCGCGACGCCGGAGGGCAGGTTCTTGGCGTTGATGATGATTACAATAATGCCGCATACGAAATACAAAACTGCCATAAAGGGCACGATTTTCTCACAAACTTTACCGATGCTCTTGATGCCGCCCAGCAGCACGATCAGAGCCAAAACAGTCAGCAGTGCGCCCGTTACCACGTTGGGCACGCCGAAGGTGGTGTTCAGCGCTTCCGCGATGGAATTGCCCTGGGTCATGTTGCCGATGCCGAAGGAAGCCAGCACTGCGAACAGCGCGAAGGCCACGGCCAAGATTTTGCCGATAATCGGAATGGGGAACGCGTTTTTCAGCACGTACATGGGGCCTCCGGCCATCTCGCCGTCCTGGTTGGTTTCACGGTATTTCACCGCCAGAAGGCTCTCCGCGTATTTGGTGGACAGTCCGAACAGGGCGCTGATCCACATCCACACAATGGCGCCAGGGCCGCCCAGCACCATAGCTGTGGCCACACCCACGATGTTTCCGGTTCCGATGGTGGCGGCAAGCGCCGTCATCAGTGACTGGAACGGGGTGATATCGCCCGCGTGTTCCTGCCCGCCTGTGTCTTCCGGTTTCTTAAATACAGATTTCAGCGCGTAACCCAGATTTCTCCAGGGCAGAAACTTCAGCCGGATGGTGAGGAACACGCCGGTTCCCACCAGAAGAACCAGCATAATCGGTCCCCAGACAAAGTTGTTGACGCTATGTAAAATATCTTCAAATAATTTCATTTTCTAACTCCTCCCTCTTTGTGGCGCGCAGATCCGCTTATCTGCTGCACCGGTAGACCAGATCGTCCCATCTGCGGTCCACTTCTTTTTGGAACGCTTCGATCAAATATTCGTTTTCCTTCTTAAACAGATGTTTGAAGCGTCCCTGCTTCACCAGAAAATCTTCGATGGGAAGCTTCTTCTTCGGCTCGTAGTTCAGCGTCCATTTGCCGTGCTCCACCTCGAACAGCGGCCAGTAATTGGTTTCCACGCCCAGGCGGCAGATTTCCATAATGTCCGCCGTGGGGTACTGCCATCCTCTGGGACAGGGCGCCATGATGTTTAAGAAAGCCGCTCCTTCGGTGTAAATGGCTTTCTCGGATTTCACATGCAGGTCCTTGAAATTTTTCCAGAACGTGGTCTGCGCCACATAGGGAACGTCGTGCTCCGCGATGATGGCCGCCAGGTCTTTGCGGTTCTGAGGCTTTCCGTTGCTCTCGCTTCCCACCGGGGTTGTGGTGGTGTTGGCGTACATAGGCGTGGCGGATGAACGCTGGATGCCGGTGTTCATGTACGCGCCGTTGTCGTAGCACACGTAAACCATGTCATGGTTTCTCTCCATGGCCCCAGATAAGGACTGCAGGCCGATGTCGTAGGTGCCGCCGTCGCCGCCGAATGTGATGAATTTGTAAGTGTCGTCGATTTTCCCCCTTTTTTTCAATACGCGGTAAGCCGTCTCCACCCCGCTTAATGTGGCGCCGGCGTTCTCAAACGCATTGTGTATGTAGCTGTCCTCCCAGGCTGTGTACGGATACATGAAAGTGGACACTTCCATACAGCCTGTGGCGTTGCCGATGACCGCCCGGTCGCCCTCGTGAAGACCGCGCAGCACGTTTCTTGCCGCGATGGTGCCGCCGCATCCCGCGCACATCCGGTGGCCGCCGGCCAGACGCTCCGGTTTGTTCATTGTATCTTTAAAATTGTAGCCCATGATTTCCTCCCGTCCTTTCTACGCTCTCAATCCCAGGTAACGGTATGCGTCCGCGATCTGTCCCGCCGCCGCATCCTTTTCCAACTGTCCGAACACATCTTCGATCTGATCCACCCGCACATCCCGGCCGCCCAGACCATAGATATAATTCACAGCCAACGCCTGGGATCTGGCACGGTACAAAGCCGCCATCACTTCCGCTCCCAGCGGTCCGCCCTGCGAAGACAGGCTCTCCGCCCGGTCCATAATGGCCACCGCTTTCACATGCGCCAGCGCCTGGGCAATCTCTTCTGCTGGGAAAGGCCGAAACAGACGGATTTTCAGAAGGCCCGCTTTTACGCCCTTTTCACGCAGCGCGTCCACCGCGTCTTTGGCCGTGCCCGCCGCGGAGCCGATGATGACCAGCGCAAAGTCCGCGTCGTCCAGACGGTATTCCTCGAACAGGCCGTACTCGCGGCCGGAGATTTTCGCAAATTCCTTTGCCACGTCAAGGGCCACCTGCTTCACCTCGGCCATGGCGTTGGCATGCTGTTTCTTGGCTTCCATGTAGTAACTGGAAACGGCGTAGGGACCCACCGCCATGGTCTCCTGCTTGTTCAGCAGATAATGCTGCGGGTTGTAATCCCCCACAAACGCCCGCACGTCCCCGTCGTCCAGAAGCTCGATGTTTTCCACCGCATGGCTGGTGATGAAACCGTCCTGGCAAATCATAATGGGCAGGCGCACTTTGGCGTTCTCCGCGATGGGATACGCCTGGATAAAGTTGTCATAGGCTTCCTGGTTGTTTTCCGCGTAAATCTGAATCCAGCCCGCGTCCCTGGCTCCCATGCTGTCGGAGTGGTCGCAGTTGATGTTGATGGGGCCGGACAGCGCCCGGTTCACCAGAGCCATGGCGATGGGCAGACGGTTGGAGGCCGCCACGTAAAGCTCTTCCCACATCAGCGCCATTCCACAGGAAGACGTGGCCGTCAGCGTCCTTGCGCCCGCCGCTTCCGCTCCGATGGCCGCGCTCATGGCGCTGTGCTCACTCTCCACCGGAATAAATTCCGTATCCACCTGGCCGTTGGCCACAAAAGATGAAAAATACTGCGGTATCTCTGTGGAAGGCGTGATGGGAAACGCCGGCATCACATCCGGGTTGATCTGGCGCATGGCGATGGCCACGGCCTCATTTCCTGATAAACGATCTCTTTTTCCCATAGCTATTTTACCCCCTCCATTTTAATCGCGCCGGCATGGCAGGCATTTACGCAAATGCCGCAGCCTTTGCAGTGTTTGTAGTCGAAATCTCCCCGCTTCTTGTCCTTTACGGGAATGGCGCTGTCCGGACATACCGGCACGCACAAAAGGCATTGCGTGCAGTCCGCCTCAATAAATTCCGGCTTCACCGCCGTCCACTCTCCGGTGGGAAACTGGGCGGAAGTTCCGCCCTGGTAGATCTGCATTCCTTCCGTCAAATCCTGCCAGCCGCAAGTTTCGCTTATTTTATGTAAATCCATTACCGCACCTCCTGTAATGCCATTTTCAGCGCCTTCATGTTGCCCTCAATCACTTCCGGCTTGGAAGCGAATTTATGCTTAAAGGAGCTTTCCATCTCCCGCATAAAAACGTCTTCCTCCATCACGCCGCTGACCTTCACAATGGCCGCCAGCATGGGCGTGTTGGGAAAATATTTGCCCAGCGTCTCCAAAGACACCTTTTTCGCGTCGATTGTGTAAAATTTCCCCTGGTATCCCTGGAGATGCTTCTGAAGCTCTTCTTTGGGCTTGTCCGTGTTGACGACAATGGCGCCTTCCTTTTTCAGACCTTCCGTCACATGCACCGTTTCCAACAGGCTCTCATCCACCACCACCACAAAATCCGGCTCGTAAATATTGGAATGTACCCGGATTTTCTCAGAACTGATCCGGTTGTAGGCGGTAATGGGCGCGCCCATCCGCTCCGGCCCGTATTCTGGAAAACCCTGCACATACTTTCCCGTCTGGAAGGCCACGTCCGCCAGCAGCAGCGCCGCTGTCTTGGCGCCCTGACCGCCCCGTCCGTGCCATCTGATTTCTACCATATCTCTCATGATCTTCCTC
>CAOJVE010000022.1 GCA_948444865.1 uncultured Lachnospiraceae bacterium
AACATCCAGAACGCCCTGCAGATGCTTTTGCGCATGTGTTTTCGGGCGCCGTTTTCCATGATCTGCGCCATGGCCATGGCGTTTGTGATTAACGCCCGCCTGGCGGCTATTTATCTGGGAGCGGTGCTGATTCTGGGCGTTTTGCTGTTTGGAATCGTCACTTCGGCCATGAAGTATTTCCAGCAGGCGTTTCCCAAGTACGACGATATGAACGCGTCTGTGCAGGAAAACGTATCCGCCATCCGCGTGGTGAAGGCGTACGTGCGGGAAGACCATGAGACGAAGAAATTTAAGCGGGCCAGCCAGAATATTTACGACATTTTCATGAAGGCGGAGTACAAAGTAATCTGGAATATGCCGCTTTTGCAGATTACCGTGTACACCTGCATCCTGCTGATAAGCTGGATTGGAGCCAAGATGATCGTTGGCCACGCGCTGACTACCGGGGAGCTGATGAGTCTGCTTACCTACTGTATGAATATCCTGATGAACCTGATGATGCTGTCCATGGTGTTTGTGATGCTGACCATGAGCGTGGCCAGCGTTCGCCGGGTTGTGGAAGTGTTGGAGGAAAAAAGCGATCTGTCCAATCCCGAAAATCCTGTTTTCCAGGTAGAAGACGGCGGCATTCGGTTCGAGAACGTGGACTTTGCTTACCAGAAAGCCAGCGGGGAGCCGGTCCTTCGGGGGATTAACCTGGAGATTCGCGCTGGGGAGACCATTGGCGTAATCGGCGGCACAGGAAGCGCAAAGACCAGCCTGGTCAACCTGATTAGCCGTCTGTACGATGTGACGGCGGGGCGCGTGCTGGTGGGCGGCCGGGATGTGCGGGAATACGATATGGAGACGCTGCGCAATCAGGTGGCCGTTGTGCTCCAGAAGAATGTGCTGTTTTCCGGGACTATTTTGGAAAATCTTCGCTGGGGCAAGGAAGACGCCGATGAGGAAGAGTGCCGGCAGGCGTGCCGTCTGGCCTGCGCCGATGAATTTATTGAGAAAATGCCCGACGGCTACCATACATACATCGAGCAGGGCGGCGCCAATGTGTCCGGCGGGCAAAAGCAGAGGCTGTGCATCGCGCGGGCCCTTCTGAAACAGCCGAAGATTTTGATTCTGGACGACAGCACCAGTGCGGTGGACACGGCCACCGACAGTAAAATCCGCCAGGCGTTCGCCCAGGAAATCCCCGGCACTACGAAAATCATCATTGCCCAGAGGATTTCCAGCGTGGAGAGCGCGGACCGGATTCTGGTGATGGACAACGGCCGGGTGGACGGGTTCGGAACCCATGAAGAGCTGCTTCGGGAAAATGAGATTTACCGGGAGGTTTATGAGTCCCAGAAAAGCGGCGGCGGTGATTTTGATGAAAAGGCAGGTGAGAGCTGATGGCGGGGCCAAAAGGAATGCCGGCGAGCGTTCGGCGAAAAGGATTCTCCCAGGTGGAAAATCCGGGAAAGATTTTCCTGCGCCTGATGAAATATATCTGGAGGGATTACTGGAAACACTATCTGGCGGTTATGGCGCTGATTTTCGTAAGCGTCCTGGCAAACGTGCAGGGGACTTTATTTATCCGAAATCTGATTGATGAATACATAGAGCCGATGCTCCTGGATTCGTACGCGTCGTCTTTGATGGCGGCGCCGGACTTTACGCCGCTGGCGATGGCCATTGCCCGGGTGGGAAGCTTTTACGCGGTGGGCGTGGCGGCGGGATATGCGTACAACCGCATTCTGGTAAAAGTGACCCAGGGAACGCTGCGCAATTTTCGGAATGATTTGTTTTCCCATATGGAGAAACTGCCCATTTCCTATTTTGACTCCCATTCCCACGGGGACATTATGTCGGTGTACACCAACGACGCGGACACCCTGCGCCAGATGATCAGCCAGAGCATGCCGCAGATTTTCAGCAGTCTGATTACGATTATCAGCGTGTTCATCAGCATGATTTTCTTAAGCGTTCATCTGACGGCCGTGACGCTTGTTATGGTGGCGCTGATGCTGTTTGTCACCAAGAAACTGGCCGGGGCCAGCGGCAGCTTTTTCGCTAGGCAGCAGAAAGATTTGGGGGCGGTGAATGGGTTTATCGAGGAAATGATGAACGGCCAGAAGGTGGTGAAGGTCTTTTGCCATGAGAAGGAAAACATGGAGAAATTCCGGGAAGTCAACGACCAGCTTTACCACAGCGCGGACATGGCCAACGCTTTTGCCAATATGCTGGGCCCGGTGAACGCCCAGATGGGAAACATCAGTTACGTAATCTGCGCCATTGTGGGCGGCGTTCTGGCGTTGAAGGGCGTGGGCGGCCTGACGCTGGGCGGCCTGGCCAGTTTCTTAACTTTTAACCGCAGCTTTAATATGCCCATCAACCAGGTGAGCCAGCAGTTCAACGCCATTGTCATGGCCATGGCCGGGGCGCAGCGGATTTTCCAGCTGATGGACGAACGGCCGGAAGCGGATGAGGGGTATGTGACGCTGGTCAATGTGAGAGAAGAGGACGGCAGGCTGGTGGAGACCCAGGGGAGAACGGGCCGGTGGGCGTGGAAGCATACGCACCAGGCGGACGGCTCGGTGGATTATGTGGAGGTGAAAGGCGCGGTGGTTTTCGATGACGTGGACTTCGGCTACGATGCGCGAAAGACCATCCTTCATAATATTAAGCTGTCGGCGGCGCCCGGTCAGAAGATTGCCTTTGTAGGGTCCACCGGCGCCGGGAAAACCACCATTACCAATCTGATTAACCGTTTCTACGACATTCAGGACGGCAAGATTCGCTACGACGGCATAAACGTGAACAAGATTCAAAAGGACGATCTGCGCCGTTCGCTGGGAATGGTGCTGCAGGATACTCATTTATTTACAGGGACGGTCCAGGAAAATATCCGCTACGGCAAACTGGACGCCACCCAGGAAGAGGTGGAGGCGGCGGCAAAGCTGGCCAATGCGGATGGATTTATCCGAAGGCTGCCGGATGGGTATGAAACGGCGCTCACCGGAGACGGCGCCAATTTAAGCCAGGGTCAGCGGCAACTTCTGGCTATCGCCCGGGCGGCCATCGCGGACCCGCCGGTTCTCATATTGGATGAGGCTACCAGCTCCATTGACACCCGCACGGAGCGGATTGTCCAGGACGGCATGGATAAGCTGATGCAGGGACGGACCACCTTCGTCATCGCCCACCGGCTGTCCACGGTGCGAAATGCGGACTGCATTATGGTGCTGGAACAGGGACGGATTCTGGAGCGGGGAAACCACCAGGAGCTAATGCAGAAAAAAGGAAGGTATTACCAGCTTTATACAGGGAATACCCTGGCCGAATGAAAAAGTGATTTCATAACAAAATTTACCGCGTATGCTTCTTGTCAATTCGCATAGAATATAGTATAATCTTAATAACACATAAGGGTTGCCTGAAATGTTCGATATCCCCTATTATTTTGAACCTACATTTACGTTCACGGGATTCCTAGATTGTTAGATGGATGTCAGACCTCACGTCGTGGTAGGCAGAAATTTAATTGCGGTTACCCACCTAGCAGTTGTAGCTAGGCGTCAAAATATAGGACAACGGCATTTCGGGTTTACAAAGGATGAAAAGAGAGTCAGTCATGGCTCTCTTTTCCAAATTTGGGCACGAAATGAAAGGAGACTTTTGTTGAAGAGAAAAATATTTCCATATGCGGCAGTCTTGTTTCTGACGGCTTCTCTTTTGTCCGGCTGCACCGGGAGCCAGTCCCTAAAGACGGAACAAAAGGCCGCCGACCCAATGGTTTATGAAACGGACTCGGCGGAAGCTGTGGCGGAGGGAAGCGCGCAGGGATTTACAGAAGAGGCGTCGACGGAGCAGGCGATGGAAGATTCTGCAGAGGCAAAGCAGGACGCGGGCTCCTCCAAGAAGATTTCCGGGGAAGACAGGACGGCGCGCAAGCTGATTAAAACGGTGTCGCTGTGGCTGGAGACGACGGTCTTTGACAAGCTGAAAAAACAGGTGGAAGAGACAGTGGCTTCTTATGGCGGCTATATCGAAAATTCCGATTACAGCGCGCCGCAAAATAGCGGACAGCTTCGTTCCTATTCTCTGACGGCGCGTATTCCGGCGGACAAACTGGACGCGTTTGTGGAGGAGACCGGCTGGGAAGGGACGGTTACAAATAAATCCGAAAATGTGGAGGACGTCACGCTGGACTATGTGGACAAGACGGCCTACAAAGAATCTTTGGAAAAGGAATACGAGAAGGTCATGGAGCTTCTGGAGCAGGCCAAGGATCTGGACCAGATTCTTCTGCTGGAATCCAAGCTCTCGGACCTGCGCTATGAGATCAACAGCTACGAATCACAGCTGCGGATCTACGACAACCAGATTGATTACGCCTCCATACATATCTACATTTCAGAAGTGGAATACGAGAACGGGTCCGCCGAAACAGTTGGCGGCCGGATCAGCAGCGGTTTTCGCGGCAGCCTGTACACGGTGAAAAATTTCTTTGTGAATCTTTTCGTGGAAGTGATTTCCGATCTTCCCATACTGCTGCTTTGGGCCTGCACCGTGGCCGTTTTGATAGTCGTCATCCGCAAGCTTAGGAAAAAGTTTGTGAAAAAAGCAAAGAAAGGCCAGCAGGAAGAGGACCGCGGCAACAGTGATTGATTGAGGTGATGCATGAAAAAAACAATAGCAGAGACGGTCAGGACCATCATTGGTTTCAAGAACCGGGCGTTTCGGGATCATGTGAGCGCTTATGCGGCGCAGGCGGCATATTTTATTATACTATCGTTTATACCGTTTATCATGTTTTTGCTGACCATTGTGCGGTATACGCCGCTGACAAAAGATATGATCAAGCAGGTTTTTATAGAGATATGCCCCGATAATTTCCATGGTCTGGTGATTGCCGTGGTAAATGAGGTATACAAAAAGACCAGCGCCGCTTTGCCGATAACGCTGCTTTTGTCCCTGTGGTCTTCCGGGAAGGGCCTGCAGGCCATCACAAACGGGCTGAACAGCATTTACCATGTGAAGGAAACCAGGGGATGGCTGACTACCCGGCTGTGGTCCGTGTTTTACACGCTGGTCTTCGTGCTGGCCGTTGTCGTCAGTCTGGTTCTGCTGGTGTTCGGCAACAGCCTCCAGAAAAGCCTGACCCTGAAATGGCCATGGATGGGCCGGCTCATTGGCCAGATCATCGGCGCCAGGACATTGGTGGCCTTTCTGGCGCTGATGTTTGTTTTCCTGGCGCTTTACAAAGCGCTGCCCAACCGGAAAGCCACGTTTAAAAGTCAGATGCCGGGAGCGTTTCTCACGGCGGTGGCATGGATGGCGTTTTCCTACGCTTTTTCGCTGTATTACACGTTTTTTCCCAACACGCTGAATATATACGGCAGTTTCGCCACCATCATCCTGATTATGCTGTGGATGTACGTCTGTATGAATATCGTGCTGTACGGCGCGGAGGTCAACGCTTATTTTGAAAAACCCATTCAGGACGCGCAGAAAATTGCCCGGGGATGGCTGGAACGGTAAATTCCGGCAAATTCCCATCTTGACAGAATAAAGACCGGACAACGTATAAACCCAGTAAATACGGGGCGTTCCGGGCAAGGGAAAGCCCCGGCGGAACTATTTTGGCACTATTATCTGATTCAGCTTGTCGGCTACCTCCCCATGCTTATTTGGGTAGAGGTGGCCGTATATATTGTTGACCATCTGCACCGTGTCCCCGATGCGTTCCGCGATCAGGTGCGGGGAAAAGCCCAGCTCTATTAACAGGCTGACGTGGGAATGCCTCACATCATGGATGCGTATACGGGGAATCCCAGCTTTCTGGGAAAACCGTTCTATATTCCCCACGATCAGGCCTTTTGTAAAGGTGAATATCCGGTCTGTTGGCTGCAGGCCGTATATCCTGCCTGTATACGCCTGGACTTCCTGCATGACGGCGTCCGGCATGGAAATGCGCCGGATGCTGTTTGCTGTTTTTGGGGGCCCTGTTACGCCGCCCCCTTTTTTAGCGTGGAACGTCTTTGTGACGCTGATGAAGCCTTCTTGGAAATCAAGGTCTTCCAGGGTGAGGGCCAGAAGCTCACCGAACCGCATTCCGGAATAGAAAAGAAGCTGGAAAGCAGTCCTTGCCCGGACATCCTCTACATACTGGATGAAGCTGTTGTACTGGTCAAGCGTCCAAAAATTTATAGAGCTTTTGGGCCTCCCCATGGTTCCCGCTTTGGAACAGGGGTTGAACGGAAGATTATAGTATTTGACTGCATAGTTCATGGCGGCGCCCAGCAGGCCCTGTATCCGGTGCAAATAGCCTTCTGAAAGCCCTTTGGCCATTATCTGGTTCTGCCAGGCCCGTATGTCAGCCGGCGTAATGGAATTTATGGGCCTGTTTGCAAAATAGGGCAGTATATGGTGTCTGAATACCGGCTCTTTTGCGTCCATGGTGCCTTCCCTGAGCCTATGTGACATATCCTCTGTGTAAATGTCATAAAGCGTCTGGAAGGTCATGTCCGGGCTGCCCTGCTGCTTTTCCAGGAAGGCCCGTTCCCACTCCAAGGCTTCACGCTTCAGTGAAAACCCCCTCTTCTTTTTCTGCTTCTTTGTTCCGGTGTAGTCCGTATAATAGAACTTACAAAACCATTTTTTGGTCTTTTCATCATAATATGCTGGCATAATACCCTCCATTCTGGCCGGGCGGACGTGGGAATGGATGGGAATGCCGGTTTCGCGCATTGGCGTGCGAAAAGCAGTTGAAAAATCTGTGAGCATGGCGTATAATATGCTTAACAAGGGAGCCGGAAGGTGAATGCCAGTCACCCGACCCGGCGTTAAATAGGACTAAGAATAGCCGTCTACTTTTCCAGGAGCAGGACGGCTATTTCTTATTTTTCAAATTCAGAATGGAAATGATTACGTTGACAGTAGTCAGAATAATCATAAATTCTTCGTATGTACTCATAATAATCACCACCTTCCGTAAGGTGTCCGGATTGGGTGAGAGCACGTCCCCCAGCTCCCCTGGTAAGCATATTATATTGTCATGGTACGGGTGAAGCCCATTTGGGTCTGAGTCAACCAGGGACAAATGTCCCTGGTTGACTCAAGGGCATTAGTCCGTGAGCAGAAGAGTTTTTCCAAAAACCGGGAA
Source organism: uncultured Lachnospiraceae bacterium (assembly GCA_948444865.1). Taxonomy (GTDB): domain Bacteria; phylum Bacillota; class Clostridia; order Lachnospirales; family Lachnospiraceae; genus MGBC164599. Next base: position 7,142 of record CAOJVE010000022.1, read on the forward strand.
AAACCGCGACGCTGGCTCTTGAATAGGCGCCAGCGTTCGTACTGTGGTACGAGCGGCATCCCGGCATCTGAATCAGCCGTCCGAAATTCGGACGCTTGGATTCGTCCCGTAGGACGAATGCGTTCCCGCTTGTGGGCATATTGCCAGAAACGAGGTACTTTCGGGCCTATATTGAAAAGCGGGTCGATGAAGCCCGGTATTTCTTTAGGTTTACATAAAAAATAATAAGGGTTGCCGTTGCCGGTTTTGGAGGCGGGGGCAGCAGGTAGGCATTCATGCTGTGTCCTGCTGCATCCATCCCATAATCCGGCGCCCCATATTGCGTCCTGCTGCATCCGTCCCGTGGTACAGATGCGTTCCAGTCGCCCACATGTGGTCGAAAACGTAAAAATATCTACGGGTTCAAGGGTGTGGCGTTTTGCCGCCTCCTTTTACGCGCATATGTGTAAAGTTACATTTGTAAACCAGGTGAAATATTGTTACCTAGTTTGCAAACGTAAATGCTTTTATGCCTGTCCGAATTTGCGAAGATTTGCCCCTCACATAGATGTGACCCCTATTTTCCCAGCCAATAGGGAAGGAGGTAAGTGTTTCTAACCTCGTGGGTGGGTAACGGTTTGTTAGTCACCGCGTTACCCAGCGTGGATATACGAGGTCGAAAATTTCGACTTCGTTCGCTCTTTGCTTGGTAACTGTTTTTCCCAAGCTAACCGGCATAGGCGGACATAGGTAAGTAGAAAATTTCTACCAGCCTTCGGAATCTTAAATTCCGAGAATGATGAATTTCCAGATTTTTCCCCGATCCGCGCCCTTCTTTTTTGAACCCGTGCTTTTTAGGTACGGGTTCCGCTCATTTTTGAGCGAAAGCGTATTGCAGTTTGTTGCAACGGTGGGTCGTGATATTCGACGCACCAGGTTGGCCTTGTGGGGGCATCGCCAGAAGTGTCGATGGATTTAAAATCCGGGCCATTTGCCGCCTAAAATGCCACTGCTGATAGATTATGGGCCAAGCGGTTCAAGCCATGATATGGGGTGAATAAGGCGTTATTTGGGTGGGTGGCGTTTTGCCATATACCTTATTTTTGTGTAAGGGTGCCAATGTTTTAACGCCCCCTTCTATTCCTGCGGCGGTTCGTTTTTTAAGCGGTCAACTTGAAATGCGAGATAAGAATTTACCTCGGAATCCAGTTTATCAAGTGTGGCTACTGAAACGAAAACTTGTTCCCCGGTAGGATAATCAATCCAGATGGTGTTTTTATCGTATCCGGGATAATCACACCCATATCTAATATGACATCCGAGTTCAGATAATTTCTTTTCCAGTCCTGGGAATGCTACAGGGCGATCTTCTGAAATTTCTGGGGGCATTTCATAACTACGGTCTGTTACTAAATTCTCTACAAAAATATTCAATGCCACTGCTATTTTATACAATTGGTCAACCCGAGGTTGGCGTTTACCTGTTTCATACTGCTTGATTGTTGTTTCTGACGTACCAGATAACTCGCCGAGTTGCTTTTGCGTTAAATTGTTTTTCTTTCGGTAGCTTCGTATTCTCTCGCCTATAGTCATGTTATCACCTCTTGAATATTATAGCACGTATTTTCATTTAATAAAAGACTCAAATGAGCCAATTTTATTCTTGACAGACTCAAACGAATCTAGTAATCTCTATGTAGGTTCAAATGAATCTGTTTGGAGGTGAACGCATGAGGTTAAACAGAAAAAAATTTGAAATCGCCAGGGCTAGGGCCTGCATGGGGCAAAAAGATTTTGAGGCAGCAGGAATCCCCAAAGGCACATTGAATGGAGCGATAAGCGGAAAAGGATTGAGGCCGGAAACGCTTGGCAAAATAGCCAGGGCGCTCAAAGTTGACGTAACTGAAATCATGGAAATTGAAAATTAAGAACACGCCGGGCGGACGTGGGAATGGATGGAAAGGAGTGCATAAATGCCATTTATTACACTGGAAGAGATGGACAGGATGGCCGAGAAAATCGAGGCCGAATTGGGCATAGGCAAGGTGAGGGAATCGGAAGCCTATAAAGAGCTTGCGGCGGCCATTGACGAAGCAGAGCGCAGGCCCAGGCAGATGATGGACGTTCGGGACGTTCAGGAGGCGTTGAGCGTGTCCGAAAGCACGGCTTATGGCGTAATCAGGCAGCTAAACCAAGAATTGAGGGAGGCTAATTATCTGACTGTAAGAGGCAAAATTTCAAGGGCATATTTTGAAAAAAGGACATATGGGGTGAATGCGGATGCAAAATGACAAGGAACTAATCATATCCGTGGGCCGGAGCCGGAAAGAAACGGACTGGAAGGCGCAGACAATTCGGTGGCCTGAATTTATACAAAAGCTTTCCACGCCTATAGAGTCAACGGAAACTCTGGAAGAGTATAAGGCCTTGACTAAAGCGCGGCAGGATGAGTTAAAAGACGTGGGCGGCTATGTGGGCGGCGTTCTGGAAGGGGGCCGCCGCAAGAGCGGAAGCGTAAAGAGCAGGCGCCTGATAACTTTGGACATGGATAACATACCGCCTGGAGGCGTGGATGATATTTTAAAGCGCGTGGGAGGGTTAGGCTGCGCCTACGTGGTCTGTTCCACGAGGAAGCATGAAAGCGCGGCCCCGCGTTTGAGGGCGATCATACCCACGGATCGGAGCCTTACGGCGGACGAATACGAGCCAGCCGCCAGGAAAACGGCGCAGATGATAGGGATAGATTTTTGTGACCCCTCCACTTTTCAGCCGGAGCGGTTCATGTACTGGCCCAGCAAGTGCCGGGGAGCCGAATACGTATTCGCGTATAATGACGCAGGGTTTATACAGGCCGACTGGCTTTTAAAACTGTACCGGGACTGGCGCAACGCGCAGGAATGGCCCACCGCCATAGGGGAGGCCCGGCGTTTTGAAAGAAACCGTAAAAGGCAGCAGAATCCAAGGGAGAAAAAAGGGTTTATAGGGGCTTTCTGCCGCGTTTATGACGTGCCGGGGGCGATGGAAGCGTTCCTCCCCGGAATTTATGAGCTGTGCGGGGAAAACCGGTACACGTACACAAGAGGCTCCACCACAGGCGGGGCCGTGCTGTATGACGACGGGGATTTCCTTTTCAGCAACCACGCGACAGACCCAGCGGGGCAGAGGCTGTGCAACGCGTTTGACCTGGTTCGCATCCATAAATTCGGCCATTTGGACGATGGGGCGAAACCGGACACCCCTAGCCATAAACTGCCAAGCAATGTGGAGATGCTGAAATTCGCGGCCGCTTTGGAGGATGTAAAGCTTGAACACGCGAGGGCTATGTTCTTAAAAGATTCCCAGCGGGAAAATGACGAATGGCTCAAACAACTGGAAATGGGTGGTAGCGGGCTGTTAAAAAGCGCGAAAAATGTCATGCTCGTGCTGGAGAATGACCCGCGCCTTATAGGAAAATTTCAGTATGACCGGTTTTCAGAGAAAATCACCGTAACGGGCGAAACGCCTTGGAGCGCGGAAACGGAGAAAAGGGAGCTGGCGGACTCGGACATGGCGGGGCTTAGGGTGTTCCTGGAAATGGAATATAGTTTGACCGGGAAAGAGAAAATACAGGACGCGTTTGACACTTTTATACATAAGAACGCCACGCACGCAGTCAAGGACTATCTGGATGGCTTACAGTGGGACGGCGTGGAGAGGCTTGACCGCGTGCTTATTGACTATTTGGGGGCGGAGGATACGCCATACGTCCGGAAAGTGACGAGAAAGCTGTTCTGTGCCGGCGTTGCCCGGATATACGATCCGGGGATTAAATACGACTATCTTGTGGTGCTGATTGGCGCACAAGGCGCAGGCAAAAGCACGCTTGCCCGGATAATGGGGAAAGGTTGGTTTACGGACAGCCTGAAAGTGGTGGACATGAGGGACAAAACGGCGGCTGAAAAGCTGCTGGGCATTTGGGTGGCCGAGCTGGCCGAAATGGACGGGTTTAGCAAAGTGGATTCCGCGACGGTGAAATCATTCTTGTCAACGGCGGCGGACAGGTTCCGCCCGGCTTATGGACGCTTTACCGTGAACAGGCCCCGGCAGTCTATTTTGATTGGAACGTCCAATACAAAGAACTTTCTGGTGGATGAAACTGGGAACCGCCGTTTTCTGCCTGTGGACATTGGCGTGAATAAGCCCGTGAAATCAGTGTTTACGGATTTAAAGCCCGTAATGGATCGGATATGGGCGGAAGCCGCCGTGCGTCGGAGGATGGGCGAAAGCCTTTATCCCGATAAGGGGATGGAGGAAGAGGCGAGAAGGCAGCAGGAGGCCCACATGCAGGAAGACCCCCGGGAGGGCATGATTGCCGAGTTCCTGAAAAAGCCTGTTCCGGTGGACTGGTATTCCTTGGATTTGCAGACCCGGAAATATTACATTGCAGGCCAGATAGCCTGCCAGGGGGAAACTATGGAACGCCGTAGGATATGCGCGGCGGAGATATGGGTTGAGTGTTTTGGCTATCAGCTTAGCACGCTGTCGCAGAAAGAAACCCGGAGAATCAACGCAATCCTTACACGCCTGCTTAAAGATTGGAAGCCGGACAGAACATATTTTGGGGATGCTTATGGACGGCAGAGGGGTTTTTATAAAGATTTCTGAACAAAAGCCAGTGGGACAGATGCTTAAATCAGAAGTGTCCCACTCGAAAAATCAAAGTGTTCAAGTGTCCCAAAGCGTCCCGCAATCTGTCCCATAAGAAATCCCGTAAAATTAAGGGTTTAGGCTGTTTTAGACAAAAAGGGACAGATTATTATTAAAAAAAGTTTAAATGGCGATTATGATGGATTAGGAGTAAATGTACATCATAAATGCCATTTATATAGTTTCCGGGAAAAAAAGTGTCCCAGAGTAAAAAATTAATTATCGAGATTAGGAGGAATGCATTATGACTTTAAAAGAGATTGAATCACAACGTTACGCAAACATAGCGCGGTTATCTTGTATTCGGGCGGCATACAAAAGGGTGGAACCGTTTTCAGCAGAATTCGACCGTCTGTTGGAAGAAGATTTGAGGATACAGGAGGAACAAGGTGAGCTTTTGTCAAAAAGAATAGCCGCGATGCACGAGTTAATGGGTGATTGAAAAAAAAAAAATAGCTCCCGGCAGTGCGCCAACACTGCCGGGGGCGGGCATAGATGGAAGCTATAAAAACTAAACCGTACATAAGTATAGCATATTTCCGGCAGAAAGGCAGAGGAAATTATGACGAACGCGGTTTTTTAGCTGGAAATAAATATAAAGGCATCCGCAAGGTACTTCCCAGGGGGCGCCCCCTATGCGGGGCGGGGAAGGCCCAGTATTTTTGCCTGTGGGGATAAAATTTTTAGGCGACTTCCTTCCGCTTTGTCTCACAAAAGCTGTTCAGGGAAGCCCCTGTTTTAGCGGTAAGGACAGCATTGCGCAGCGTTTGGCGATGCTCTGAATGGGGAACCGTCCTGCTGCCCTTTTTGGGTATCGTATACGTTTATGGATGCAGCAGGAAGCCCGAAGGGCTTAGGGAGAATAGCGGCGGAACAGGGCGACAATTTGTCACCCTGTACGAATGTCGGGGCGGCAGCAGGGCAAGGGTTTATTGCCTGCCGCCGGTCAAAGCGACTGCACTTTTGCTAACAGGGCATCCTGCAACACTTTTGAAAAGTTAATGCTTTTTTCTTCACAAATGGTATTCAACCACATGGGGATGCTTAAGGTCTTTTTCACCGCCTTATCGCTATGCCGCCTTGCATATTCGGTCATATCCACCAGCACCATGTTGACGAAGGCGCCATCTGCGGCAGACTCCATTTCAAAATCCTTCAGGACGGCGGCGGGGTTGATTTCGCTTAATGCGCTGGGGGCCGGGAGGGGTTCGCCGTCGCGCAGGGCGGTAAACAGGTATAGGCCGCAGGCATCCCCCGCCATGCGCATAGCGTCCGCCACATTGTCCCCAAAAGTTGCGAGGTTTCCCAAATCGGGGAAAATGACGGATATTTTGCCTTCTTCCTCATAGAAAACAGCCGGGTACACATAATTCATAAAATCAACGCTCCTTTTCGTGATTTATTTTTAAGCGGGGGGAGGGCTATCAAAAGCGAATTGTGTTCTGTGGGGCTTATAGCCCAAATAAATCAGCGTGTGTGCCGGTTCGGTCAAGATATATTTCATTTTCATTTATTCGGTATATGAGTAGCCAGTTTGAGGAAATGTGGCATTCCCGCCGCCCGATATAATTTCCTTTTAAAGAATGGTCTTTATTTTTGGGTGGAAGAGCCTCCGGTATACGTAGTGTGTTGACTATGTCGTTTAGCAGATCAATGTTATAGTTTCGCTTTTTACACAGTTTTAAGTCACGCTTAAATTGTGATGTTAAGTTGAGTTTTAACATGGGTTATTCCTCCAATATTTGGGAGAATAATTCTTCTGTTGGCCCCTCAAAATGTTGCCCGCTTCCCGTTCTTATCATTTCATCTGTTTCGGCCATTGCCGCTATTGTTGCCGCGTTTGGCGTAAAATCCGGGGATATATCAAGCCCGGACATTTCTCCCAGCCCTTCCAGCATATTGATGACAAAAAGCATTTTATCCTCTGGCAAACGGTCAATCATATCCTTTGCTATTTCTTTATAACTCATATAAAATACTTCCCTTCATGGTTTGATAATTTAGATTTCCTTATCAATCTATTACCCTGCTGCCCAAATTATATTTTGGTTCCATCAGGGAAAACAAACTCTGCAATCCATGTACCACCCAATACATCCGCAATCTGTTCAAGTTCCTCTTTTGTAAGAGTGTTTCGCTTAACTTTTTGATTGAGGTTTGAGGGTGTTGTGCCGATTCTGCGAGCAAGTTCTGCTTGGCTCATGCTTTTATAAGATAAAGCCATATTTAATTTTTGAGCTATAGTCACTGTATCACCTCCTATATATAATATACACTATTTACTTGATGTTGTCAATTTAATAATTTAAAATGTTTAGCAAAAACTTATTAAATACGCTTGACAATGTTAAGCGTTTGCTGTATACTTAGTATATCAAATAAAGGAGGGCACCACATGAAAAAACAGATAACCAACATAAGAAAAGCCGTATGCGTTATGGCGAACCAATTAAGAAAATCAGGATATTCCTTATCAGAGGCCTTCCGTAAAGCATGGCGGCGGGTAAAGCTGTCAATGACAATCCGGGCGGCGGGAACCACATTTGAGAACAGACAGGAGCGGTTACAGTTCCTGCGGCAGTTCAGGCCAGAGGATTTGAGCGTGACGCTGGAAAGAGAAAAGGAAAATAAGTTTGATTGCAACGCGATTCAGATCGTCGTGCACATCAAGCCCATCCGTCGGAGGACCGTTGTGGGGTACGTGCCTAGAGCCTTAGCAAATGAGCTTTCCAGAGTGATTGACAAAGGCATCCAGGTAAAGGCCTCCCTGATTCAGATTATCGGCGGTTACGGCTATAAAGAAAACCTGGGCGCGTTAATCAACATAGCGGTATGAGGGGCGCGCCATGGCAACGGGAAACGAAAAACGCCCCCGCCAGAACGGCAATTCTGGCCGGGGCACAAGCATAGCCGGAAGCTATACAAAATCAAACCATACATAAGTATAGCACAGAACCCGGCGGAAAGGCAGAAAAAAATTATGGCGGATACAGAAAACTGTCAAGGCGCCCTGCGTGAAATGTGGGAAATAGCGGCCGAATCTGTACTTATGGATGCCAGGCGGTATGAAGATTTTAGAGTTGGCGCACTGCGGGCCTGTGATGAAAAGGCAAAGCCCTTTTTATGTAGAGTATTATCCATTATCGATGCAAAAAGGGAGGATGGGAAATTATGCAAAATTTTATAGCTGACGCAAAAGAGGCGGCGGGAGCGTTTGCCGCCGCGAGGGAAGCGCGGGCCCGCGGGCTTGAGCCTAAGATTAAAGTGGTCGTGAAAATGCCCATGATTAAGCCAGGGCCGGCTTTCTATGACACTCCGGAAGGATGCAGGTTCGCGAATGGGGACAAAAGCTTGCACGACGCTGTTTGGGAAGCGTTCAAGGGGCTTCCCTATGAGGATAAAAGGCTGTTGAGCTTTTCGCCGAAGCCGGGCAGGCATCTCCTAAGGGCGCAGATCTGGGCGGACGCGCTTGCGCCCGCGTTGCCGCCCAGGCTGTATCACAAGGCCATGGGGACGATACTGCATCTGTACGTCAGCATAAAATTTGCGTATAAGAGGGAGGAAGTAGAATGCGATTGAAAGACATAAAGATATACCCATGTTTTAGGGAAACGCCGCCAAGCGAAGAGAAAATGGCGCGAAAAAGGCAATATTTGGAGGAAAGCGGCGCGTTTCAGTCCAGCGTAATCGTAAACGGCGAAAATTACTTAATAGACGGCTTTACGTCATATCTACTGGCCATGGAATGCGGGCTTACGGAAATGCCAGTCCTGCACGGAAAGCGGCAGATTATAAAGGCGCGTCATGTCCTGGATGGCAAGCTATACGCATGGGAGCTGCCGCCGCATTTGACGGATCAGGTTTTTGTGGGAGACCGCGTGCTTGTGCATACGCAACGGGGCGTACGATGCGTCACGGTGGCCGCGGTGGAGGAATGGACTCCGCAGGAAGGCGCGGGGCCGCTTCGGAACGTGATTAGGCGGAAAATCTGACGGCTGGGGCCTATGGCCAGGCCATGTGAAGTGGCCGGGAGGCAGCAGGGGAGGTTTAAAAAAGCGTATATTACGGGGGAGGCCGCCTGCTGCCCCATTCAAAAACCTGAAAAAACCTGAAACGGATTTGCCTAAAACGGCGGGCGAAGTACGCGGGAAGTACGGGGATCGGCCCCGCCAATCTTGCAAAGCGAACGCATTTATGGTAAAGTAAAGATAACAAAATACGGAAAAGCGCCCCTCCGGCATGACCGGGGAAAGCCCGAACATAGAGGCGCGGAAAGGTTTTACTCAAAAATGAGTAAGGCTTTTCCGCGCTTTTTGCATAAAGGCGGGCGTTTGGAGGCCGCCTGCTGCATCCAACCCTTTACAGAATCAGCCGCGCAGGAGGGGGTTTGCTGACATGGTTACGCGCACGGGAAAGGAAGGGAATCGCCATGACCAATGAACAGCTTGTCATACGCATCAAGGCCGGGACCGACGTGGCCGAAAACATGCTGCAGCTCTGGCGGCAATGCCGCCGGCTCATCTTCAAAATGGCCAACCGGTACCGGGGATGCGCGGAAGAGGACGATTTGACCCAGGAAGGCTATTTGGGCCTGTGCCGGGCCGTGGACGGCTACGATCCAGATCTGGGCGTGGACTTCCTTCCCTACGCCGCCCACTGGATACGCCGGGAGATGGCGCGTTTCATCCACAACAACGGCACGGTGCGCATACCCGTGCATGAGCAGGGGAGCCTGCATCAATACCGGAGGCTATGCAACGCCTTTTTGCTGGAAGAGGGCCGGGAGCCGACGGAGCGGGAAATCGGGCATTATCTGGGGATGGGGCCAAAAGCCGTGGGCCGGTTGAAGGAAGCCGCCCGGATGGCCAGCATAGGCAGCCTGGACGCGCCTTTGGACGAATCGGAGGATATATCCCTGTCAGACGCGATAGCGGCCCCCTATGACCTGGAGGCGGACGCGCTGGATAAAGTCCAGGCCCAGCAGCTAAAGGCCGCGATTTGGCCCCTTGTGGACGCGCTTCCAGGACGGCAGCCGGAAGCCCTCCGGGCCAGATACCGGGACGGGAAGACGCTCAAAGAGGCGGCTGCACAGATGGGCTGCAGCTTCCAGAATGCGGAACGCCTATGCCGGGAAGGCCTGCGGGAGCTTCGCAAGCCGGGCAAAGCGAAGCGGCTCCGGCCCTTCCTGGAGGACTACATAGACACCCACGCCTACGCGGGGAACGGGGCCGCAACATTTAACCGAACCTGGTCAAGCTCCACCGAGCGGACGGCCCTGGGGCTGTTGGAAAAGGGGCTGCAAAATGGCACTGGTTTGGAACTAAAAAATCGCACACTGGAAAAAAACAGAGGGCAAAACACGCAAAAAAGCCCCTGCAATCAACTGAAGACAGTGGATAAACAGGGGCAAAAAGCGTTATATATCTTGACAGAATTGGAAAATATATATAAAATAGTTAGAGGCGAAAGGCAAAGAAGGTGTTAAAAGGGTAATTTTTCCAACAGAGAGAGGAAATCATCGGCTGCAAGTTTTCTCTGGTTCAGAATTGTCCTGAATTTCCCACCGGAGCCGCATCTTTGAACAGGGCCGCGTCCTTTGAGTGAGGAGAGCGCAGGTTCAGTAGGGGATGACGTAAGACGCGCGTTAAGCGTCAGGGATTATCGGAGGTAGAATCGGCCTTAAGATGATTCTGATATGAGGCGTCTGCATTTTTGCAGGAAACAGGGTGGTATCGCGAACGAATTTAGCTCGTCCCTTTTAAGGGACGGGTGTTTTTTTATCTTATAGGAAATTCCGTTGGAATCCCCTATAAGATAAAAAGCCCTTCGGGCGGGATCATGCTGCGGCGGAGATAAACCATGTTGCTGAAAGCGGCCCGCCGCAGGCTAAGAGTCCTGCCGCGCAAGGATTTTTTTATAAAGGAGAAATGGCATATGAATATCAAGGAGAAGTTACAGGAGATCCGGGAGGAGGCCGAGAAGCGGATTCAAAGCTCCGAAGGATTGGAACAGTTAAACGAAGTGCGCGTGGCTTATCTGGGAAAAAAAGGTCAGCTGACGGCTGTTTTAAAAGGCATGAAAGAGGTGGCCCCCGAGGAGCGGCCAGTGGTTGGCCAGCTGGTCAATGACGCGAGGGTGCATATCGAGGAGTTTCTGGAGGAGACGAAAAGCCGGATGGAGCAGGCCCTGCAGGAAAAGCGTCTGAAAGAGGAAGTCATTGACGTGACCCTTCCGGCCGCGAAAATGGAGACCGGGCACAGGCATCCCAACACCATTGCGCTGGAAGAGGTGCAGCGGATTTTCATCGGCATGGGCTACGAAGTGGTGGAAGGCCCGGAAATCGAGTACGATTTATACAATTTTACCAAATTAAACATCCCGGAGGATCATCCGGCCAAAGACGAGCAGGACACATTTTATATTAACAAGGACATTGTGCTGCGCACCCAGACCTCTCCTGTGCAGGCGCGGGTTATGGAAAAAGGCGAACTCCCCATCCGCATGATTGCGCCGGGCCGCGTGTTCCGCTCCGACGAGGTGGACGCCACCCATTCGCCGTCGTTCCACCAGATTGAGGGCTTGGTCATCGACAAGAATATTACATTCGCGGATCTGAAAGGCACGCTGGAGGAATTTGCCCGGCAGCTGTTTGGCCCGGAGACGAAAACGAAATTCCGCCCCCATCATTTTCCGTTTACAGAGCCCAGCGCGGAAGTGGACGTTTCCTGCTTTAAGTGTAAAGGCGCCGGGTGCAGATTCTGCAAGGGAAGCGGCTGGATCGAGATTTTAGGCTGCGGGATGGTGCATCCCCATGTGCTGGAGATGTGCGGCGTGGACCCGGAAAAATACACCGGCTTTGCCTTTGGCGTGGGGCTGGAGCGGATCGCTTTGTTAAAATACGAAATCGACGATATGCGTTTGTTATATGAAAATGACATTAGATTTTTAAAGCAATTTTAGGAGGAAGAGACGATGAATACTTCATTATCCTGGATAAAAATGTACGTGCCGGATTTGGACGTGGAAGCGCAGGAGTACGCCGATGCCATGACCATGTCCGGGACGAAAGTGGAAGGCTTCCAGACCCTGGACGCGGATCTGGAAGGCATTGTGGTGGGCCGGATTGAGAAAATTGAAAAGCATCCAGACGCGGATAAGCTGATTGTCTGTCAGGTGGACGTGGGAGAGCAGACGGTGCAGATTGTCACAGGCGCTCCAAACGTGAAAGAGGGGGACAAAGTTCCGATCGTGCTGGACGGCGGACGGGTGGCCGGCGGCCACGACGGGAAAATGACGCCCGGCGGGATTAAGATCAAAAAAGGCAAGCTCCGCGGCGTCGAGTCCAACGGGATGATGTGCTCCATCGAGGAGCTGGGGAGCAGCCGGGATATGTACCCGGAAGCGCCGGAGTACGGCATCTATATTTTCCAGGACGACGTAAAAGTAGGCGAGAACGCCATAAAGGCCCTGGGGCTGGACGATGTGATTTTTGAGTACGAGATCACCTCCAACCGGGTGGACTGCTACAGCGTGATCGGCATCGCCCGGGAAGCGGCGGCGACTTTCGGCAAGACATTTGCGCCTCCGGCCGTGAAAGAAACCGGAAACCAGGAGGACGCCAAAGATTACATTCAGGTGACGGTAAAAGACGAGGAGCTGTGTCCCCGGTACTGCGCCCGCGTCGTGAAAAACGTGAAGCTGGGTCCGTCGCCTAAATGGATGCAGAGATGCCTGGCCGCCAACGGCATACGCCCCATCAACAATCTGGTGGACATTACCAACTACGTGATGGAAGAGTATGGACAGCCCATGCACGCCTATGACCTGGACATGATTGAGGACCGCCACATTGTGGTGAGACGCGCCAAACAGGGCGAGGAATTTGTCACGCTGGACGGCCAGACCCGCACCATGGATGAAAACGTGCTGATGATCTGCGACGGCAAGAAGCCCGTGGGCGTGGCCGGTATCATGGGCGGTGAAAACTCTATGATCACGGACCAGGTGAAAACGGTGCTCTTTGAGGCGGCCTGCTTTGACGGGGCAAACATCCGCAAATCCGCCAAACGAATCGGCCTGCGCACCGACGCGTCTGGAAAATTCGAGAAGGGTTTGGATCCCAACAACGCCCAGGCGGCCATTGACCGCGCCTGCCAGCTGATGGAAGAGCTGGGCGCCGGCGAGGTTGTGGGCGGCATGGTGGACGTATACGGTCCGAAGCGGGAGCCTGTGCAGGTGAAATTTGAGCCGGAAAAAATCAATGCCCTTCTGGGAACGGATTTTTCCAGGAAAGAGATGCTGGCATACCTGGAGAAAGTGGAACTGGTCTATGAAGAGGCTTCCGGGGAAATTATCGTGCCCACTTTCCGCCAGGATGTGCAGCGCACGGCAGACTTGGCGGAAGAGGTGGCAAGATTCTACGGATACGACCGGATTCCCACCACGCTGCCCACTGGAGAGGCCACCACAGGGTGTATTTCTTTCAAGCAGCGGATTGAGCAGGTGGCCCGGGACGTGGCGGAGTACTGCGGTTTTTCACAGGGAATGTGCTATTCCTTTGAAAGCCCTAGCGTGTTTGAGAAATTATTGCTGCCCAAGGAATGCCCAAAGAGACAGGCTATCCGTATTCAGAACCCGCTGGGCGAGGATTTCAGCATCATGCGGACCCTGTCGGTGAACGGCATGCTGACTTCACTGGCCACCAATTACAATAGAAGAAATAAAGGCGTAGGACTTTACGAGCTGGGAAATGTATATCTACCTGAAAAATTGCCGCTGGAAGAGCTTCCCGATGAGCGTATGACCTTTACGTTGGGCATGTACGGAAAGGGCGATTTCTTCACCATGAAGGGCGTAGTGGAGGAATTTTTCGCCAAAACAGGCATGCGCGCCAAAGCGGAATATGAGCCGACTACGTTATATCCTTTCTTACATCCGGGCCGCCAGGCCATTGTGAAATACGAGGGCAGGGACGTGGCCTATCTGGGAGAGGTGCATCCCACCGTGGCCGGCTCCTACGGAATCGGCGAGCGGGCGTATCTGGCTGTTGTGGACATACCGACGGTTCTGGAATTTGCAAACTTTGATTACAAATACGAAGGAATCGCGAAATATCCGGCAGTGACTCGCGACATCAGCATGGTAGTTCCCAGGGAAGTGCTGGCAGGACAGATCGAGGCGGTCATTGAGCAGCGGGGCGGCAAAGTCCTGGAGGACTACAATCTTTTTGATCTATATGAGGGAAAACAGATCAAAAAAGGCTTCAAATCCATGGCATATTCGGTAACTCTGCGCGCCAAAGACAGGACGCTGGAGGAAAAGGATGTGTCCGCCGTTATGAAAAAAATATTACATGGACTGGAAAGCTTAGGCATTGAGTTAAGAAGTTAAGGGGAAATTTCTATTATGTTATTGTATGTAATCAGACATGGGGAAACAGCGTGGAATGTCCTGCGGAAAATTCAAGGTTCCGCGGATATTCCGCTCAACGAAAATGGAATCAGGCTGGCGAAAATCACAGGCGAAAAATTAAAGGACGTGTCTTTCGACATGGCTATATCCAGTCCTCTTCAGCGGGCGTACCAGACCGCTGAACTGGTTCTGGGGGAACGGGATGTCCCGATTGAGACGGACGAGCGGATTCAGGAAATTTCTTTTGGAGAACTGGAAGGGGTGCAGATGCTCCATGTGAACCCAGTTCATCCCTTTTATAATTTTTTTGCGGACGCGTATCATTTTGTGCCGGCCAGAAACGGGGAGTCGATTTATGATGTGTGTGAAAGAACTGGAAATTTCTTTGAAGAGTTGATCCATTGTCCGGATCTGCAGGACAAGACTATATTGATCGCAACCCATGGCTGTGCCCTGCGCGCGCTTTTACAGCCGGTTTACGAAGATATTTCGGACTTTTGGCAAGGGGGCGTCTGTCCCAACTGCGGGGTAAGTATAATAGAAACAAAGGGTGGAAAATCCACCCTTTTAGAAAAAGATAAGATATATTATTGAAGAAAAAGCCGGGAAAGATTCTCATCTTGCAGATTCTCCCCGATAACCAAAACCATTCCCTCCTCCTGCGGCTCGAATTCACGAATCGTGGATTCATTGGGAATATAGTCAAATAGTTTGCTTTCACCATCAACTTCGACGATTCCTTTTGCACGGAAAACATTTCCGTAGGATTCAGTATCTTCTAGTTCTTTTAGGATTGATTCAAGCTGTTCTCTGGTGTACGACCGATTCACAGGCGTACTCCAGAACTTGAATCGATTATCCCTTGTTTCTTTTGTGGGTACCCCTGGTATCGTGCGCTTCTTGCCCATCTGGCGCATCGGCTGGAATGGAGCGGGAGGCGTATCCAGGAAAGTCTGGATAAAATCTATATTATCAGGGGTAAAGCCGTTCAAAATCGGAAAAGAAATGTGATTTTCATGGAGAATATCATAAATCTCTTTTAATTCCTCATTATCCAGGCTCTCAGTCCTGTTTAGCAGCAGTAAACGGCTATTCTGGATCTGATTCCAGAAATATTCCGTTACGTAACGGTTGTTTTCTTTGAACCTGCGCGCATCCACGATGGTTATGGCAGTGATGCTGCCAATTCCAAACTTTTGAACAAAGGCTGGTTCGCGAAGCATTCCCAGAATATCGGACAATTTTCCGACGCCGGAGGGTTCAATGACAACATGGCTAAACTGTTGGGCTTCCAATACTTTAGATATGGCTTTCAGAAAATCACCCTTAAGCGAACAGCAGATGCATCCCGCTGTCAAGTCTTTAATTTCTACGCCAAATCCTGATAACTCCTTGGAATCGATCCCCAGCGAGCCATAGTCATTCTCGACCAAAATGGGGTTAGGTCCAAAAGCATGCTGCTGTATAAAATGCTTGATTAACGTGGTTTTTCCGGCTCCTAAGAAGCCGGAAACCACTGTGATTTTCAGAGCGTCCATATAAAATTAAGCTAAATCGTAATCCTTAGCTGTGAATTTGCTCTCGTCGATGTCTTCTCTGATTTCTTCCCAGAATTTGTTTGCATCATCTGGAATGTCAGCGATCTGCTCTTCCATGATATCAAGGTAAGCAGCATCTCTTTCATCAACAGCAACCTGACCAGTCTTAACAGCTTCTTTAAGTACTTTAACAGCGCAAGCAGCAGCAGTCTTAGTACGAACAAGCGGATCTTCAGATTTGATGATTTCTGGAGCAATCTGCATGATAACGTCTGGACGCAGGATGTATGCGTGTGGATCCAGATGGCAATCAGATTCCTGAAGAATTTCCATCATCTGTTTCTGGTAGCCAAGTTTCTTAGCTGTGTTCATCATTCTACAATCGTAGATCAACTGCTCCATACCAGCTGTAACAGCAGAACCAGACAGCAACTGTACCTGCTGAATGGACTCATTACTCCACAGATCCGGAAGAATTAATGCAGCATTACCAACTGGGCTCAAGTGAGCGCCGCAAGCCATACGACCTTCCATAGCGATTGGAGCGCCTGTGATAGCTTTCAGGTATCCACCGATGTATTCGCAGTCTTTGCTCGGGCCGGTTGCTCCCATTTCATAAGCCATAAGTGCACGAGGAACAGAAGCCACACGTACAACAGCAGCAAATGTACGAGGAATGTAACCATTCTCAGCAAGAACCATAGCTGTGTTAGCAAAACCACAAGAAGAGTCGCCAGCAGCGATCATGTTGTGTTTTTCGCAGATATCAACCATGTGTCCCCACAGGAAGTCCATATCTCTTGCAGCCATAACGCCCATTGCGAAGATACTCTGATCCAGACGGCACATCTGAAGAGCTTCGTCATGAATTTCTTTACCACCTGTAGACTCGATGGAGATGTAGTCAGCTCCGATTTCGCCACAGCCGTTGAAGAATTCAAGCATGCCATCCCAGAAGCTTCCGCTTCTCATAACTGGAGGACGAGTCATTTCACGCATATCGTTTGGTGTTGCACGAAGAGCGGATTTGATGCCGTATTTAGCATTGTACTCTTTCATAACGTCCAGAATGATCTTTGTGGACTCGATACCATATTTCGGATGTTCTGTGAAATCCGGAACAGTTTCGTACTCGATTGTAACAGCATCCTGATGCAGTTCAACAGCACGTTTCAGGATGCCTTCGATCATCTCTCTGTAGATGTCGTAAGCTTCCTGGATTGTGGAATCGTTAACGATCATTGGAGGCAGAGTGTGGTTTAACTCTGGATACATTGTGCCGCCACCGATTTCGATACCCATCTTTGTGGTAATCGGATGTTTACAGGAACCATAAACTAATTCGTCAACGCTGTTGACTGCCATTGATGTAACTGGTTTTCTTGTGCTCATATAGAAAATCCTCCTTATTTGGTATTAACCGCTCACTTTGTGGTTGAGTTAATAATACTGGATTTTAGGAAAAAAATCCTTGGAGGTTTCCTGTAAATTCTTGTACTATTCGGTTCGCTTTTCTAAAAAAAC
>CAOJVE010000023.1 GCA_948444865.1 uncultured Lachnospiraceae bacterium
AGTGGAAATACGGCGCGGACCTGCCCCATTATGCGATTTCCATCATCCGCGGCCGTGGAATCGACGGCAACGCTATGGCGTATCTGCTCAAGCGTCACCGGCCCCAGGAGCTTTTGTTCGTGGACGGGTGGATTGGAAAAGGCGCGATTTTGAGGGAGCTTCAAAAGGAAATCGCCCGCTACGAAGGCGTGTCGCCCCAGATTGCGGCGCTGGCGGACCCGGCCAACGTCACGGACCTGTGCGGCGTCCACGAAGACATTCTGATTCCAAGCTCCTGCTTAAACTGCACCGTTTCCGGCCTGATTAGCCGTACGTTTCTGCGAAAAGACATCATCGGGGAAAAGGATTTTCACGGGGCGGTTTACTATGGAGAGCTGAAAGACGCCGACTTGTCGTATGCGTTTATCGAGGCCATCGAAAAGCATTTCCAGAGGGAAAATCCCGTCGGCGGCAAAAGGACGGCTGGATCGGGGCTGGACGAGGTAAAAGAAATCGCGGAAAAATTCGGCGTGGACGACCTGAATTTCATCAAGCCGGGCATCGGGGAAACCACTCGCGTGCTGCTGCGGCGGGTTCCCGAAAAGGCTCTGATCGACGAACGGCTGAAAGGTGCGCCGGAGCTTCGGCATGTGGTGCAGCTGGCCAAAGAAAAGCAGGTGGATGTGGAATATTACCCGCTGCGCCATTACAAATGCTGCGGCATTATCCGCAAGATTGCCGACGCGTAAGGCGTTCGTGATTGAAAATGCATGCGCGCCGCCCGCTCCGTATTGCGTGACGCCAAGGGCGCCCAGAGGATATTTGTCCCGCGTTCAGTCAAGGCGGCCCGGCGTTTGCGAGGCCTTTACGCCGAAAGCCTGGGCAGTGAAAATAGTCTGACGCGCCCAGTTGTAATGGGTCTTGTACTCGTTCATTCGCTGGCCCGCAGGGTTGGCGGCCACCAGCGAGTGGGCGTCTTCATCCCAGTTTAAGATAGATTTGGCATCGTCCAAGTCTTCCTGGGAAACCCGAAAAGCCTCATTTACTGTTGCGATCTGGTTAGGGTGGATGACGGTTTTTCCGGTAAAGCCGCACAGCTTATCATCGGCGATTTCCCGGAGCAGCCCCGCGCGCCAGCCGTCGCCCTGGTAATACTCCCACACGGGCCCGGAGATCACATAGTCGGCGCCGTAGACCGTCACGATGTCCGAGAGAATGCCGGCCACCGGGGCGATCTGGTGGATGGACTCGTGAGAATGGCGGCGGAAGCCGAAAATGTGGCACAGGTCGTTGCCGCCCACCCGGATGTTGAGAACCCGGTCCTCGACGGCCTTTAATTTATCCTTCAGCGCATACAGAATGTCGTAGCGGCTGCGGAGGTCAACTAGGGCGGCGCTTTCGTAGATGGGCATCATATACACGGGCCGGGCGGCGCGTTCGTTGACGTCGGCCAGGGCCGCTATGTAATCGTCGGCATTATCCGGGGAAAAGGACGGAATGATATATCCGGTGACAATGCCCAGGCTGTCGCCAAGCGTACGGGAAAGCAGCGGGATTTGCTGCGGACGCCGCACGCGGATAAAAATCTTGGGCAAATAAAAGCTCTCATCCCGGGAAAAATGATGCAGGCGGCGGATGCTCTGGCAGAGAATGGCTTCGGCCTCCTCCACGTAGCGGTCGGCGATAGTGTCCTCCAGGCATAAAGCCAGGGAAAACTGCTGGCCGAACTTCTGGCGGCGGATGGAATCAACGATGGTTTTATTATTCGCGGGGCAGTATAAAAGCGCGCCGACGCTGTAGTAGAATTCAGAATTTTTCATGAAAGGAGTCTCCTTGTAGTTGGATTATAAACCAGTGCTGCGTGCGCCGAAATTTACGCCACGCAGCGCCAGTTAATCATAACACAGGCGCAGGGAAAATCAAAGATGGAAAAGAAAGCAGTCAGATACAGATACAATGCGCTCAACATAAATTCGCTGGCCTCCTTCGCGGGGGTGAAAGGCGGCGTAAACCAAAATTGCAAAGACGTTTATTTCCTCCGGGCGCGGGCGTTTGCGGGCGATTTTGCATATGAGATCCAGCAGATGGACGCGGCCCTTTTGCAGTCCATGGCGGAGGAAAAATTATTTTACAAAAAAATAGAGAAGCTCCCGCCGCTGGCCGATTTTGACCAGATCGCCCCGTACGCGGCCTGTTACGACAAATGGGCCGGAAGCGGCAGAAAGGAAGCGCGGACGAAAATCACGGCGGCGGAGCCGGAGCTGGCGCAGACGTTGGGTTTGGCCTGTCGAAATGCGGTGGAATTATACAAACAGAGCCGATCGGGCGCGAACGCGTCCATGGAAAAAAATTTCGCGGTAAAGCTGCTGTACTGGTTCGACCGGGCGTTCGGCGGCGATGCGCCGGCGCGTTGGAGCGGGAAAAGCGCGGTGAAGATTGTGGGCATGGACGTGGTAAAAGAGCAGAAATATTTATTTTACTATATGCTCACCCAGATGGGGGCGGACGCGCTTTTGCTCCAGCGAAAAAGAGATTTTGAAGGCAGCGAGGCGCTGCTGGCGCTCTCAAGGGCGTTCACGCCGCAGAAGCTCAAACGGCCCGCGCCGGCCAAGGAGCCCGCGTCCGTCCGCCAACCGGAAGCGAAAACCGCGCCGGACGCTGGCTGGGAATCTGCGCCCGTTCGCCAACCGGAAGCGAAAGCCGGATCAGGCGCATCCCGGAAACCTGTGTCTATCCGTCGGCCGGAAGTGAAGAGTGAATCGAACGCGCGCCAGGCTCCCGCGCCTGTCTGCCCGCCGCAAGAAAGAGCCGCGGCGAACGCTTCTCAGCGGCCCCGGCCATCCACGCAAGGGGAGAGCGCTCCCGCGTCCCCGCGCAGGGAGAAAAGCTTCGAGGAATTGGCGCAGCTGGCCGCGTCTGTGGTGATGATTGAAGTGTACGATGGCCGCGGGGAGATCCGCTGCACCGGTTCCGGCATTATGATCGGCGCGGGCGGCTATATCCTCACCAACTGCCATGTGGCTGGCGGCGGAAGCGCCTATGCGGTCCGCATCGAGGAGGAGGCGCGGGTCTATGAGACGGACGAATTGGTAAAATACAACCCGCAGCTGGATTTGGCCATCATCCGCATCGGGCGGGCGCTGAAGCCGATTCCCATTTACCGGGGGAAGGAGCCGTTGGTAAGAGGGCAGAAGGTGGTGGCCATCGGAAGCCCGCTGGGGCTGTTTAATTCCGTCTCGGACGGCATCATTTCGGGATTTCGCAAAATCGGGGATACAGACATGATTCAGTTCACGGCGCCGATTTCCCACGGGAGTTCCGGGGGCGCGCTGCTGAATATGTTTGGGGAGATTATCGGAATCAGCACGGCCGGCATGGACCAGGGCCAGAATCTGAATCTGGCAGTGCGGTATGAGTGGATACAGACGTTTGCCAGAGGTTTTCTATAGAGGATTTTTGCCCATAATAGAGAGGGTTTTTGGACTGCTGCGATATTTTGGGCAAAAGTAACAAAGGCTATTGACTTCAGGAAATAAAAATGTTATACTTTCACTTAAGTAAATACATAAATAAAGTGAAATAAAAAGGGGAATGAGAATATGAAAAGGGGGGCCAGCAGTATTGAGGTGAAAAAGCTGAACCGCAATCGGGTATTCCGCTACCTGAACAGCAAGGATCGGGCATCCATGCCGGATATTGCGGCCAACCTGGGGATGAGCGGCCCCACGGTCCTTCAGATTATTAAGGAGCTAAAGGAGTCGCAGGTCGTGCGGGAGGTGGGCGTCTTTCAGTCCACCGGAGGCAGAAAAGCCAAGGCCATCGCCTCAGTCCAGGATGTCTGTTACGCGGTGGGGCTGGACATCACCCGCAACCATGTGAGCCTGGCGCTGACCAATCTTTCCGAGAAAGCGCTGAGGCGCCAGCGGGTGCGGGAGCCTTTTGTCCGGGACGACGGGTATTTTCGCAGACTGGGCGATTTGCTGGAGGATTTCCTGGATGAGAGCCGGACGCCCAGGGAGAGGATTATCGGCGTTGGCTTATCCATCCCAGGCATCCTCGGCGAAGAAAACTGCATCACGTATTCTCATACGCTGGGCCTGGACCACGTGGCGGGAGATGAATTCACCAGATACATTCCATATCCCTGCGTGATCGTCAACGACGCCAACGCCGCCGCCATAGCCGAGTGTTCCGGGATGACGCTTAACCAGAGCGTGTTTTACCTGCTGCTGAGCAACAGCGTGGGCGGAGCGATTGTGTTTCGGCGGGACGCGCCGGCGCAGGCCGAGTGGAGCGTCCGGGAGGGGATCTCCAGGGACATCTATATGGGGGCCAACCAGAGGGCCGGCGAATTCGGCCACATGGTCATCCGACCCGAAGGGCGCGCCTGCTACTGCGGCAAAAAAGGGTGTTTGGACGTCTATTGTTCCGCGTCTGTATTGGCGGACCGGACCGAAGGGAATCTGGAACGGTTTTTCCGGGAACTGGAAGAAGGGAGTCCCAAGTGGCGGGAAATCTGGGAGGAATACACGGACAACCTGGCCATTGCGGTGGATAACCTGCGCATGTGTTTTGACGGCGATGTGGTGCTGGGCGGCTATGTGGGCGGCTACATGGGTCCGTATATCGAAGATTTCCGCGCCAAATGCGCAAAAAGGAATATTTTTGGGCAAAGTGGGGATTATGTAAAGGCATGTAAATATCGGATTGAGGCTTCCGCGCTGGGCGCCGCCGTTTGTCAGATCGAGCGTTATATTGATGAGGTGTAACCATTTATCCGGCGTTATTATTTCTTGAAACCGCGAAGGGAGCCGGGCAGTGATGATAAAGTCTGGAAAATTGCACAAATATTTTGTATAATATTTAGATATTATTGCGGGTTGTACAAAAAATCGGTTGATTTATAATTAATATAACCATATTTATAAAATAACTTTACAAAATACCGCGCAAGGGAGGATTAACCATGGGAATTATTGAGAAAATGAGATTGGACGGCAGGGCGATTTTCGTAACCGGAGGAGCCAGAGGAATCGGAAAGAGCGTGGCCACGGCTTTTGCAGAGGCGGGAGCGGATCTGGCCATCGTGGATCTGGACATTGAGGAAGCCAAGAAGACGGCCAAAGAGCTGGCGGACAACAATGGCGTGAAAGCCATCGCCATCCAGACGGACGTTACCAGCCCGGAGCAGGTGGACGCCATGGTTAAAGAAGTGGTGGACACGTACGGAAAACTGGACGCGGCTTTCTGCAACGCCGGAATCTGCATCAACGTGGCTGCCGACGAAATGACTTTTGAACAGTGGAAAAAAGTAATTGACATTAACCTGACAGGCGTATTCCTTACGGCGCAGGCAGCCGGCAAACAGATGCTGAAGCAGGGCAAAGGCTCTATCATCAACACAGCGTCCATGTCCGGCCACATTGTAAACGTGCCGCAGCCCCAGTGCGCGTACAACGCGTCCAAGGCAGGCGTGATCCAGCTGACCAAGTCCATGGCCATTGAGTGGGCGGACAAAGGCGTGCGCGTAAACAGCATCAGCCCGGGATACATCGGCACAGAGCTGATCAGCGCCAATAAAGAACTGATTCCGTTGATTGAGCAGTGGAACGCCATGGCGCCGATGCACAGACTCGGAAAACCGGAAGAACTGCAGTCCATCTGTGTATACTTAGCCGGCGACACAAGCAGCTTCACCACAGGTTCCGATTTCATCGTGGACGGAGCGTTCACCTGCTTCTAAAATTATAAGGATATGTCTGCGCATGCGGACGGCATCGCGAATGAAAGACAGCCGCTTTTCGGCGCTTTCATAAATAAGGATAGCTAATAGCCAAGCTATGAAACATAAATTTAAATTATTAAAGGGAGGAAAATTTATGAAGAAAAAAATCTTATGCGCAATCCTCTGCGCAGCAATGGCTGTAACTATGTTGGCAGGTTGTTCAGGCGGCGGCTCCAGTGATTCCGGCAGCTCCAGCGCGAAGACCGAAGAGGGCAGCTCCGATGCGGGCAGTTCCGACAAAGTGAAAATCGGCATCACCATCCAGGACTTGAAAAACGACTACTGGGCAGGCGTTATGGGCAAGCTGGAAACTCTGATGAAAGACAAAGGCTATGACTACACATTGATTGACTGTGAAGACAACTCAGCTACACAGATCAGCCAGATTGAGAACTTTATTTCATCCGGCTGTAACCTGATCATGGTTCATCCTTCCGACGCGGAAGCGGTGGAAACCGTTTGCGGCGAGGCGATGGATGCAGGCATCAAAGTAATGTGCTGGGACGATCCGATGAAGAACACAACAGCAAACTGGGTGCTGGACAACACCGCTCTCGGAAACGACATCGGTAAAGCGGCGGCTGAATTTATCAACGAGCATTACACCAAAGACGACCCGGCGGAAGTATGCGTAATCGGTTATCCTTCCACCAAGGTTCTGCTGGAAAGACAGAACGGCATCGAAGCTGGTCTGGAAGAAAACTGTGACGAAGGCAACTACGAAATCGTAGCGGAAATCGACGGTCTGCTGGCAAACGAAGCGCAGGCAAACGTTGAGACAACTCTTTCCGCGCATCCGGACTGCGGCGTTTACGTAGGCGTAGGCGCAGGCGCGATGATCGGCTCCAACGAAGCTCTTCTGCAGAAATTTGGCGGCGCTGGCAAAATCCCGGAAAACGTAGGCGTTATCACCACAGACGTTACGCCGCAGCAGTTAGAGTCTCTGGCGGCAGGCGACCAGGCTGTTCGCGCCATCGTTGGTTTCGAGGGTTCCAGCACAGACACAGCGCAGGCTTGTTTGGATATGTTTGACAAAATCCTGGCAGGCGAAGATTTCTCCGGCGACAACCATGACGTATACAGGGTTACTGGCCCGATCACGGCTGACAACGTAGAAGAAATCCAGGCAGGCATGTAAGACAAACGGACAATGAAGGTGAATACAAATCTAAAGGCGGTCTGCGGTTTTGGCCGCCTTTAGATTGCTAAGTAGGAAATATATGGCCACGGGGGGAAGAATATGAGCGAAGAATATGTATTACAATTACAGCATATAAGAAAAGAATACCCGGGTGTTGTGGCGCTGAAAGACGTTACATTGGAGCTGAAAAAAGGCGAGATTCTGGCGCTGATCGGCGAGAACGGAGCCGGCAAGTCTACGCTGATCAAATGCTGTTCGGGGGCGGTTATCCCCACGTCTGGAAAGATTGTCGTGAACGGCAAAGAATTCACCAGTATGACGCCCCAGCTTGCGGCAGAAAATGGAATTGCGATTATTTATCAGGAATTTAATAATGTAAAAGAATTGTCAGCGGCAGAGAACCTGTTTTTGGGAAGGCCCATTCGCAAAGGCATCATAGTCGATAAGAAAGCGATGGAAGAAGAGGCGGCCAAGGCCTTTGACCAGCTTCATATCAAGATTAACCCGAAGACTCTGATGAAAAATCTGACAGTCGGGTACCAGCAGATGGTGGAGATTGCGAAAGCTATCCAGCAGAATGCGAAGATATTGATTATGGATGAACCTTCCGCGCCTCTGACCAGCGCCGAAGTGGAGAGCATGTTCGCGGTTGTGGAACGGCTCCGCAAAGAGGGGATATCGATTATCTACATATCCCACAGGCTGGAAGAGATTTACCGTCTGTCGGACCGTATTCTGGTCATGAGAGATGGGGAATATGTTAAGACATTGATAACAAAAGACAGTCAGGTGCAGGAACTTATCCAGTTGATGGTAGGGCGTGAGCTGACAGAGACGTACCCGCCCAGAAGCGACTGCATCGACGAAAACGACGTGGTTCTGGAACTGAAAAACGTCACAGGAAACGGTGATAAAGACATCAGTCTGAAGCTTCACAAAGGCGAGATTCTGGGCCTGGGCGGCCTGGTAGGCGCAGGGCGGACCGAGCTTGCGGAAATGATCTTCGGGGCGGCGGCGAAGCAGTCCGGACAGATGATTTTCAAGGGAAAAGAAATCAACCCGAAGAGCCCGCGGGAAGCCATAGATTTGGGAATTGCGCTGGTGCCGGAAGACCGGAAGCGTCACGGCGCCATGCTTGGAATATCCATAAAGAACAACATCAATATGCCGATTTATGAGAGGAATTCCACGTTAAGCGTGATCAATTCCAAACTCGAGATGCAAATTGCCGAGAAATATCGGGACAGTATGGCGATTAAGACTCCGACGCTGCATCAGCTTGTGAAAAACCTAAGCGGCGGTAACCAGCAGAAAGTAATTCTGGGAAGATGGCTGGCGGCAGATTCAGAGCTGATTATCTTCGACGAACCCACCAGGGGCATCGACATCGGCGCCAAGTACGAGATTTACAAGCTGATGAACGATCTGGTGGAAAAAGAAGGCAAGGCCCTTCTGATGATTTCTTCCGAGATGGAAGAGCTGATGGGCATGTCGGACAGAATTATTGTGCTGGCGGAAGGCGAGAAGACCGGAGAACTGGAAAAGGGTGAATTCAGCCAGGAGACAATCATGGCATATGCATCCGCGGCAAATATTGAGGAGGGTTAAGCCATATGAAAGAAAATAAAATAGCATATCAGCTGAAAGATAAGGCGATTTGGGTTGTGTTTGTTGTGCTTGTTCTTGCTTTCACGATTGCAAATCCCAGATTTATAAATCCTAACAACTTATTTATGATGATCCGTCAGGTATCCTTCTACGGGATCGCCTCCATCGGTATGACGTTCGTAATCCTTTTGGGCGACATCGATTTGTCAACCGGTACGATTATCTCATTCGTAAACATTATCTGCGCGTACTTCATGGTAAATATGGGAATGCCTATGTTGGTTGCTATTATTCTGACACTGGCCATCTCCACCCTGATCGGCGTGCTCAACGGATTCATGGTATCCACCATCGGCATCCCGGCGCTGATTGCGACGTTTGCTACACAGACCGCGTTTTTGGGACTGACCTACATCATCTGCGGCGGTCTGCCCATTAACGGATTTACAGAGAGCTTCAAAGTAATCGGCCAGGCGTACGTATGGATCATTCCGGTTCCGGTTATCATCATGGCCTTATGCTTTGCGCTCGGTTCCTTTATCTTAAATAAAACATATTTCGGACGTTACTTCTACGCAGTAGGCGGTAACGTGGAAGCTGCCAAACTGTCCGGTATCCGCGTAAACAGGATCAAATACCTGGTATTCGCGCTGTCCGGCTTCTTCGCAGGCCTGGCAGGTCTGGTTATCTTGTCCCGTACCAATTCTGGTATGGCAAACGCCGGTGACGGCTATGAATTCGACGTAATCACCTGCGTGGTATTGGGCGGCGTTTCCGTAACCGGCGGTTATGGAAAAATGTCCGGCGTTGTGGCAGGTACATTTATCATCGGCGCGCTGAAAAACGGCATGGTGCTTATGAACATCAACTCTTATGTGCAGAATATCGTAATGGGCGTTGTGCTTGCGCTGGCCGTTGGATTTGACTGTATCCAGAAGAGAAAACAGGCGAACTAAGAATAGAAAAAGATTTTGGAATCCCGGTAGAAATGCCGGGATTCTTATACTGTAGATAAAAACGTTATGATGGAAAAATCTAACGCGGCCCGCTCAACCAATGGTTGAATAGAGCCGAGAAATTCGCCTGTTTCGTTATTGTCGCGGAGCTTATGTTTATGCTAACATAAGATCAAACATCGGAGATCGGAAGGGAGGCGTTTCCTGTGCTTAACAGTGAGAAAGTGGGCCATTTTATCATGAGCAGACGTAAATTTCTTGGATACACGCAGCAGCAGCTGGCCCGGAAGCTGAATGTTTCTTTTCAGGCCGTGTCCAAGTGGGAGAACGGAACCGCATACCCCAATGTGGAGATTCTAAAAGACCTGGCGATCGTGCTGGGACTGTCCGTGGACGAGATCTTAACCGGCTGTGAAAAAGAAGCGGAGGGCCTCTCCTACAGCAAGGCGGGCATCGACAACGCCTACACAGACGCCATAAAAAGGGGCATGTCCCCCTATATGGAGACAAACGACAAGCGCGTCTTAAATGGCATAGGACCCTTTGCCTCTCTCTACGACATTCATTTTCCAGAGCTGAAAAATCCGGTTTTGGTGTTGAAATCCGAGGAGCCGGGCTCCAAGCAGAAGCTGGCCAGGGAATACGGCTACACGGAATCCATCGGTCATGATCTGATTAACCATCTGGTGAATGACGTGGCGGTGATGGGGGCGAGGCCGCTGGCGGCGTTGGATGCCATCGTGTGCGGGAACGCCGAAAAAGACACCATCCAAATGTTTGTAAAAGGGCTGGCGGACGCCTGTAGATTTAACGAATGTTCGCTGGTGGGAGGCGAGACGTCCATCCAGCCTTCGGTGGTGGAGGCGGGCATCTATGTGCTGACGGCCAGTATTGTGGGCATTGTGGAAAAATCCGAGATCATTGACGGCTCTGCCATAGAAGAAGGCGACGCGGTTCTGGCCGTGGCTTCCAACGGCCTGCACACAAACGGCTATTCGCTGGTGCGTCTGCTGATGGACAAAATGCCGCAGATCAAGCTGGATAAAATCGGCGGCTTAACCTTCATAGAGCAGATTATGAAGCCCCATGCTTCCTATTATAAGGCGTTAAAAGGGTTGTTCGGCAAAGGCGTTCTGCATGCAATGGCGCATATCACCGGCGGTGGAATCGAGGGTAACATAGGCGGCGTAACGCCGGAGGGCTTAAGCGCCCACATTGATTTATCGAAGATCCGGGTGTTGGATCTGTTCAAATATATCCGCAACAGCGGCCGCATCCGCGACGAAGAGATGCTGCGGACCTTTAACTGCGGCGTAGGCCTGGCCCTGATCGTGTCCCAGAAGGATAAAGAGCTGGTTCTAAAACATATGAATCAATTTTACGCGTGCTATGAAATTGGACAAATACAGGCGGGGAAAAACCGGATTGTATTTGAAAAACATATAGATTGGCTGTAATTGACAAATTTATCAGGGGCGGGTAATATAAAAGTGAGAATGGAAGCTTTGACATAGCATAGCACGGATGGAGGCAGATATGGAACTGTTATTGGGAATTGATGTGGGGACAAGTTCCTGTAAAATCGCTTTTTTTCAGAAAGACGGAACGGTGGAGGCGGCAGGCACAGGCAAATATCCGATTTATCATCCGAAGCCGGGCTGGGCGGAGCAGTCGCCCCAGGACTGGTGGACGACCGCCTGCGAGACGATTCGATGTCTTTTAAAGGAGCATAACATTTCGCCGGGGGATGTGAAAGGCATCGGCGTGGACGGCATGAGCTGGGTGGCGGTGGCCGTGGACCGGGAGGGGAACGTCCTGGCCAACACGCCTTTGTGGATGGACGTGCGGGCCGGCGAGATTTGTGACCGGCTCCGGGCGCAGTATGGGGCGGACGCCTTTTTCCAGGTGAGCAAAAACCCGCTGCAGCCCTTTTACACGACGGGGAAAATCCTCTGGTATCGGGAAAATATGCCGCAGATTTATAGTAAGATCGACAAAATTTTGCAGTGCAACAGTTTTCTGGCGTACCGCCTTACGGGCGTGGCCACCCAGGATCTGTCCCAGGGATACGGCCTGCACTGTTTTGACATGGAGCGCGGCGTCTGGGATGCGGCCATGGGAAAAACGCTGGAGATTCCGGCGCATTTCCTGCCGGATATCTATCCCTGCCATCAGATTATCGGCGGCGTAACGAAGGAGGCGGCCCGGCTTACCGGGCTTTTGGAGGGCACGCCTGTGGCGGCCGGCGGCCTGGACGCGGCCTGCAGCACATTGGGAGCCGGCGTGCTGCATGACGGGGAAACCCAGGAACAGGGCGGCCAGGCCGGGGGCATGAGCGTTTGCATGGACGCCTGCGCGGCGGACCCCCGGCTCATCTTAAGCCATCACGTGGTTCCGGGCAAATGGCTGCTGCAGGGAGGCGCCACCGGAGGCGGCAGCGTCATGCGCTGGTTTGAGCGGGAATTTGCCGATTACGAGAGGGCGGCGGAGGCGGACATGGGGAAATCCTCCCTGGATCAGCTAAACGATTTGGCCAGTCCCGTTTTGCCCGGAAGCGAGGGCCTGGTGTTCCTGCCCTATATGGCCGGCGAGCGCAGCCCCATCTGGGACGAGTACGCCAAAGGCGTCTATTACGGCATAGATTTCTCCAAGACGAAGGGACATTTCGTCCGCGCGTCCATGGAGGGCGTGGCGTATTCCCTGCGGCACAACCTGCAGGTGGCGGAGGCCGCGGGCGCGAAAATCGGGGAGCTGCGGGCCGTGGGCGGCTCGGCCAATTCCCTGTTGTGGACGCAGATCAAGGCGGACGTGACGGGCAAGCGGATCGTGGTTCCCGCTTCGGACACGGCCGCGGCCCTGGGAGCGGCAATTTTGGCCGGCGTGGGCGTGGGAATGTATGAAAGTTTCCAGGAGGCGGTGGATTTGACAGTGAAAATCAACCGGGTCCATGAGCCGGACATGCAGACACATGAGCGGTACCAGAGATATTATGACATATATTTAGAGTTATACGAGAACCTAAAGGAATTGATGAGACAGACAGGAGGAAATCAATGAAAGCGGGAGTTGTACATGCACGGGAAGACATACGGTATGAAGAGATTGAAAAGCCATCGCCGAAAAAGGGCCATGTGCTGATTAAAGTGAAATACACGGGTATCTGCGGGTCTGACGTGCCCCGCGTAAACGGGGACGCGTGTCATTATTATCCAAACGTGCTGGGCCATGAATTTTCCGGGACGGTGGAGGAAGTGGGAGAAGGCGTAAGCCGCTTAAAACCGGGCGACCGGGTGGCGGGGGTTCCGCTGGTTCCCTGTATGCAGTGCGAGGACTGCCAGAAGGGAAATTATTCCCTGTGCAGACATTACAGTTTCATCGGGTCCCGTGAGTTCGGCAGCTTCGCGGAATATGTGGCAGTGCCGGAGGCTAACGCGGTGAAATTTGATCCAGAGGTGTCTTTCGAGCAGGGCGCATTCTTCGAGCCGGCCACTGTGGCGCTTCATGGACTGGAGCGTCTGCCTTATGAGGGCGGCAAAACCGTGGCCATCTTAGGCGGCGGAACCATCGGCATGTTCGTCATGCAGTGGGCGAAGATTTTCGGGGCGAAGACGACCGTGGTCTTCGACATTGCGCCGGAGCGGCTAAAGCTTGGCGAAAGGCTGGGCGCCACGGCGGGCGTGAACACGCTGGAAGCGGATTTTATGGACCAGGCCATGAAACTTACCGACGGGAAAGGCTTCGACTACGTATACGAGACGGCGGGCAACACCGTTACCATGAAGATGGCGTTCGCCCTGGCGGCCAACAAAGCCGGCGTGTGTTTCATCGGCACGCCCACCAAAGAACTGAGTTTTACGGTGGCGGAGTGGGAAAATATGAACCGAAAAGAGTTTAACCTGACCGGCTCCTGGATGTCTTACAGCGCGCCGTTCCCCGGCCACGAGTGGGAGCTGACTTCTCATTATTTCAAAACAGGGGCGTTAAAATTCGACGAGTCTTTTATTTTCCGAAAGATTCCGTTAAGCCAGATTGCGGACGCGTTTGAACTGTACAAAACGCCGGGAGCGGTAAAAGGGAAAATATTGATCGACAGTGAATTGTAGTGCGAAAATTGCGCAGGTGTTTTTGTAATAGTCCGAGTTTGTTCAAAATAAACAAAACGGAGCTCAAAACCGTTTTAGGTTTTTGGGTTTCCGAAAATGGGACTTGCAGTTTTCATAGGATGATGTATAGAAAGGATGGGGAATCATGCCACTTGTAACGTCAAAGGATATGTTGAAAAAAGCCCAGGAGGGCGGTTACGCGGTTGGGGCTTTTAATGTGGAGAATATGGAAATGGTGAAGGCTGTCATCCAGGCGGCCGAAGAGCTGCAGGCGCCGGTGATGCTGCAGACCACGCCTTCCACGGTGAAATACGGAACGGTGGAAACGTACGCGGCCATTGTGGCGGCGGAGGCCAAAAAGGCGAAGGTTCCGGTGTGTCTGCACCTGGACCACGGCAGCAGCTATGAACTGGCCTGCCAGTGCATGGAGAACGGATACACGTCTGTGATGATTGACGGCTCCAAAGAGAGTTTTGCGGATAACGCGGCGATTACGAAGAAGGTGGTGGAAGCCGCGCACGCCAAGGGCATTCCGGTGGAGGCGGAGCTTGGAAAAGTAGGCGGCAAGGAGGACGACCATGAGGCGGAAGCGGACACCAATACCGATCCCATGGAAGCGAAAGATTTCGTGGAGCAGACCCAGGTGGATTCCCTGGCGGTGGCCATCGGGACGGCCCATGGTTTCTACGAGGGAACCCCGGTGTTGGACAAGGAGCGCATTTCGGAGATTAAGAAAGCGGTTTCCGTGCCGCTGGTGCTCCATGGCTCTTCCGGCTTGAGCGACGAAGATGTGCGCGAGTGCGTACGGCGGGGGATGTGCAAGGTGAATTTCGCCACCGAACTGCGGGTGGCCTACACCGACGCGGTGAAAAAGCTGCTGGAAGAAAAGCCGGAGACTTACGATCCGAAAGC
Source organism: uncultured Lachnospiraceae bacterium (assembly GCA_948444865.1). GTDB lineage: Bacteria > Bacillota > Clostridia > Lachnospirales > Lachnospiraceae > MGBC164599. The sequence continues at coordinate 14,485 of CAOJVE010000023.1, forward strand.
CTTCGGAAAAGTGGGAATCCCGGCTGTGAAGGAGCTGGTGAAGAAAAGGATTCTCGTGTGCGGCAGCGACGGGAAAGCGTAAATAGACCATAGAAAAAATGAAAACCGCATGGCTTCTTTTTGAAACTGTGCGGTTTTTCGTAATGGAAAGGAGAACGTAAAGTGACTTCAAGAGAGCGCGTGCAGTTGATTTTAGACCATAAAAAGCCCGATCGGGTGGCCGTGGACTTAGGCTCTACGGCGTCCGGGTTTACCAATCCCACCATGAAGCGGGTGAAAGAATATTTCGGGATTGACGGAGGGGACATTGTATTTCGGCCCGACGAGTCGGCGGCCATCTATAACGACCAGGTGTTGGAGAAAATCGGAAGCGATTTTCGCCATGTGTTCCTGATGCCGCCGGAGTCCGCCGTTGGTTTTCAGGGGACGGACACGGCGGTGAATGAATGGGGCATGGAAAAAACCATGAAGGCGGGGCTTTCCCAGAACTCCAGCAATCCTCTGGCAGACGCGGATTCCATCGAAGATCTGAAAAGCTATGCCTGGCCGGACCCTTACGCGGCAGGGCGGGACAGAGGCATTCGGGAGCGCATCGAATATCTGTATCATCACACCGATTATGCGCTGGCGGCGCGGGCGGTGTCCCATGGATTTTTTGAGCTGGCCTGGGAGCTGCGGGGCATGGAGAATTTTCTGGTGGATATGATGTCGGAAAAGAAATTCGCCAATTACCTGCTGGATCAGATTCTGGACATTCAGATGGGCCTATATGACGTGCTGTTAAAAGACGCGGGAAAATATGTGCAAATGGTGGAAACCGCGGACGATTACGGAACCCAGAACGGGCCTCTGATGTCCCCGGAGCTGTTCCGGGAGATGATTCAGCCAAGGCGTAGGAAATTAAATGAATTTATCAGGAGCAAAGCGCCCCAGGCGAAAATTTTCCACCACACCTGCGGGTCGGTGTATCAGTTGATTCCCGATTTGATTGAGACAGGCGTCGACGTGCTCAATCCCATCCAGCATTCCGCCGCCGAGATGGATACATACCGCCTTCAGGAGAAATTCGGAGATCGGTTAATCTTTCACGGGGCCATCGACGAGCAGACCGCGCTGATTTACGGGCCGGATGTGCTGCGCCGTGAGATGCAGGAGCGGGTCCGCTCGCTGGGAAAAGAAGGCGGCTATATCATGGCGCCCACCAGCAATTTCCAGGACGACATGCCCCTTGAAAATATTGTGAATTTTGCCACCATGGCCAAGGAAATCGGAGTTTATAAATGATGCAGCCGCTATTGATGGGCATCGACATAGGGACCAGCGCCTGTAAAGTGGCTGTTTTCACCCGGGACGGGCAGGCGGTGTCCTGGGAAAGCGCTTCGTATGCGTACCGCTGTCCCCGCCCGGGATGGGCGGAGCAGGACCCAGCGGCGTGGTGGGAGGCCGTGTGCAGGGCGGTAAGGGGCGTTCTCGCAAAAGGCGCGATACGTCCGGCGTCCATTGTGGGGGTGGGCGTATGCGGCCAGAGTTGGGCCCCTGTGTATCTGGACGGGAAGGGGGAGACGCTGGCCAACGCGCCGCTGTGGCTGGACACCCGTTCTGGGGAAGAATGCCGGGCGATGAATGAGGCCATCGGCGAGGAGGAGATTTTCCGTGTGGCGGGCAATCCTCTTCAGCCCATGTACGCCACCGGAAAAGTCCTCTGGCTGAAAAAGCATTTCCCCGATGTTTTTGAAAAGATTTACAAGATTCTGTCTTCCAACGGCTACATTGTGTATAAACTGTGCGGTCAGATGTCCATGGATGCATCCCAGGGTTATAGCTGGCACTGCTTCGATACGCGGCAGGGCCGCTGGGATGCGGCCATGAGTGAGAAGCTGGGCGTCCCCCGTAAAATGCTGCCGGAAATCTGTGCCTGCAGCCAGGCGGTGGGGCGGATTTCCCATGAGGCGGCGGCGCGGACGGGTCTGGCGGCGGGGACGAAAGTGGTGGCCGGAGGTCTGGACGCGGCCTGCGCCGCGTTGGGAGCCGGTGTTATACACGACGGAGAATGCCAGGAACAGGGCGGCCAGGCCGGGGGCATGAGCGTATGCATACAGGAATATAAGGCGGACCCCCGGCTGATTGTCAGCGCGCATGTGGTTCCGGGAACGTGGATTTTGCAGGGCGGGACCACGGGCGGCGGAGGCGTGATGCGCTGGCTGGAAAAAGAGTTTGCCGGGTATGAGCGCGCCCGGGAAGGCCAGGTGGGGAAAGGGGCGCTGGAGCAGTTAAATGAGCTGGCGGCAAAGGTATCCCCTGGTTCCGACGGCGTGGTTTTCCTGCCGTATATGTCCGGGGAGCGCACGCCTATCTGGGACCCCAACGCCAAAGGCGTTTTCTACGGACTGGATTATTCCAAGACGAAAAGCCATATGGTGCGGGCGGCCATGGAAGGCGTGGCCTATTCCGTCCGACACAATCTGGACGTGGCCGAGGAGGCGGGCTGCTCGGTCAAGGAACTGCGCGCCACCGGCGGGGCCGCCAATTCCCTTCTCTGGACGCAGATCAAAGCGGATATTGCAAGGAAAGATTTCGTTGTGCCCCAGTCCGACATGGCCACGGCGCTTGGGACGGCGCTTCTGACCGGCGTGGGCGTGGGCGCATACAGAGACTTCGAGGAGGCGGTGGCGCTGACCATAAAAGAGAAGCGGGTGCATAAAGCGGACGAAAGCCGCCGGGCGGCATATGAGAAAAATTACAGGGTTTACCGGCAGCTATACCAGGCGTTGAAGGTCATTATGGAAAAAAATAAGCAGTTAAATATGCGCGAAATGTGACTATTGCTGAAATGATTTTTCAGAAAGTATTGATTTTATGTCAAATTGCCTATATAATGGTAATATAAATATGTATAGCCCAGAGCGTGTTTGAAACAATCACTCACGTCAACTGCACGTCCATTTTACGGCGCGCCAAAGGCTTTCTGCGGACAATCACGCAATATCCGGTTGCCGCAGCCTGCTGCATTCTGCCTTTTGATGCGCCTGCTCTTCATTCAGGGTAAACCTCCCGGACGGCTCCTTACAGAGCGCGGCATGGGAGAGGTGGTTGGCATAAAGCTTTTTTGAACACAGTCTAATATTTCCGGCCCGGTCACAATGCTCCATGTTTATTGTACATAAGCTATTTACAAGACGACACAAGAGAAATGTTTGGAAGCATGCCTTTTGATACTATGCCGGAAAGGCGCGAATATCCCTGCCGCGAAGGAGCGGAGGGAACGTCTCTACGGCTATCTTTTAAGGAGGTAGAAACGTGATGAATTCACCGGCGGAAATCGCAAAAAATTATGTACCAATAGGCAAAGGCAAAGCGTCAATGAAGGCAAGCAAACTGTTCATCCTGGGTATTATGGCGGGTATCTTTATCGCCATCGCAGGCGTGGGCGCATCCACAGCATCCGCCAGCTTAAGCGGCTCTGTGGGAAAACTGGTTGGCGCGTGCGTGTTCCCGGCAGGTCTTACGCTGGTAATCCTGGCCGGAAGCGAGCTGTTTACCGGAAACTGCCTGATTATTATTTCTGTTTTGGAAAAAGAGGCTTCCATTGTGGGAATGCTTCGGAACTGGGTAATCGTTTATATCGGAAACTTTGTGGGAAGCATTTTCGTGGCATGGGGCATGACAGCCTGTCATCAGCTGAGCCTGTTTGACGGCGCGCTGGCTGGAGCTACGATTAATACCGCCGTGGCGAAAGTGTCCATGTCCTTTGGCGATGCCTTTTTGAAGGGCATATTCTGTAACATGCTGGTTTGTCTGGCTGTTTGGCTGGCATTTGCCTCCAAAACCGCCGCTGGTAAGATTGCCGCGCTTTTCTATCCGATTATGGTGTTCGTGGTAAGCGGTTTCGAGCATAGCGTAGCCAATATGTTCTATGGTCCGGCTGGTCTGTTCGCCATGACCAATGCGGACTATGCGGCGAAGGCGACCGCCGATACAGCGAATTTGACCTGGGGCGCGTTCTTCGTGAAGAACCTGATTCCTGTAACTTTGGGAAACATCGTGGGCGGCGCCGTGTTTGTGGGTCTGGTATACTGGTTCATTTATCTGAAAAAAGACGAGAAATAAAATACATAGAGTGAAAATAGAAGGCGTTGCAGAACGGTTAAAGTCAACCGTCTAAATGGCGTGGTTTGGGCAATGAGCAATATCTGTGACAGAGCAACAAGATTAGCGGCAGCTTCCTTGGAATGGGAAGCTGCCGCTTTACTTTATGGGCAGTAAGTTTATAGGTTCCTTTTCCGGTTTTGATTACCGTTCCATCAGCTTTATATTGATTAAGGATTCGCTGTAGCTGGCGGGAGCCGCGTCGATGGTTGTGATCGACTCCATTTTTTGTGTTAAGGATTCACATATCAATCGAAGGAACCAGCAGTTTTCCGGCAGCGCAGCCTTGCTTGTTTCAATAGACAGAACAAGGCACATTGCATTATCCTTTGCTTCGGCATAAACATTGTTTGGTTGGTGTGGGAAAATTTCCATTTCACCGAGTAGATCATTTTTTGACTGTTTGCAAGGGAATATACAGACCCATCATCTCGAATAAAATAAATGCGAACAGAACCTTGAATGATAATTTGAAATAGGTATTCTTTTTTATCGGAATTTACGGTTTCAATGCAGTTGCATCTTATGGGATTGCTTATAAGGTTGACATGGCGCCAATCATGCTGTTGGTGGGTTTTTCGCAGGGCGTCGCCCCGCTCATAGGCTATTATTACGGCGCAGGGAAAAGAGAACGTATGTCGCAAGCAATGAAAACATCGACAATTTATGGAATCTTTTTGGGCGCCATTTTTTTAGTTGTATTTTATCTGTTTGGGACGAGTCTGGCAGGCGTATTTCTCCACGATGAATCGTTTATACATCAAGCGGGATATTTTATCAGAATTTTAGGTCTGTCGGCGCCAATGCTGGGCATTATCAATATGATAACGAGTTATTTTCAGGCGTTAGGCGCGGCGGTAAAATCTTTGCTCATTACGATTATGTGGAATGCGATATTATTTATCCCGGCCGTAATGGTCCTGAATAGTTTGTGGCAATTAAATGGCGTTATTGCCGCACAGCCAGTTGTGGAAACGGTTTTAGCGGTTATCTGTATTGGGATGTATGCAAAAGCTCCATGCAGCGGCAGTCAAAAGCGGCAAATCAAAGCGACGGCATAGTCTTTTAGCTATGCCGTCATCTTACATAAAACTTTTTGATCGACTCTCGGTTAAGTGCCGGTTTTTTTGCACAGCGACGTGCAGGTTTTTACAGCATAAGGCCCCGATAGCGGTTGATGCAGGCGTAGATTTCCTGGGGCCTTGGCATGGCAAGGTTGGAGGAGAGGTAGGAGCCTTCGTTGATGGAGGCAAGACCTTTCTTCAGCAGCTGCGCGGACAGCCGGGGCACGATTTCCTTTAAAGGCGTGCGTCCGTCGAAGCAGTGGAGCTCCATGTATTTCAGCAGGTACGCCAGGGCCGTGGTCTGTTCGCTGTCCACCAGTTGTTCCACATAGCGCAGGTCCACAGTCTCCTTGTTGATGGAAAACGCGTCCTTGCCCATGGTTTTCATTTTGATGCGGTCGTTTTTTCGGAAAGCCGAAGACTGGCGGGGGCAGCGGCGGCTGTCAGGCGGAGCCGCTTTTGGCGCGTCTTCACAGGTGAGAGGGAACGCTTTCGCCTCCTGTTTGGCCAGTTCGGTGATGTCTATGGGTTTGTACTGGTTCATCTGCAAAATCGTGTCCGCCACATGGAAATAAGAGCCGGAGCTTCCCGCCACCAGGATGGAGGAGACGCCCTGTTCCTGGTAAATCTGCCGCACCCGCTCGATAAACGGCGTGATGGGCTCCTGATTGCGGTGCACCACCCGCTGCATCAGGTCGTCGCGGACCATGAAGTTGGTGGCGCAGGTGTCCTCGTCGATGAGGAACAGCCGAGTGTCCGCTTCCATGGCTTCCGCCACGTTGGCGGCCTGGGATGTGCTGCCGCTGGCGTCCTCGGTGGAGAAGGCGCGGGTGTCCCGGTTGTTGGGCAGGTTGTTGATGAACATGGAGATGTCCGCCTTTTTGATGCTGCGTCCGTCCTCGGCGCGGATTTTCACAGCGGTGTCCTCGGTGGCCACATATTCCCGGCCGTCTCCGGCGATGTGGTTATATACGCCCAGCTCCAGGGCCTTTAACAAAGTGGATTTGCCGTGGTAGCCGCCGCCCACAATCAAAGTAATGCCCTGGGGAATGCCCATGCCCAAGATGGGGCCGTGGTTGGGCAGATCCAGGGTGATTTCCAGGGAAGGGGGCGACTGAAAAGGCACCGCGCCTTTCATGGGGCGGGAGGATATGCCGCTTTCCCTGGGCAGAATCGTCCCGTTGGCCACGAAGGCGGTGAGTTTTCTGGTTTTTAGCTGCTGGCGAATGTAATGCTGGTCTTCGCTTAATTCCTTGACCTGCTGGATTTTTCTGGCGTCCAGCTTTTTGTAGAACAGGCTTGTGGGGATGCATTCCGGCAGGAAGTCAAAGAGGATTTTAATCAGCTCCCCGGAATTGATGCGGCGGCCGTCGGCGGGAAATCCCACTTCCAGGCGCGCCAGCGGGTTTCCGTTTTTGGGGTCAATCTGGCAGGCGGTGCGCTCCAAGATTTCCTGTCCGCAGCGGCTGACTCCGATGAGTCCGCTTTTGCCGGAGCCGCGGGCTTTGAAGCTGTATTGATTTAAGGCGCGGGCAAAAAGCCGCAGGATGTGGTCCTGCAGGGCGATGCGCTTGTGGGGCTGGTCGTAAGTGTCGGCGGGGAAACCCGCTTCCTGCCCGGATACCTGGATGCTGACCTTGGACGGGGAGGCGAAGGGGTCGCCCTGCACATGGTCGATGTTCAGCACATACCCGGGGAAACGATAGCTCCCCCGGGCGTCTTTGTATGCCGGATAACTTTTGTGATCAATCTGCCGAAGCAGCTGTCTGAGGTCATTGGCATTTTTCATGGATGTATAGGCTCCTTTCTGCGTCAGCGGTCCTGCATGCTGATGGCTTCCACCGCCACGCTTCCGCCGCGGACCACTTCGATGCGCCCGCTGAAATCCTGGTTTAAAAGGCGGATGATGTCGTTGTTGCGCGCCTCCGTTTGGGTGGATTCCAAAAGGATGCTGTTTTTGCCGTAGTCGGTCACCTGAATGCCGAACACCTGCGCGATGCGGAAGACTTCCTCCCGGTCGCTCTGGTTGCAGCCCTTGACTTTGACGAATAATATTTCCTTCATATGGATGGGCGTGTCGGTGAAGTCGATGACTTTGATAATGCCCACGCTGCGGTTTAGCTGTTTCTTAATCTGCTAGAATGTGATATCGTCGCTGGTCAGTCCGATGGTCATGCGGGCCATGGTGGGGTCTTCGGTTTCTCCCACGGTGAGGGACTGCAGGTTATATGATTTGCCGGAGAAAAGGCCGGAAATTTTGGCCAGTACGCCGACTTCGTTTTCTACAAACAGGGAAATCCATCGTTTCTTCATGTCTTTTTCATCCTCCTAACATTCCAAGATTATTTCGTTTAACGGTTTTCCTGGAGGCACCATGGGTGACACGTTTGCCTCCGGGTCGATGATGAATTCGATTAATGTGGGACGTTTTGTCTCTTTCTGGGCGGCTGCAAAGGCGGCGTCCAGCTCTTCGGGTTTTTCCACGCGGAACGCCTGCGCGCCGTAGCTTTCCGCTAGTTTTACGAAGTCCGGCGTGTAGGGCGGGCAGCATTTCTCTGGGTTCAGACAGTCCTTCGTGCAGCCTTTGCGGTAGCGCAGGCAGGTGGCGGAGTAGCGTTTATCGAAAAACATTTCCTGCCACTGGCGCACGTTGCCCAGCCAGGAATTATTGAGCACGCATAAGATCAGCGGAAGCTCCTGGCACATGGCGGTGGCCATTTCCTGGATGTTCATCTGCATGCCGCCGTCGCCGGATATGGCGATGACTCTTTGGTCCGGGTTTCCCAGCTGCGCGCCGATGGCCGCCGGAAGTCCGTAGCCCATGGTTCCCAGTCCGCCGGAGGTGAGAAGCTGACGCTTTCCGGTCATGGTGAGGAACTGGGTGGTCCACAGCTGGTTCTGGCCCACGTCGGTGGTGACGATGGCGTCCGGGAACATCTCGTTGATTTTGCGGATGATTTTCTCTGGATTCAGCCCCGGATAGCGGTGGTCCATGCGGATGGGATAGTCGTCTTTCCACTTCTGTATGGTGGCCAGCCATTCTTCCGTCTGCAGCGGCTGGGCATATTCCAGCATTTTTTCAATGGCGATTTTCGCGTCCGCCACGATGGGGATGTCCACCACGATATTTCTGGAAATGGAGGCGGAGTCTATGTCAATGTGGATAATCTGGGCGTTTTTGGCAAATTCGCTGATTTTCCCAGTGATCCGGTCGTTGAAGCGGGTGCCGATGGAGAAGAGCGCGTCGCATTCGCTGATGGCCGTGTTGGAGGCGTAGTTTCCATGGATGCCGATGTTTCCCACGTACAGCGGGTGGTCGGAAGGAATGGCGCCTTTGCCCATAATGGTGGTGATTACAGGGACTTTTGTCAGCTCTGCCAGCCGGGTCATGGACTGGTTGGCGTGGGATATGTTCACGCCGCCGCCCAGCAGGAATACGGGACGCTTGGCTTCGTTTAACACGCTTAAGGCTTTCTTTAACTGGCCTTCATGAACCTTTGTGCTGGGCTTGTAGCTGCGGATGCTGGCCTCCGCCGGATATTCGTCCGAGCCTAAAGCCTGCTGCACGTCCTTGGGGATGTCCACCACCACGGGGCCGGGTTTTCCGTTGCAGGCGATGAAGAAGGCCTCCTTAATAATGCGCCCCAGATCTTCGCGTTTGCGCACTGTGATAGAGTGTTTGCAGATGCTGCGGGTGATGCCAACGATATCCACTTCCTGAAAAGCGTCGTTTCCAATCAGGCTGGTGGGCACCTGGCCGGTGAAGCACACCAGGGGCACGCTGTCGTAGTTGGCGGTGGCGATGCCAGTTACCAGGTTGGTGGCGCCGGGGCCGCTGGTCACCAGGCAAACGCCGGGCTTTCCGGTGGAGCGCGCGTAACCGTCCGCGGCGTGCGCCAGCGCCTGCTCGTGCCGGGGCAGCACAACTTCAATGTCGTTCTGGCCGTACAGGGAATCGAATAAGTCGATGGCCTGTCCGCCGGGATAGCCGAAGAGGATGTCAACGCCCTCTTCTTTTAACGCTTTTACGAATAATTCTGTTCCTTTGATTTGACTCATACAAGTTTTCTCCTTTTAAAAGTTTAAATGCCATTCATGTAAGACAAAAAAACCCTAAGCCATATGGGCTTAGGGCGGATAAATTCCGTGGTACCACCTAAATTCAAAGAAAAATCTTTGCGCTTTACTGGTACGGATCCTTCTTTCGCTTTGCGAAAAACAGACCGATACCGTATCCCTGTAACGGGGGATGGACGTTAAAACTTAATGGGAGCGGGCGAAACCCCGCCTGTTCAGTCTTACTGCTCAAGGGCTACTTTCAGCGTCTTCTCCATGGAGATTTCCACCAGCCATCTCCTCTCTGCGATTTCGACGGACGCTTACTCCTCCCTGTCATGGCATTTTTGTATTGCTTGATGTTTCTGTAGTATAGCAGAGAAGGCGGTTTGTTGTCAACACTTTATTCGGCTAAAAAATG
>CAOJVE010000024.1 GCA_948444865.1 uncultured Lachnospiraceae bacterium
CGGGTGAGGGTTTGACCAGGCGGAAGAAGGAATGTCGTGTGTGCGGTTTTGAGGGTGCGCAAAAGAATAAAAAGAAGCAATCAACGTAAGTTGGTTGTTTTTTTGTCGTTTATCTTAAGGAAAATGTCCCACAATTATTAGAAATATGTTATAATAAATAATTAAACTGATAGGTATTTCGATGGAAAGAGAGGAATGCTAGTATGAGTGATGAACACAACGATCATTCAGATATTGTGTCAAAAGATCGGGAAGCGAAAGAGACGAATCATACAGACGAATTTGAGAAAATCTGTTTCCTGTGCCGCAGACCGGAGAGCAAAGCAGGCTCCATGATTGACCTGCCCAATAATATCCATATTTGTACGGAATGCATGCAAAAAAGCTTTGACACAATGAAAAACAGCAATTTAAGCTATAATGATATAATGAACTTGTCCAATGTGAGCATGATTGATTTATCGAATCTGCATAATCAAATTCCGAAAAGCCAGAAAATAAAAAAGAAAGCAGAGAAAAAGGAACCTGCAAAAGCATTTAATATAAAAGACATTCCCGCTCCGCACAAAATCAAAGCAAAACTGGATGATTATGTTATCGGCCAGGACCACGCCAAAAAAGTGATGTCTGTAGGCGTTTATAATCACTATAAACGGGTGGCGACGGAGACCATGGATGAAATAGAAATAGAAAAATCCAATATGCTGATGATCGGCCCCACTGGATCCGGAAAAACATATCTGGTGAAAACGCTGGCGAAGCTTCTGGATGTGCCTTTGGCGATCACGGACGCCACTTCCCTGACGGAAGCCGGCTATATTGGCGATGACATAGAGAGCGTGGTTTCTAAGCTTTTGATGGCTGCGGATAACGACGTGGAAAAGGCAGAGCACGGCATTATTTTCATCGATGAGATCGACAAACTAGCTAAAAAGAAAAACACAAATCAAAGGGATGTCAGCGGAGAGGCCGTGCAGCAAGGCTTGCTGAAGCTTCTGGAGGGAAGCAATATAGAGGTTCCCGTGGGCGCCAGCAGTAAAAATGCAATGGTTCCGCTGGCTACGGTGAACACGAGGAATATTTTATTCATTTGCGGCGGCGCATTCCCAGAGTTAGAGAACATAATCAAAGAGCGGCTGAACGAACAGTCTTCCATCGGATTCCGCGCGGATCTGAAGGACAAACACGACGACGATCCGGAACTGTTAAGCAAAGTCACTCTGGACGACATCAAGGTCTTTGGCATGATCCCGGAATTTGTGGGAAGGCTTCCAATCATTTTCACGCTGAAAGGATTGGATAAAAAGATGCTGATACAGATTTTAAAAGAGCCGAAAAACGCTATTTTGAAGCAGTACCAGAAGCTTCTGGCCTTAGACGAGGTGAATCTGAAATTTGAGGATGGCGCTCTGGAGGCCATTGCCGAGAAAGCTTTGGAGAAAAAGACCGGCGCGCGGGCGCTGCGGGCTATTTTGGAAGAATATATGCTGGATATTATGTACGAGATCCCCAAAGACGACAATATCGGGGAAGTGGTGATTACAAAGGAGTACATAGAGCAGGTCGGAGGCCCTAAAGTCATTCTGCGAAGTTAGTTTGGCGCGTCTGCGAACATGTTCTATGGAATATATTATTAAAATTAGAAGGGAGTAGGAAATTATGGCAGATGATTTTTTTTCAGAATTTGGCGAAACTTTACACCAGGCGGCGAAGGAATTTTCCGCGAAGACGGATAATTTTTTTGAAAGTCAGAAGATCCGCAACCGGATAAATGGCGAGCAGAAACAGATCGACCAGTGCCTGAAAGACGTTGGAAATATTATTTACAAGAAATTCGTGGAAGGAGAGCCATTCCACGAAGACATAGCGGCGCTGTGCGAGGAGATTACCGACCATAAAGTGGCCATAGCGAAGATGCGGGAAAATATGGCTAGGAAAAAAGGCGAGAAGATCTGCGGCGCCTGCGGGGCGTCTTTGCCCAAAGAGGCCATGTTCTGCCTGCAGTGCGGGGCGCAGTGCAAAGAGGAGCCAGAAGAGGAAACCGTGGAGGATCCCAAGCCTGCGCCGGAAGAAGATTTTTCAGAAGAAGAGGCGCAGACGGATGATTCGCCCAAAGAAGAGATTTAGAGGCATTAGGAGGCGCAAATGATTTTTCTCGGTTTGGCGGCGGCGTTATTTGCGGCAGATTATTTCGTGAAAAAGTTTATGGACGCTCATTTTCCCCAGGGGACCCGCAGGGAAATCCTGGGTGGAAAAATTATACTGCAGAATCTTCACAATCCCCATGGCGTTTTAGGCTTGTTCAAAGGCAGGGAGGAGCTAGGGGAAGCCTTGTCTTTCGGCGCGCTTTTAAGCGTGTGCTGGGACTTTATCCGCCTTCTTTTTTCAAAGGGGCGCAAGCTGGAGAAGTTGGGCGTTGGGATGGCTTTTGGCGGGGGCTGCAGCAATCTGTATGAGAGAGAGACGAAAGGCTATGTGACCGATTATTTCAGCTTTGGCGTGAAAAACCAGAAGCTAAAGAAGATTGTGTTTAATTTATCGGATCTGTTTATTTTTCTCGGAGCGTTTTTCTATCTGGCGGGGCAGGTTTTGTCCTTGTGCCGGGAAGAGAAAAAGCGTTAAATTTTTATTTTTTGCAAAAAAAGAAAACAGGCGGTACGATTGCTTTTTTGGCAGTCATACGGTCTGTTTTTATTTTTAAAAATCTGGGAAATAAAAAATGCAGGAGATGGGACTTGAACCCACACGATCTTGCGACCACAGGCACCTGAAGCCTGCGCGTCTGCCAATTCCGCCACTCCTGCACATTCTATATTTCTGCTGGACCGTTGCTTTGTTATTCCCTTGCCCTGTGTCCTCGATTATAATACATCATTTCCCAGCGCTTGTCAACAAGAAAATGAAAAAATTTATTCCGGTTGAAAAAAATGTCTCTATATGATAAACTTGCAATGATAAAAGACCAGGAGAATGTCTTTTTTTTTGCCTTATACTTATAGAGAAGGGAGAATCTATGAAAGCATTCCTTATTTTGGAAGATGGCCATGTATTTACCGGGACGAGCATTGGTTCCACAAGGGAAGCAGTTAGTGAGATTGTATTCAACACATCGATGACGGGATATCTGGAGGTTATGACGGACCCGTCATATGCGGGGCAGGCGGTTTGTATGACGTATCCGTTAATTGGCAATTACGGAATCTGTTACGAGGACCAGGAGTCGAGAAAGCCCTGGGTCGAAGGATTCATTGTACGGGAGCTGTCGCGGACGCCCAGCAATTTCCGCAGCGAGGACAATATCTGGAATTTTCTTAAGAAAAACGATATTCCGGGCATCGCGGGGATTGACACACGGGCGCTGACCAGGCGGCTGCGGGAGAAGGGCGCCATGAACGGCATGATTACCGTGAATGAAAATTATCGGCTGGAGGAAATCCTTCCCCGGCTGAAAGCCTATACCACAGGCCAAGTAGTGGAGAAAGTGACCTGTCAGGAGAAGAGGGTATTGCCGGGCCAGGGAAAGAAAGTGGCGTTTCTGGATCTAGGCGCCAAGACCAACATTGTCCGTTCCCTGCAGGAGAGGGGCTGTCAGGTGACCATTTATCCGGCTTTTGCCTCTGCAAAAGAGATTTTAGATGATTGTCCCGACGGCATTATGCTGTCCAACGGGCCGGGCAATCCGAAGGAATGCGGTTCCATTATTCAGGAAATCAAGAAGCTTTACGATTCTGACGTGCCGATTTTCGCCATCTGCCTGGGGCATCAGCTGATGGCGCTGGCCACCGGCGCGGACACTAAGAAAATGAAGTATGGCCACCGGGGCGGCAACCATCCGGTGAAGGATTTAAAGACCGGACGGGTGTACATTTCGTCCCAGAACCACGGATACATGGTGGACGGGGACACATTGGACCCGAAGGTGGCGGTTCCCGCCTTTCTAAACGTCAACGATCAGACCAACGAAGGGCTGTCCTATGTGGGGAAAAAGATTTTCACGGTGCAGTTTCACCCGGAGGCCTGCCCAGGGCCGGAGGATTCCGCGGGCCTGTTTGACCGGTTTATAGAAATGATGGGAGGGGAAGAATAATGCCGAAAAATCCAGAGATTAAGAAAACGCTTGTATTGGGCTCCGGTCCCATCGTCATTGGCCAGGCGGCGGAATTTGACTACGCGGGAACCCAGGCCTGCCGCTCCCTGAAAGAGGAAGGGGTGGAAGTGGTTCTGTTAAATTCCAACCCGGCCACCATTATGACCGACAAAGACATTGCGGACTGGGTATACATTGAGCCGCTGACCATCGAAGTGGTGGAACAGCTGATTCTGAAGGAAAAGCCGGACAGCGTGCTGCCAACCCTGGGCGGACAGGCCGGGCTGAATCTGGCCATGGAGCTGGCGGAAAAAGGGTTTCTAAAGGAACATAACGTGCGCCTCATCGGCGCCACGCCGGAGACAATCAAGAAAGCCGAGGACCGTCTGGAATTTAAGAGAACCATGGAGAAAATAGGCGAGCCCATCGCGCCTTCCCTGGTGGTGGAGACGGTGCAGGACGGCGTGAATTTCACCAATGCCATCGGCTATCCGGTGGTGCTGCGCCCGGCCTATACCTTAGGCGGCAGCGGCGGCGGCATCGCAAACAACGAACGTGAGCTGCGGGATATCCTGGAAAACGGCCTTCGCCTTTCCCGGGTGGGTCAGGTGCTGGTGGAGCGGTGCATTGCCGGCTGGAAGGAAATCGAGTATGAGGTAATGCGGGACAGCCTGGGCAACTGCATCACCGTCTGCAACATGGAAAACATCGACCCGGTGGGCGTGCATACCGGGGACAGCATTGTGGTGGCGCCGTCCCAGACCCTGGGGGACAAGGAATACCAGATGCTGCGCACGTCGGCCCTGAACATCATCAGCGAGCTGAACATCACCGGCGGCTGCAACGTCCAGTACGCGTTAAAGCCGGACAGCTTTGAATACTGCGTCATCGAGGTAAATCCGCGGGTGAGTCGTTCTTCGGCGCTGGCTTCCAAGGCCACCGGCTACCCCATCGCGAAAGTGGCGGCGAAGATCGCGCTGGGCTACACGCTGGATGAGATCCCAAACGCCATCACAGGAAAGACTTACGCCAGCTTTGAGCCCATGCTGGACTACTGTGTGGTGAAAATTCCCCGCCTGCCCTTTGATAAATTCATCAGCGCGGAGCACGCCCTGACCACTCAGATGAAGGCCACCGGGGAAGTGATGAGCATCTGCGATAACTTTGAAGGCGCGCTGATGAAAGCCATCCGTTCTCTGGAGCGGAATGTGGACAGTCTAATGTCCTACGATTTTGCCGATTTAACGGAAGAGGAGCTGCGGGAAAAATTAAAAGAAGTGGACGACCGGCGCATCTGGGTCATTGCGGAAGCGCTGAGAAAAGGGATTCCCCAGGAGGACATCTGGCAGGCGACCAAGATCGACCTGTGGTTCATCGACAAGTTGGCCATACTGGTGGAAATGGAGCAGGCGCTAAAAGACGGCCCGCTGACCGAAGACCTTCTGCGGGAGGCCAAGCGCATGGAATTTCCCGATTACGTCATCGGAAATCTGACGGGAATGACCGAACAGCAGGTGAAAGACATGCGCCTTTCCTATGGAATCACGGCGGTTTATAAAATGGTGGACACCTGCGCGGCGGAATTTGCGGCTGCCACGCCCTATTATTATTCAGTGTACGGCGGCGAGAACGAGGCCTGCGGCAGCCGGGACAAGAAAAAAGTGCTGGTGCTGGGGTCCGGCCCCATCCGCATCGGCCAGGGCATTGAGTTCGACTTCTGTTCCGTGCACTGCACCTGGGCTTTCGCCAAAGAGGGCTACGAGACGGTCATCATCAACAACAATCCAGAGACGGTCAGCACGGACTTTGACATCGCGGATAAGCTGTATTTCGAGCCGCTGACCCCGGAAGACGTGGAAAATGTGGTGAATATCGAGAAGCCCGACGGAGCGGTGGTGCAGTTCGGCGGCCAGACGGCCATCAAGCTCACCGAAGCGCTGATGAAAATGGGCGTGAAAATCCTGGGCACTTCCGCGGAGAACGTGGACGCGGCGGAAGACCGGGAGCTTTTCGACAAAATCCTGGAACAGTGCCAGATTCCCCGTCCCCAGGGCCAGACGGTGTTTACCGCCGAGGAGGCCAAAGCGGCGGCCAACCAGTTAGGCTATCCGGTGCTGGTGCGCCCGTCTTATGTGCTGGGCGGCCAGGGTATGCAGATCGCCATCAACGATCAGGACGTGGAGCAATACATCGGCATCATCAACCAGATCGCCCAGGAGCATCCGATTCTGGTGGACAAATATCTGGTGGGCAAGGAGATCGAGGTGGACGCGGTCTGCGACGGCGAGGACATCCTGATTCCGGGCATTATGGAGCACATCGAGCGGGCGGGCATCCATTCCGGCGACAGCATTTCCGTTTACCCGGCTCAGACCATCAGTGAAAAGGCCAAAGCCACCATCGAGGAATACACCCGCAGGCTGGCAAAATCCCTGCATGTTGTGGGCATGATTAACATACAGTTTATTGTATGTCAGGAAGAAGTGTACGTGATTGAGGTCAATCCCCGCTCCAGCCGGACCGTGCCCTATATCAGCAAAGTCACCGGAATACCCATTGTGCCCTTGGCCACCAAAGTCATCCTGGGGAAAAAATTAAAAGACTTAGGCTATACGCCGGGGCTGCAGCCGGAAGCGAAATATTTCGCCATCAAGATGCCTGTGTTCTCCTTTGAGAAAATCCGCGGCGCCGACATTAGTCTGGGGCCGGAAATGAAGTCTACAGGTGAGTGCTTAGGAATTGCGGAGACATTTAACGAGGCGCTATATAAAGCGTTTCTGGGCGCCGGGGTGAAGCTGCCCCGCCATAACAATATGATTATAACAGTCAAGGACGGGGACAAAGAAGAGGCGGTGGACATTGCCCGCCGGTTTGAAGCGCTGGGGTACAAGATATTTGCCACCAGAAGGACGGCGAAGGCATTAAAAGAAAATGGAATCAAAGTGATACGGACCAACAAGCTAGAGCAGCCGTCCCCCAATCTTTTGGATTTGATACTGGGCCATAAGATTGACCTGATTATAGACACGCCGTCTCCAGGGGTGGAACGGGCTCACGACGGTTTCCTGATTCGCCGCTACGCGGTGGAAACCGGGGTGAATGTGCTCACTTCGCTGGATACGGCCCGGGCGCTGGTCACCAGTCTGGAAAACACCGATCTGCGCCGTCTGACGCTGGTGGACATCGCGACCATTGACGGAAAGTAAAGCGGACAATAAATAATGAATAAGGGGTATGTATGAGTATTATTGAATTGCTGAAAGTAATTATTCTGGGAATTGTGGAGGGAGTCACCGAATGGCTGCCCATCAGCAGCACCGGGCACCTGATTTTGGCGGACGAGTTTATCAAGCTGAGCGTCACGCCGGAATTTATGGAGATGTTCCGGGTGGTGATTCAGCTGGGCGCCATCCTGGCGGTGGTGGTCTTATATTTTTCAAGGCTGTGGCCCTTTCGGAACCAAAAAGACGCGAAAAGCCCATGGGAACGCTATGTGGACATGGACAAAATGATTCTCTGGTTTAAAATTCTGGTAGCCTGCCTGCCGGCCATCGCCATCGGCCTGCCCTTTGACGACATTCTGGAAGAGAAGCTCTATAATTATGTGGTGGTGGCGCTGATGCTGATTTTGTACGGCGTGCTGTTTCTGGTCATTGAAAATTACAACGCCAGACGAACGCCGGCGGTTGACAGCCTGGAGGATTTGACCTTTCGGATGGCCTTTTTCATCGGCGTATTCCAGGTTCTGTCGCTGATTCCGGGCACATCCCGCTCCGGCTCCACCATCATCGGCGGCATCCTGCTTGGCGCCTCCCGGACCGTGGCGGCGGAGTTCACCTTCTTTCTGGCTATCCCCGTCATGTTCGGGGCCAGCCTTTTAAAACTGGTGAAATTCGGCTTTCATTTCACCGGGACGGAAGCGGCCATTTTGCTGCTGGGAATGCTGACGGCGTTCGCAGTGTCTATCCTGGCCATAAAATTCCTGATGGGCTACATCAAGAAACACGACTTCAAAGCCTTCGGGTGGTACCGGATTGTGCTGGGCGTGCTTGTGTTCGGCTATTTCATCGGAAAAAACCTGATTGCTTAAAATTTATTTATTTCAATTAAATTTTGGTTGGTGAAATGTCTACTTGTCAGGCGCATTAAAAACATTTCAGGAAGGAAAGGAAGAGAAAAATGAAAAAAGGATTCAGAAACAGAAAACTATGGGGACTGCTGGCGCTGCTTTTGTGCGTCAGCCTGGCGGCTCCGGCGGCAAATGTGCAGGCGGCGTCGAAAAAATCCCAGGCGATTAAGGCGTATAAGCAGTTCTTGGGCAGCAAACCGGATAACGGCAGCTATGATTTTGCCATGATTTACCTGGACAATGACTCTGTGCCGGAACTGCTGGTAGGCGCTTTTCTTTATACTTATAAAGATGGAAAAGTCACGCAGCATTCCGTTGTCTTTGGGGATTCGGGGCTCAGTTATTATAAGAAAAAGGGCGTAATTGTGACTTTGCACACGCATAATAATGTTATCTATAAAGAAGGAATGCAAAGCTCGGATTACTATAAGTTTACCAAAACAAAACTTACCAGGAAGCTCTATAAAGAGTGCGTTTATAAAATAAATGCCAGCGGCAAAGCGGCAGGGAAAAAGAAATACAGTTACAGCCGGTATAATTCCAAAAACATGCAGGTTAAGACCACGAAGGCGAAATTCGATTCCGCGTTAAAGCAGCTGGCAGGAAAGAAAAAGCCTGTGAAAATTAAACTGCATCACAATACAAAGGCCAACCGGAATAAATATCTGAAGTAAAAAACACAGCCAGGAGATGGGAGGCGGACAAGATGAAAAAGTATGTAATGGCCATGGATCAGGGAACCACCAGTTGCCGGACGATTCTTTTTGACCAGTCCGGAAATATTTGCAGCATGGCGCAAAAGGAATTTCCCCAGCATTATCCCCAGCCCGGTTGGGTGGAGCATGACCCTATGGATATCTGGTCTTCCCAGCTCAGCGTGTCCACGGAGGCCATGAGCAAAATCCGGGCTTCGGCAAAGGAGATTGCGGCCATCGGCATCACCAACCAGCGGGAAACCACTATTGTGTGGGATAAAGAGACGGGGAAACCCATTTACCCGGCCATCGTCTGGCAGTGCAGACGCACGGCGGACCGCATCGAGAGGCTTAAAGAGAGCGGATTTGACCGGACGCTGCGGGAACGCACAGGGCTGGTGCCGGACGCGTACTTTTCCGCCACGAAGATTCAGTGGATACTGGACCAGGTAAAAGGGGCCAGGCAGCGGGCAGAAAAGGGCGAGCTGCTTTTCGGAACGGTGGATACATGGCTGATCTGGAATCTGACCGGGGGAAAGGTTCATGTGACCGATTACACCAACGCGTCCCGCACCATGCTTTACGACATCCACAAGATGCAGTGGGATGAGGAAATTCTGGAAAAACTGGGAATTCCCGCGCAGATGCTTCCCCGGGTGGAAAAGTCCAGTAAAATATACGGCCAGACAGAAGCCTTTGGCGCGCCCATTCCCATCGGCGGGGCGGCGGGGGACCAGCAGGCGGCTTTGTTCGGCCAGTGTTGCGTGCGGCCGGGGGATGTGAAAAATACCTACGGCACCGGATGTTTCCTGCTGATGCACACTGGAAATCAGCCGGCGCAGTCCCGCCACGGACTGCTCACCACCCTTGCCGTCAACGAAGAAGGCGGGCCGGCCTATGCGCTGGAGGGCAGCGTGTTTGTGGCCGGAGCGGCCATTCAGTGGCTGCGGGACGAGCTGGGGCTGATTGGGAAGGCTTCGGAATCGGAGGCATGCTGCCGAGCGGTTGAAGATGCAAGCGGCGCGTACCTGGTGCCCGCGTTTACCGGCATGGGCGCGCCCTATTGGAATCAGGAAGCCCGCGGCGCATTGGTGGGACTGACCCGGGGCGTGAACAAGAATCATATGGTGCGGGCGGCCGTGGAATCCCTGGCCTACCAGGTATACGATCTGATCCGCGCCATGGAGCGGGAGTCACAGATTGAATTGCGGGAGCTGAAAGTGGACGGCGGCGCCAGCGCCAATGATTTCCTGATGCAGTTCCAGGCGGATTTGCTGAAGGCCAAAGTGGTGCGGCCAAGCTGTATTGAGACGACGGCGCTGGGCGCGGCTTACCTGGCCGGACTCGCGGTGGGCTATTGGGAAAATATAGAAGCGATTCGGAAAAATTGGGCCGTGGAGACCGTGTTTCAGCCGGATATGGAAGAGGCGAAGAGACAGCGGCTGATAAAAGGCTGGAACCGGGCGGTGAAAACTGCACTGAGTTGGGCCTCTGAAGAATAAAAAAAGGAAAGGCAGCCATTTTGCGCAGGCTGCCTTTTTTACGGTCAAAATTTACTGTATGATCGTTCCGGTTTTTCCCAGATAGCCTGCCTTGGCGTGAGACAGGTCGGTGATGATTGCCCGGCGGTCTTTGCCGTTTTCCACGAAGGAGACGCCGGCCTGGAATTTGGGAAGCATGGAGCCGGGCGCGAAATGCCCCTGGGCCATGTATTTTTTGGCTTCCGACAAAGAGAGATTTTCCAGAAAGGTTTCCTGGTCTGTGTCTTTGTTCAGGCTGACTTTCTCCACGCCAGTGATGATTAATAAATCATCAGCGTTGATTAATTCAGCCAGCTTGCCGCAGAGCAGGTCCTTTTCGATCACGGCGCTGGCGCCTTTTAATTCCACGCCCTGCTCCATCACCGGAATGCCGCCGCCTCCTCCGGCGATGACGACCTGATCCGCGGCCAGCAGAGCCTTAATGGCATCCAGCTCCACAATGGACTGGGGCCGGGGCGCGGCCACGATTCGCCGGTAAACGCCTCCTTCCAGCTCCACCACGAAATTCCCCTTATGCTCCTCCTCCTCGGCCTCTTCCTTGGTAAGGGGACGGCCGATGATTTTCTCCGGCTCGGCGAAAGCGTCATCGTAGGGGTCGATAATCACCTGGGTCAGCACTGTGCACACGGGCTTATAAATGCCCCGGGAAATCAGTTCGGCGCGGATGGAATTTTGCAAATCATAGCCGATATAGCCTTGGCTCATGGCGGAACATACGGACATGGGGGCGAAGGTATAGGCGGGGTGTGATTTGCCAAATTCATTCATGGCCGTGTGAATCATGCCCACCTGAGGGGCATTGCTGTGGGAGATAACGATTCTTAGTCCCTGTTCCACCAGATCCGCGATGGCTTTGGCGGATTTTTTGGTAGCTTCTTTCTGTTCAGGCAATGTTGTGCCTAGGGCGGTATGCCCCAGAGCTACTGCTACTGTTCTATCACTCATAGGTTTTCCCTTTCGTTTATGTGGACTCCCAAAGAATCCGGGAGTGCGCTTTATAAAGATGCCTGCGCGGGCAGACATGTCAGTTATCTCTATTATAGCCGCGGCCTATGAAAAAAGCAAGCGGTCCGGTATATGCCGGGCCGCCTGCCTTTTTTGAGGGGGGAGATAGAGAGTGGTTATTCATCTATCCAAGAACCATTATATAAGAGAAATGTGAGTAAACTGTGAAGGAATCCTTAAAGAATCGGAAAAAAAATAAAGAAATCCTAAACAAACTATAAGACTTTAAATTTTTCTTGTATAAGCAAATAAAATATGTTATGGTAAAAATGTCCAGACAATCTGTTTGGACATCTGTCAAGGCCATTTCGGCCATTTTTCCAAATTTCAAGCGGACCCATTTTTTATAGTTTCTTTAAGGAGGGATGCCTATGAATGTCGCTGGTTTTTCACAGGGCTGTATGGATTAAGAACGTAAATTAAGAGGAGGAATTTGATTATGAAGAAAATAAGACCGGTGCGGCGGATCACAGCGGGCATCCTGACAGGAATTTTGGTTGGATTGTTCGTTTGCAGAGGAACTATGGCAAATGGCGCTCCCGCCCAGGAGCAGGAAGTAAAGTTGGAGAAGTCCGCCGTCTGGGAGTCCCCGGAAGATTATCAGGCGACAATCAATCTGAAAGTAAACGGCATTGAGAAATACACGCAGAAAGAGGTTCCGATCTCCGTGATCCCCCTTTTGGACGTGACCGGCAGCATGGAATACTGTGAGACGGAGGGGCATCATCACGAAGTGTTCAGCCATCCCTTTGCGTCCTATCAGAACGCGGCGGAGATTTGGAAAAATGAGATTGCGCCCGCGCTGCCTGACCCGAACAGTTACAGCCAGCTGGCGCAGGCCGGTCCAGAGCAGATGTTTTTATATTTTCCCCAGGAGGCGGACCCGCTGGGAAAATGCCGTCTTGTCTACCTGGAAAATCAGCAGGACCAGCGAGATTACTATGAAATGGCGAACTGGCGGGTGTTTTACGTGACGGATGACGCCACGCCGCTGTATCCCCTTAAAGCGGGACACGGGATCTATGGATTTTGGCATACCATTTTGCAGGATGGCGCGTACATTCCGGTGGGCACAGTCCGGCAGACGCCTTACGGCCCGGCCTGGAGCTATGCCAATTATAAAGAGCCGGGGCACGGATGTGAAGCTTCCCGGATGGACCAGTTAAAAGAAGGCTACGCCCAGTTTGTCCAGACGCTTTTTGAAAATCCCGGAGCAAAGATCTGTCCAATTGCCTTTGTGGGCGGCTATTACATCAACGGCTGGACGGACAATCCCCAGGAGGCCATAGATTTTCTGTGCGCGGAAGAATACCTGCAAAAGGAACAGGTTTTGCCGGATTATAATTACGGGACCAACTACGAGGCGGCCCTGGCCGGCGCCCTGGACGCGGCCGGCCGGCTGGAAAAGCGCGAAAATACGTTTGCCATACTTTTTACCGACGGGGAGGCTTCCAGCGGTTATGACCATTCCTCGGGGAAACCGGATGTAAGCCGCCTGGACCCGCACAGTTTTGATATGCCGCAGCAGGATGAAAGTTGGTATAGCGCTTACGCAGAGTGGGCCGTGGAAGACGCGGCAGTCTTAAAAGAAATGATTTCCCTCTACACGGTGGGATACGGCTTTAATCTGGACACAGAAAAACCGCTGGGAATTCTTCAGCAAATCAGTTCCGGTCTGGAATATTATATTGATTCCAGATCCAGTTCTGCGCAGTCCGTGATGGACATTTTCCGCGCCATCTATTCCGATATGATTCAAAAAGCGACGAAAGTGCATATGGTAGACTACATCTCCGAGTTCTGGCGGGCGGATCGGGAAAAGCTTCCCCCAAACTGCAAGGCGGAGGAAATTCCCATCACGAACCAAAAAGGGCAGTCAGATGTAATTGACAAGCTGACCTATTCGATCACCCGGGAAATGGGCGCAGACGGCCAGGAGGAAATACAGATTCCCATTGTTTTGCGGGAAGAATACAGGGACGTGGAAGCGAACACCCTCTATGACACCAACCAGGACGCGCCTCTTTGCAAAGATCGGGAAGGCGCGGGCGCCCGCGTGGAATATGTGGATCTGGAAGGCGAAGAGCGAATCGTGACCGCGGATACGCCCAGACTGGATGTATATCCGGCGCAGCCGGACTTTCTGCTGGAAAAGGAGCCTTTGGAAAAACAGGCAAAGGCTGGAGGCCAGGCCGGCTATCAGTTCCGGCTTGTAAACTGCGGCCAGGCGGTTTTAAATCAAATACGTCTGGAAGACTTTTTCCATGAAAAAGATATGAAACTTATATTCGACCCGGCAGAGGGCGCGGCTTTGGAGGCGGAAGGCGGCGCTTTGCTCATAGACAGCCTGGGTCTGGGAGAAGAGAGAGTTTTGACCGGGTTCGCCGAGATCCCAGAAGACGCCCAGGGAAATATAGAGAATACGGCCAGGGCTACCACAGTAAATCCAAAAGACCCCCAGAACAATATCGAAAAGGAAGCCAAAGCCGCCGTGGACGTTCTTCCTCTTTCTTTGGATTTTCAGGTGGAGAAAACAGCGGACAAAAAGGAGGCTTCTTTGGGCGAGGAGCTGACCTATCAGATTCGCATTGTCAACACGGGGGAGCGAAAGCTGCGCTCCATGGTTGTTTTGGATCAATTTGAAAAGGCCGATGTGCAGGCGGTTTTCCAGGAGCGGGAAACTGCGGCCATAAGCGGGAATGGAACAGAAGCGCGCATTGAGAGCATTCTGCCCGGCGAGGAAGCGGTTCTGACCGCCGTCGCGAAAATCCCGGCGGATTTTGTAGAAGAAAGCCTGGTGAATACTGCGTTTGCATATCCAGAGGGCCGGGAGGATCTGGGGAAATCTGCAAAAGCGTCGGTGCAGGTGAAAAAGATTCCGGCGGGGGACGCGCTGAGCGAGAATGTAAAACAGCCGCCCATGAAAGACGGGAAGGATGACGAAAAAAACAATGGAAAAGAAGAGGAGAAAAAGGAAGCGGCTACGGCTACGCCCAAAGCTTTGTACGGCCAAAACGGCCAATCCGCGTCGGCGGCCACGCCCAGGCCGTCCTATACATCCACAGCGGGGGGAACAAACGGCAGCAAAGGCGACGCGGCTTCCACTTCCCCGAAAACAGAGGATTCCGCGCCCCTGGCGCCGCTGTTTTTTTTGCTGGGGATTTCAGGCGCGGCCATTGGGGAATTGCTTTATATGAAATTTCACAAAAAAAAGGCCTCTCATTCATGAGGGGCTTGCCCGTTTTGCGGCGATCGCACACAGGAATCTTTTTATGGCATAAGATGAAAGGGAAGATTGAAATGTAACAATAATTATGATATTCTTAATAAAGTGGGCCATCCTGCAATATGCGTGGGAGCGGATGAAGGGTTGGAACAGACACAATCTATATTGGAAAAAAATGATGGGAGATTCTATGGATAGTGAAGATAGAAAGGAAGGCCGGACGGCTATGAAACTAGGGGAACTGCTGGCGGGCCTGGACTATGAATGCCTTCAGGGCGACCTGGACGTTGCGGTCGCCGATGTGGTGAATGATTCGAGAAAAGCGGGCCCTGGCTCTCTTTTTCTGTGTATATGCGGGGCGGTGTCGGACGGGCACGATTATGTGGGTCAGGTGGCAGAGAAAGGGGCCTGTGCGCTGGTGACGGAGCGTCCGGTAAAAGCGCCAAAGCATGTGACCGTCGTGCAGGTAAAAGACAGCCGTTACGCCATGGCCTGCATATCTGCCTGCTGGTTCGGGCATCCGGCAAGGGAGCTGAAAACCATTGGCATTACCGGCACCAAAGGCAAGACCACGGCCACCTATATGATAAAATCCATCTTGGAAAATGCAGGTTACCGGGTCGGGTTGATCGGAACCATAGAGACGATTATCGGGGACAAACGGATTCCCGCGTCCCACACCACGCCAGAGTCCATGGAAGTGCAGCAAAGCTTTCGGGAGATGGCAGACTACGGCTGCGACTGCGTGGTGATGGAAGTTTCCTCCCAAGGGCTGATGCTGCACCGCACGGCGGGGTTTGAGTTTGATTATGGGATTTTTACCAACATAGAGCCGGACCACATCGGCCCCAATGAACATACAAGCTTTGAGCATTACTTGTCCTGTAAGGCCATGCTTTTGCGTCAGTGCAAAACGGGAATCGTAAACCGGGACGACGCTCATTTTGAACAGATGACAGAAGGGCATACCTGCCGGCTGGAAACATATGGATTCTCCCAGGAGGCGGATTTGCGGGCGGTGGAGCCCCGTCTAATTTCCAGGCCGGGGCAGCTGGGGATTGCCTACCAGCTTCAGGGGCTTATGGATTTCCCGGTGGAGATCGACATTCCTGGAAGGTTCAGCATTTACAATTCCCTGACGGCCATCGCGGTCTGTCGGCATTTTCAGGTGTCCCAGGACAACATCGTCCGCGCTTTGAAGCGCGCCAAAGTAAAGGGGCGCGTGGAGATGGTTCCGGCGTCGGATTCGTTTACGCTGATGATCGACTATGCCCACAATGCCATGGCCTTAAAAAGCCTTCTGGAAACGCTGCGGGAATATCATCCCAACCGTCTGGTCTGTCTGTTTGGCTGCGGGGGGAACCGCGCAAAGTCTAGGCGTTTTGAGATGGGGGAAACGTCCGGGCGTTTGGCGGATCTGACCATTATCACCTCGGATAATCCGAGAGATGAAGATCCCCAGGCGATTATCGACGACATTAAGACGGGGATTGGCAGAACCCAGGGGGAATACGTGGAGATTGCGGACCGCAAAGAGGCTATCGCCTACGCCATTCATCACGGCCAGCCCGGCGACATTGTCATCCTGGCGGGCAAAGGCCACGAGGATTACCAGGAGATTAAGGGAAAGAAATACCCCATGGACGAACGAGAGCTAATCCGGGAGATCTTGGAAGAAGACAAAAAAGCGGGGGCGTTTTAACAAAAATGCTTTATGCGGATATTGTGGCAGACATTTCCAGTAAGAATCTGGATAAAACGTTTCAATACCGGGTGCCGCCCGACCTGGAAGAACAGATCTGCGTGGGCATGGTGGTGACGGCGCCTTTCGGCCCGGGAAACCGGGAGATCGACGGCTATGTGGTAGAGCTGACCGATGTTCCGTCCTTTGAGGAGGGGAAGATCAAAAGCATCTGCGCCTTAAAAAGCGACGCGGAAACCACGGAGTCCAGGATGATACTTCTGGCCGCCTGGATGAAGCGGCAGTATGGCTGCACCATGGCCCAGGCGCTGCGGACGGCGTTTCCCATAAAAGAGAAGATGAAGGCGCAGGAAAAGCGGACCGTCCTGCTGCGGGCATCCCAAAAAGAGGCAGAGGAGACCCTTTCGCTTTGGCGGCGAAAGAATTACAAAGCCAGGGTCCGTCTGCTGGAGTATCTGATGCGGGAAAAGCAGGCGGATTATACAGACGTCCTTCGCTTACCGGGAATTGGAAAAAGCGTGGTGGAGGCCCTGGAAAAAGCCGGAGTCGCGCAATTCGTCAGCCAACAGCGGCCGCGCAATTTCATGGAGTTTGAGGAAGGCGAGACGCGGCAGGCGGTTTTGACCGGCCAGCAGAGGCAGGCGGCAGAAGAGATCTGCGCGGAGTGGGAAGGGGCTGACCGGCCCTGTCTGCTTCACGGCGTGACGGGAAGCGGGAAAACCCAGGTTTATATGGAGCTGATTGCCCGCGTTTTGCAGCAGGGGAAGCAGGCCATTGTGCTGATTCCAGAGATTGCCCTTACCTATCAGATTTTGATGGGGTTTTACAGACGCTTCCCGGGCCAGGCCTCGGTGATTCACTCACGGATGTCCCAGGGGGAGAAATACGATCAGATGAAAAGGGCGAAAGCAGGGGAGATTTCTATTATGGTGGGGCCCCGTTCCGCTCTTTTCACCCCTTTTCCCAGGCTGGGGCTGATTATTTTGGACGAGGAGCAGGAGCAGACCTACAAAAGCGAGCAGGCGCCCCGCTACCATGCCCGTGAAGTCGCCGTTTACCGGGGAGAAATGGAGCGCGCCCATGTGGTCTTTGGCTCGGCCACCCCTTCGCTGGATACGTATTATCTGTGCCAGAAAGGGGAATATAAGAAATGCGTTCTGGACGCAAGGTATGGGCAGCGGCCCATGCCCCAGGCGGAGGTGGTGGACATGCGAGAAGAGATAAAGGCGGGGAACCGCTCGATCTTAAGCCGCAGGCTGCAGGAGGCCATTGAGGAAAGGCTTCAGAAAAAGGAGCAGGTGATTTTATTTCTGAATCGGCGGGGCTATGCGGGATTTATTGCCTGCCGTTCCTGCGGCTATGTGGTGAAATGTCCCCACTGCGACGTGGCTTTGGCGGAGCATAACAATGGCACAAGCGTCTGTCATTACTGCGGCTATACCCGGGGCCGCCTTAAGGCCTGCCCTCAGTGCGGCTCTTCGTACATCGGAGGGTTCCAGGCGGGCACCCAGCAGATCGAAGCGATTGTGAAAAAGCGGTTTCCGGGAGTCCGAACGCTTCGGATGGATTACGACACCACCCGGCAGAAAAAAGGGCACTGGGAGATTCTGCGGGCGTTTCAGAACCAGGAGGCGGACATTCTGATCGGCACGCAGATGATTGTGAAAGGGCACGACATTCCCAATGTGACGCTGGTGGGCGCCTTGGCGGCGGATATGTCTTTGTTCGCAGACGATTACGCCAGCGGCGAGCGGACGTTTCAGCTTTTGACCCAGGCGGTGGGCCGCGCGGGCAGAGGCGCGTCGGCGGGAAGCGCGGTCATACAGACCTACCAGCCGGAGCATTACAGCATTGTCTGTGCGGCGCGGCAGGATTACGAAGCTTTTTACCGGAAGGAGATCGCGTACAGGCAGTTGCTGGCTTACCCGCCGGTGTCCGGCATGATGGGAATCCTTGGTTTTGGTTCGGATGAAGAACAGCTGGCGAAAGCCATGGGATTTATCCGGCTGTTTGTGGAACGGGTGGCCGAAAGCGGCTGTCAGACAATCGGTCCTGCGGCCCCTGCCGTGGCCAAGGTGCAGGATGTGTATAGGCGGATTCTGTACGTGAAAGACGCCGACAGGGACAGGCTTTGCAGGCTGAAAGACCAGGTGGAGGCCTATGTGCGGATCAATTCCGGGTTTCGGGAGCTTCGCATACAATTTGATTTTCATATATAAAGGAGCATAAAAAAATGGCAATAAGAACAATCCGTTTGGAAGACGATCCGGTTTTGTCGAAAAAGTGCAGGCCGGTGGAGGAAATGACAGATAAAATTCACCAGTTAATCGATGATATGCTGGACACCATGTACGAAGCCAACGGCGTGGGATTGGCCGCGCCCCAGGTGGGCATATTAAAAAAGATCGTTGTGGTGGATGTGGGGGACGGCCCGATTGTGCTGATCAACCCGCAGATTTTGGAGACGGAGGGCGAGCAGACCGGAGATGAAGGGTGCCTAAGCGTGCCGGGGATGGCCGGGGAAGTGACCAGGCCCAACTACGTGAAAGTAAAGGCCTTGAACGAAGAGATGGAAGAGTTTGAAGTCGAGGGCTCCGAACTGCTGGCGCGGGCTTTTTGCCATGAGATTGACCATTTGGACGGCATTATGTACACTTCTCTGGTGAAAGGCGGCCTGCATCCGGTGGAATACGACGAGGACTGACGGGCAAAGGAGGCGCGTATGAGAGTTATTTTTATGGGAACGCCGGATTTTGCGGTGGAGACTTTGCGGCAGACGGCTCATGCCGGACATGAGATAATAGGCGTAGTCACGCAGCCGGACAGGCCCAAAGGCCGGGGGAAGGCCATGCAGCCCACGCCGGTGAAGGAGACGGCTCTTGAGCTGGGGCTTCCGGTGTATCAGCCTAAAAGCGTGAAAGATCCTGATTTTGTAAACGTATTAAAAGAGCTGAAACCAGATATAATTGTTGTAGTGGCGTTTGGGCAGCTGATTACTAGGGAAATCCTGGAAATTCCGCCTTACGGGTGTATTAACGTCCACGGATCTCTTTTGCCCAAATACCGCGGCGCGGCGCCTGTGCAGTGGGCCGTGCTCTGCGGGGAAAAAGAGTCCGGGGTTACGGTTATGCGGATGGATGCGGGACTGGATACGGGGGATATGCTGGCAAAAGCAGCCGTGCCATTGGAGGCGGACGAAACAGGCGGCAGCCTTTTTGATAAGTTAAGTATATTGGGCGCGAAGCTTCTGACGGAAACTCTGCAGGGGCTTTCCCAGGGGACCGTTGTGGCGCAGCCGCAGCCAAAGGAGAGTCCCACGCCTTATGCGTCCATGATCCAGAAAAGCATGGGGCTTATTCAGTGGGAAAAGGACGCGGCGGACATTGAACGGTGGACCAGAGGGCTGAATCCATGGCCCAGCGC
This sequence comes from uncultured Lachnospiraceae bacterium, assembly GCA_948444865.1. Lineage (GTDB taxonomy): Bacteria > Bacillota > Clostridia > Lachnospirales > Lachnospiraceae > MGBC164599. Next base: position 19,809 of record CAOJVE010000024.1, read on the forward strand.
GTTTACCCATTTAAACGGAAAGACGATGAAGATTTTCAAAAGCAGCGTATGTTCTTTAAAGGGCGCCGATGGGTGGCGGGACGCGGTCCCCGGCCAGGTGGTTTTGGTGGAGGCGCAGGGGATCTATGTAAAGTGCGGCCAGGGCTGTCTGCGCATTGAAGAGCTGCAGCTGGAAGGCAAGAAGCGGATGCCTGCCCGGGATTTCCTGCGGGGGCATGCCGTGGAGGCGGGGACTGTGCTTTTATAGGCGTGTAAAGACACTGTGACGGCGCGGCGGAAATGGAGGGAAAGATGGGATATTATGGCTATGGTTTTTATGGGATGGACTGGACGATTCTTTTGCTGGCGGCGGGCATGGTTCTTTCATTGCTGGCCTCTGCCAGTTTAAAGCGCACATTTTCTGTATATTGCCGGATACCGAGCGCGTCGCGCATGACCGGGGCGCAGGCGGCCCAGCGGATTTTGTCCATGGCGGGCATCTCGGACGTGCAGGTAAGCCCTGTGGCCGGCCAGCTGACGGACCACTACGATCCCCGGACGCGGACGGTGCGCTTATCGGAGGCCGTTTACGGCCAGACTTCGCTGGCGGCGGTGGGCGTGGCGGCCCATGAATGCGGCCATGCGGTGCAGCACCACACAGGGTATGCGCCCCTTCGCTGGAGAAGCGCCATTGTGCCGGTGGCCAATCTGGGTTCCGGGCTGTCTTGGCCCATTTTTTTGGCCGGTCTTGTCATGTCCATGCGGCCGCTTATTTATCTGGGCATTGCGCTTTTTTCCGGGGCCGTGCTTTTCCAGCTGGTGACGCTGCCGGTGGAGGTAAACGCGTCGGCCCGGGCGCTGCGGCTTCTTTCAAAAGACGGTATTTTGCAGGAGCGGGAGACGGCCGGAGCGCGCAAAGTGTTAAGAGCCGCCGCGCTGACCTATGTGGCCGCTTTGGCGTCGTCTATTTTGCAGCTGATTCGTTTGTTGATTTTAGCCGGAGGAAGAAATCGTGAATAAAGGATATCATGCAAGAGAAATCATATTGGAATTGTTGCTGGAAATCAACGAGGAAGGGGCGCATTGTCACATCGCTCTGGGCGATGCGCTGAAAAAATACCAGTTTTTGCCGAAGAAGGACAGGGCCTTTATCACCCGAGTGTGTGAAGGAACTGTGGAATATGCCATTCAAATCGACTATATCATCAACTATTTTTCCAAGATCAAAACGGCGGATATGAAGCCGGTGATTCGGGAAATTTTGCGAAGCGCGGTGTACCAGCTGATGTATATGGACAGCGTTCCTGATTCCGCGGTCTGTAATGAGGCGGTGAAGCTTGCCCAGAAAAAAGGCTTTTACAATCTGAAGCCTTTTGTAAACGGCGTGCTGCGCACCATCGCGCGGCGGATTGACGAGGTGGAATATCCCTCCAAGTCTGACCCGATCGCGTATTTAAGCGCGCGCTATTCCATGCCGGAGCATCTGGTGAAAAGGTGGGTAGAGTCCTACGGCGCGGACATTACCCGGGAAATGTTAAAGAGTTTTTTAAGGGAAAGCCCCACGACCATCCGCTGCGTGCAGAATCACAATTCCCAGGAGGAAATCCTGGAAAGCTTAAGGAAGCAGAATGTGAAGGTGGAAAAAGCGCCTTATCTGGATTATGCGTTCTATATCTCCGGGTATGACCATCTGATGATGCTGGACGCGTTCTGGAACGGGAAGATTCATGTGCAGGATGTAAGCTCTATGCTGGTCACGGAGATCGCCCATCCCCAGAAAGGGGATTACGTCATCGACCTCTGCGCGGCGCCCGGCGGAAAAGCGCTGCATATGGCGGACTTTATGGGCGATTACGGAATGGTGGACGCCCGGGACGTCACGCCCCGGAAGGTGGACGCCATCCGGGAAAATATTTCCCGCTCCGAGACCATCAACATACAGGCGCGATGCCAGGACGCCACGGTTTTTGATCCAGATTCCGTGTTCAAAGCGGATATTGTGCTGGCGGACGTTCCCTGCTCCGGCTATGGGGTCATCGGGAGAAAACCGGATATCAAATACAAAACCAGCGTGCAGAAGCAGCAGGAGCTGATCCTTCTTCAGCGCAGAATTCTGGCTATGGCTGTGGATTACATAAAGCCGGGCGGCGCGCTGATTTACAGCACCTGTACCATTGCCAGCGAGGAAAATCAGGACAATTATCAATGGCTGTTGGATAATTTTCCTCTGGAAGCGGAAAGCCTGGACCCGTATCTTCCTAAACAGCTGCAATGCATGACCACGGCCAGAGGGTATCTGCAGCTTTTGCCCGGGGTTCACCAGACCGACGGATTTTTCATGGCAAGGTTTAAGAGGGTGCAGGCATGACGGGAAAAGACATAAAATCCTTTTCCCTGGAGGAAGCGGTGCAGACCGTCCGGGAAATGGGCGGAAAAGATTTTCAGGGAAAGCAGCTTTTTGAGTGGCTGCATCAGAAGCAGGCGGACAGCTACGAGAGGATGACCAATCTTCCAAAGTCGATGCGCAGCCGTTTGGAAGAGGAATATCCCCTGTTAACTTTACAGCCGGCGGACGCGCAGATTTCCGCGCTGGACGGCACCCGGAAATATCTGTTCGCGCTGCCGGACGGGCAGATGGTGGAGAGCGTTTGGATGCGCTATCGCCATGGGGACTCCGTGTGCATATCCTCCCAGGCGGGCTGCCGGATGGGCTGTCGTTTCTGCGCGTCGACCATCGGCGGTCTGGTGAGAAATCTGTCCGCGCAGGAGATGCTGGAGCAGGTCTATGCGGTGGGACGCGCCGTGGGAAAACCCGTGTCCCATGTAGTGGTTATGGGAACGGGCGAGCCTTTGGACAATTATGAAAATCTGCTGAAATTTATCCGGATATTAAACCATGAGCGGGGGATGCATATCAGCCAGAGGAATATCACCGTGTCCACCTGCGGGATCGTGCCGAGAATCTATGATCTGGCCCGGGAGAAGCTTCAGATCACGCTGGCCCTCTCTCTGCACGGCGCCACAGATGAAAAAAGGCAAAATCTGATGCCCATAGCAAAAAAGCATACGCTTTTTGAAACGCTGGAAGCCTGCGATTTTTACTTTGAGCAGACGGGAAGACGAATCACTTATGAATACAGCTTGGTGCAGGGCGAAAACGACGGGCCGGAAGACGCCGAGCGTCTGGGGAAGCTTTTGCGGGGGAAAAACTGCCACGTCAATCTGATTCCGGTGAATCCGGTAAAAGAGCGGGGTTTTCGGCAGTCAGAACAGAAAGTCGTGGACAAATTCAAAAATAAACTTGAAAAATACGGAATTAATGTTACTATTAGAAGGGAAATGGGCCGTGATATAGACGGCGCCTGTGGGCAGCTGAGAAGGCGTCACATGGAGATGGACGCAGATCGGCCAGGGACGCCCTCCGGCGGCAAAATAACGGAAAGAGAGAAAAAACGATGAGAGTGTACGCGGGTACAGACATCGGGCAGCGAAGGCAGGTGAACCAGGATTATGTTTACGCCTCTATGGACGCTGTGGGGAATTTACCCAATTTATTTGTGGTAGCGGACGGAATGGGAGGGCATAATGCGGGAGATTACGCCTCATCCTGCGCAGTTCATGTTTTGGTGGATACGATAAAGGAGGATGTGAATTATAACCCTGTTAAGATAATGCGTCACGGCATCGAGGCCGCCAACTGGAGAATTCTGGAAGAGGCAGGCCGGTCGGAGGACAGAAAAGGAATGGGCACAACGGTTGTGGCCGCCACGGTGGTGGGAAATTATATCTATGTGGCGAATGTGGGCGACAGCCGCCTGTACGTGATTCATCAGGGAATCCGGCAGGTTACGAGAGACCATTCTCTGGTACAGGAAATGGTTCGCATGGGAGAACTGAAGGAAGAAGAAGCGATGCATCATCCGGACAAGAACATCATCACCCGGGCGCTGGGCGTCGCCCCGTCCGTGGATGCGGATTTCTTTGATTTTG
>CAOJVE010000025.1 GCA_948444865.1 uncultured Lachnospiraceae bacterium
ATAAAATGGAAACTCTGAAAAAAGAAGAGAGCCAGAATCAACAGATCGAGGACACAGGCCAGGTGACGCTGGATGCGAACGAAGAGAAACGGCATATTCATTTGATGAACATCATCGGCGAGGTGGAAGGCCACGAGTCGGCGGCCAGCCAGAGTAAGACCACCAAATACGAACACGTGCTGCCAAAGCTGGCCATGATCGAGGACGACGGGGAGATCGACGGCCTTTTGGTGCTGTTAAACACGGTGGGCGGGGACGTGGAGGCGGGGCTGGCCATTGCGGAGATGATCGCGTCTCTTAGCAAGCCCACGGTTTCCCTGGTGCTGGGCGGCGGCCATTCCATCGGCGTGCCCCTGGCGGTGTCCGCGGACTATACGTTTATCGTCCCCAGCGCCACGATGATGGTGCACCCGGTGCGGAGCAACGGCATGTTCATCGGGGTGGTGCAGAGCTACCGCAATATGGAAAAAACCCAGGATCGGATCACGGGGTTTGTGTCGGAGCATTCCCATATCACGAAGGAACGGCTGGAGGAGCTGATGCTGGACACGTCCCAGTTGGTGAAGGATGTGGGAACCATGCTGGAGGGAGAGGAAGCGGTCAAAGAGGGCCTGATTGACGAAGTGGGGGGCATCAGCCAGGCGCTCCAAAAGCTGTACGCGATGATCGAGGAGCAGGACGGGCAGTGAAAAATATCCGGGAAGAACAGACTAGTAACTATGCAGCCTGCGACTGCGCACTTGCTGCGCAGTCAGCGGCCAGCAGCATAAAACGGCCAAGAATCCGCCTCTTTGCCGCAGGCAAATTTCTAATGAGGCGGATTCTGTAACAATGAAGCCGCAGGCTGAACAGTTACACAGACTGTGGAATGATTGATTCTGCGGTTTGTTTTTTTATAGGTCTTATGCTATAATGATTCATACGCTTGTAACGATTCACGAATATGCATGTAAGATGGAGGGCGTCATGGATTTTTTTCAAGCGGTAATCATTGGCATTGTGCATGGGATCACTGCTTTTCTGCCAGTCAGCAGTTCTGGCCATGCCGCGTTGATTGAGGATTTTTTTCATATACAGGGGTCCGAAGGGCTTTTCTTTGAAGTGATGCTGCACCTGTCCACGCTGGTGGCTATTTTGCTGGCGTTTTGGAAAGACATTAAGAAAATCGCGGCGGAAACGATCCTGATTGTCGTGGATATGCTGACCAATATACGGATTTTTGCGGAGAACAAGAGGAACGGAGCGGATAAACGCTACCAGAAAATCAGCGGCACTAATTACCGGAAGCTGACGCTTTTGCTTTTGGTGGCGGTGATCCCTATGGCGGCGCTGGGCGTGTGTTCCAGGCGGTTGGTGCAGATCGCCTTCGGCAGCCCCATGGCCATCGGAATCGGCATGATGATTTCGGCCATATTGCTGCTGGTGGTTGATTTCACTGCGGCGGGGGACAAGATTCCCAAAGACGTGACTTACGACCGGGCCATGTGGATGGGGATCTGCCAGGGCATCGCGTCCTTTCCCGGCATATCAAGGACAGGCGTTTCCCTGGCGGTGGGGCTTTTGTGCGGCCTGAACCGGAAGGTGGCGGTGAAGTTCACCTTTCTGATGGCCATACCGGCGGTTCTGGGGGCTCTGGTCCTGGAGATAAGCCAGCTGGGGGAGATGGCCGTCACGGGAACCATGTTTGCGTATTATTTCTGCGCGGCTTTGGCGGCGGGGGTCATTGGATTTTTTCTGATTCGGCGCATGACGAAATATTTACAGCGGGCCAGATTCCGGGGATTTGCGTGTTATAATTTTTTCTTAGGGATCGTGGCGATCGTGGGCAGTATTTTGAAGTAGGAGGGAGAAACAAATGGCGGCAGCCACTAAGAAAAAACGCGTGTCCAGCAAAGGAAAGGGCAGGAAAAAGACGGCGCAGAAGAGCTTTTCGGGCGAAATTATCCTGCTGCTTTTGCTGGCCGTTTCGATTATTTTATTTTTGAGTAACTTTGGACTGGGAGGATTTCTGGGAAATGCGGTCAGCGGCTGTTTTTTCGGAATCTTCGGAATGGCTTCTTACATATTTCCGGCGTTTTTGTTTGTGGGCGCCGCTTTCTTCTATATAAATAGGGGCAGCTCTCTGGCCTATAAAAAGCTGGCGGCGGGCGCGTTCTTTTTGGTTTTTTTGTGCGGGCTTTTGCAGCTTCTGACCCAGGGGGAAACGCGTTATGAAAATCTGGCGCAGTATTACTGGATTTCCAGTGAAGGACAGACAGGCGGCGGGATCGTGGGCGGCGCCGTCAGTCAGCTTTGCTGCTTTGCCTTTGGCGTGCTGGGGGCTTATATCCTGCTGGTTTTCGGGGAGATCATTCTGCTGATTGTGATTACACAGAAGTCTTTTTTGGGTTTTATCCGAAACATGTTTATGGACGTGCGGGAGCGGACGCAGGAGGAACAGCAGGAGCGAAAGCGGCGGCGAAAAGAGGAGGCCGCGCCTTTAAAGGAGCCAGCCGGCGGCCGGCGCAGCCGAAGAAAAGCGGAAGATTCCCGGCCGGCGCCGGTGAATGTGGAGCTGGCCGTGCCTTTAAAGGAGCCGGAGCCGCTGCCTGAGGAGAAAGAAAAGCCGGCGGTTATCGAGGAGACGATTCAGAATGTATTTGAGATTCAGCGGGGCGACCGGCCGGGAAAAGACAGCGTCCGGGAGGCAAAAGGTGACGAAGAGAAGGCAGCGGAGCCGCTGATTCAGCCGGCGGACTTTTCCGGGGATTCGGCTGTCTATAAGTTTCCGCCCATGTCCCTTTTGAAACGGGGAAAGCAGACCAAGGGGGGAACTTCCGATAAAGATCTGCGGGAGACGGCCCAGAAACTGCAGGAAACGCTTCACAATTTCGGCGTCAACGTGACCATCACAAACGTAAGCTGCGGCCCGACCGTAACCCGCTATGAGCTGCAGCCAGAGCAAGGCGTGAAAGTCAGCAAGATCGTGAATCTGGCCGACGACATTAAGCTGAACCTGGCCACGGCGGACATCCGCATTGAGGCGCCTATACCGGGGAAGGCGGCGGTGGGCATTGAGGTGCCCAATAAGGAAAACAGCGCGGTGATGCTGCGGGATCTTCTGCAGTCGCCGGAATTTCAGAACGCCAAGTCCAAGCTGGCTTTTGCCGCCGGCAAGGATATCGCCGGAAAACCAGTGATCACGGACATCGCCAAGATGCCGCATCTGCTCATCGCCGGCGCCACCGGCTCCGGTAAATCCGTCTGCATCAATACGCTGATTATGAGCGTTTTATACAAGGCGCAGCCGGACCAGGTGAAAATGATCATGATCGACCCCAAGGTGGTGGAACTAAGCGTGTACAACGGCATTCCACATCTGCTGATTCCGGTGGTCACAGACCCGAAGAAGGCGGCCGGCGCGCTGAACTGGGCCGTGGCGGAGATGACCAACCGCTACAACGCGTTTGCCGAGTACAACGTGCGCAATCTGGAGGATTACAGCCAGAAGATCCAGGGGATGACCTTTTCCCAGGAAGAAGAAAGGCCCAAGCCCATGCCGCAGATTATCATTATTGTGGACGAGCTGGCGGATCTGATGATGGTTGCCCCCGGGGAAGTGGAGGACGCCATCTGTCGTCTGGCCCAGCTGGCGCGGGCGGCGGGCATTCATCTGATCATCGCCACCCAAAGGCCTTCGGTCAACGTCATTACCGGGCTGATCAAAGCCAACATGCCGTCGAGAATCGCCTTTGCGGTTTCCTCCGGCGTGGACTCCCGCACGATTCTGGATATGAACGGCGCGGAAAAGCTTCTGGGAAAAGGGGATATGCTCTTTTATCCCCAGGGCTATCAGAAACCGGCCCGGCTGCAGGGAGCCTTTGTGTCCGACGAAGAGGTCAGCGCGGTGGTGGAATTTTTATCCGATAAAAATCCCAAAGCCGCCTACGACGAGCAGATGCAGCAGGAGATCGCCACAGCCGGCGCGTCTTCTGGGGGCGCGGCCGCCGCACAGGAGGACCGGGATGTGTATTTCGCAGACGCGGGGAGGCTGATTATCGAAAAAGAAAAGGCTTCCATCGGCATGCTGCAAAGGGCGTTCAAAATCGGATTTAACCGGGCGGCCCGGATTATGGATCAACTGTTCCAGGCCGGCGTGGTGGGCCCGGAAGAGGGGACAAAGCCCAGAAAAGCGCTTATGTCCGCGGAAGAATTTGAGGAGTATATAAAAGAAAAGTAGAATCGCTGTATACCAGCTGCAAGAGGAAAAAGCTATGAAATGTTCCAAATGCGGAGCGCAGGTGGAGCCGGGCAATCTGTATTGTCCCAAGTGCCTGCAGGAAATACATTGGGTGCCGGAATACAATTCAGTGGAGACCCTGATGCAAAAGGAGACAAAGCGGCGGATGCTCACAGCCCAAAAGGAACGCCTGGAAAAGCTGCAGAAAAAAAGCGCGCGCTATCTGAAGCGGCGCACATCCTGGGCGCTGGCAGCTTTGGGGGTTTTGGGCGTGTGCGTCTGTGTTTTCTGGTGCGTCAATAATTCTTATCTGGTGCAGTACAGCCTGGCGCAGCGGGCCTACGGGCGCGGCCAGTACGATCGTGCGCTGGAATATGCGGACAGAGCGATGACCGTCAGCCCGGGGAAGGGCAAAGCCGTCATTTTGCTGTCTCAGGCGCTGCAAAAACAGGGGGATTTGCCCGGAGCCATTAAAGCGCTGGAGGGAAATCTCAAAGACCACTGGGACAGCCCCGGCTATTATGAACAGTTAATCGGCCTTTACAAAGAGGCGGGCAGGCCGGAGAAAATCAAAGCTCTCCTGAAAGACGCCAGATCCCTGACTATCCACGAGAATTTTGGCCACTATCTGTGCGCGGACCCGGAGATCACGCCGGCCACAGGCGTTTACGATGAAATGCTGCAGGCGGTCATCGAGGAGGAAAAAGGCGTTCGCTACTACTACACCCTGGACGGCAGCAAGCCCACCGAGAAAAGCAGCCGTTACGAAGGGCCGATTTCCATTGGGCAGGGCGTGACCGAGCTGTACGTGATCGGAGAGAATTCCTACGGCGTTCCCAGTGACGTCATATACAGAAAGTACACGGTGATCCTGGAAGCTCCCGAGGAGCCGGAGGTTGCGCCGGATTCCGGCTACTATGACGAAGACGTGGAAATTACGGTGGAAACGCCGGAGGGCTTTAAAGCTTATTACGCCTTTGACGAGCAGCCCACGGAAGACAGCGCCGAGTACACATCCCCAGTGAAAATGCCGCCGGGTGAGCATACGTTTTATGTGATTTTGGTGGGTGCAAACGGTAAGGTCAGCGGCACGGCCAGCCGAAACTACTATCGGTATGAATAGGGGGGGGGGAAACAGACGATGCGTGTGACGGCGCTTACAGTGGGGAAAATAAAAGAGCCGTATTTGAGAGCGGCCCTGGAAGAATACGCCAAGCGGCTGGGGAAATACTGCAAACTAAAGATTGTGGAAGTGGCGGACGAGAAAACCCCCGACGCGCCGGACGGCGCCCAGGCGGAATTGGTTTTGAAAAAAGAAGGAGAGCGGCTGCTGAAAAGCCTTCCCAGGGACGCCTATGTCATCACCTTGGAAATCGCCGGCCAGCATCTTTCCTCCGAGCAGTTCGCCAGGAAGATTGACAGCCTGGCCGTGCAGGGAGTCAGCCACATTGCGTTCGTCATCGGCGGCTCCCTTGGCTTGGGAAAGAATATCTTGGAAAAATCCGACTATGCTTTAAGCTTCTCCAAGATGACCTTTCCCCACCAGCTGATGCGGGTGATCCTACTGGAGCAGGTTTACCGCAGCTATCGGATCATAAAAGGAGAGCCGTATCACAAATGAAGGCGACTTACCGCCATCCGCCGGGGTATTTATTTTTAAACGTGCCGTTTACCAGTTTCCCCCAGCCCAGCGGAAAACCGTCCGCGCACAGGACGGCCCACCCGGAAGCCACGGTGGATTCGCCGGGTGCGGTGGGGATGGATTCTCCCTGTAAGTAGCATTGGATGCGCGGGTCTGCGCTGGGAATGTCCAGGCGGGCAGAGGGCGCGCCCGTCAGCGCCAAGGCCAGCGGCTGGCTGGGCTCGAAGCGGTTTTTCTTTAGCTGCCCTAAGAACAGGCCGTTTCGCAAAAAGCGCAGCCCTTTGACGGGAGGCAGTCCCGCAGGCAGAAGATAAGCGCTGTCCGCCCGGATCTCCACCCGATCCCAGGAAAAGCCTTCGGGCAGAACTTCCAGCAGCGGCTGTAGAAATTCTTCCAAAAGAAGCCGCTGGCTGCGGGAGATTTTTTCGGCTTTTTTTTGCCGGCGTTTCTTTTTTTCGCCGCTTAGGCGGCATCCGTCCTTGCGCAAAAGCGCCAGAAAATGGCCTTCCCCTGGGCAGCGATGGGGCCACAGGCGCAGGCAGCGTTCCAGGCGGGGATCTCCATTTCCACAAAGGGGATTGCCGGGGGAAAAGTCCGGCGTAACGTTTGGCGCCTGGGAGAGCGGGGCCAGATCCATCTCTGGATGGTTTTCCAGGATATAAGAGATGGCTCCTTCGTTTTCCTCGGCGGCGAATGTGCAGGTGGAGTACATCAGAAGTCCGCCGGGGGCGAGCATCTGGATAGCGCACGTTAGGATTTCCCGCTGCAGTTTGGCGCAGGAGAGGGATTTTTCCAGGCTCCAGGTTTTGATGGCGGCCGGTTCTTTTCGGAACATGCCTTCGCCGGAGCAGGGCGCGTCCACCAGGATTTTGTCGAAGAACTCCGGGAATTGGGGCGCCAGCCGCTGGGGGCTTTCATTGACGACGAATCCGTTGGAGACGCCGAATTGCTCCAGATTCCGAAGCAGAGCTTTGCAGCGGGGACCGCTTAAGTCGTTGGAGACTAAAAGCCCCTGTCCCTTTAGGCGGGCGCCCAGTTCGGTGGATTTCCCGCCGGGGGCGGCGCATAGATCTAAAACCTTATCGCTGGGCTCTACGGGCAGCAGGGAGGCGGGGGCCATGGCGCTGGGTTCCTGCAGGTAATACAGGCCCAGGCGGTAGAGCGGGCTGGCCGCCGGGCGCACGTCCGGTTCGTAGAAGAAGCCGTTTTCGGTCCAGGGGATGGGCTTAAGGGGAAACGGGCACAGATGCCGAAAGCGTTCCGGCGTGATTTTCAAAGAATTGACGCGCAGCCCGTTTCGGCGGGGTTTGTCGAAGCTGGCGATAAAATCCGGGTATGCGGACCCCAGCATGGACTCCATGCGGGTCAAAAAATCCGGGGGAAGCGTCTGGATGGGAAACATTTGTATTACCTCCTCTGGCAATCTTCTGCGAAAAATGGCTGCTTTTCGGTGTTTTGCGGGTCGCAGGCATGTCACGCATGACCTTTGACTCTGGTATCATATCATAAAACCATTGGGAAGGGCAAGGATGTCTTAAGGCAATGAATGAGCAGGAAAAATTATTGTGCGAACTTTTGAATATCGGTGAAAATCTGCTGGGCAGCGGGGCGGAGATCAGCCGGGTGGAAGACACGCTGGAGCGCATTGGAAAGGCCTGCGGCGCAGAAAAAGTCCATGCTTTTGTGATTACGGAGGCCATCGTCCTTACGGTTTCCTTCGGGGGCCAGGCGGAGCTGACGCAAATCCGCAGGATCAAGGGCGGTCAGAGCCATAATTTTTACAAGATCGACAAGCTCAACGCGCTGAGCCGGGAGATCTGCAGCGGCGCGCTTTCGCCGGAGGAATTTTATCAGCAGCTGGAATCCGTTTCTCGGCATTGCGAAAGCCGGAAAAAATTATATGTGGGCAGCGTTCTGGGCGCGGGAAGCTTTACGCTGTTCTTTGGAGGCAGCGTCTGGGAGGCGGCAGCCGCGGCTGTTTTGGGGTGCCTGATCTGCTGGATGCAGATACACATAGAGCCCCTCTGGGATAATTCAACCATCTATCTGTTTTTTACCTCGCTGTTTATCGGCGTCGTCATCTGTGCGCTGGCAAAGGCGGACGCGGACCTGCAGGCCCACAACATTATGATCGGGGATATTATGCTTCTGGTCCCTGGAATCGCCATCACCAACGCCGCCCGAGATATGCTGGTGGGCGATAATATATCGGGAATTTTACGGCTTACGGAAGCGCTTTTAAGGGCGGCGGCGCTGGCCATTGGATTTTCGTCGGCCATTTATCTGGGGGCGCTGTTATGATTTGGCAGGTAATTTGGGCTTTTCTGGGGTCCATGGGATTTGCGCTGCTGTTTCAGATTGAGAAAAAACATCTGCTGTGGGCGTCTTTTGGCGGGCTGTTCAGCTGGGCATTTTACCTGCTGGCCAGCCGGATGATTTCCCATACTTTTTATGCGGTGGCGGCGGCCAGCATGTTTGCGGCGGTCTATTCGGAAAATGTGGCCAGATTCCGAAAGGCGCCGGCCATTTTGTTCAATGTGCCGTCTGTCGTGCCGCTGATTCCGGGCAGTCTGCTTTACTATGCCATGGACGCGCTGGTAAAGGGGCAGTGGCGCATAGCCTTTTCTTACAGCTCCCAGACGCTGCAGTGGATGTTCGGCATTTCGGTGGGAAACGCCATCGTTCTGGCTTTCTATAAGCTGATTAAGAAATTCGGCGGCCAAAAGAGCGTATGACCTACTAATATGGAAGGAATTTTTTAGGCGATGGGAAATCTCTTTGAGGAGTTAAAAAGTTATCAAGCAAAAGATATCTATCCCTTTCACATGCCGGGGCACAAGCGAAACGAAGCGGCGGTGGATTTTCTGCCGGCGCTTGCGGCGGACATTACGGAGATCGAAGGCTTTGACGATCTGCGCCACGCCACGGGGATTCTGCGGGAATCCCAGGAAGCGGCGGCCAGGCTTTATGGGGCCGATGAGACTTTTTACAGCGTAAACGGAAGCACAGGGGCGCTGCTGGCGGCGATCGGCGCCTGCGTCCGGCCGGGGGGCGCGCTTTTGATGGCCCGGAACTGCCACCAGTCGGTTTACCACGGCGTGTGCCTGCGGCAGCTGAAAAATTTTTATCTCTATCCAAAGATTGTGGCGCCCTACGGCTTTGGCGGCGCTATTTTCCCAAAGCAGGCGGAGGCTGCGCTGGCGGCCCACGGGGAAATACAGGCGGTTTTGATTACGTCGCCCACCTACGACGGGGTGACGTCGCCCATTCGGAAGATTGCCCGGATTGTCCATCGGCACGGGGCGGTTTTGATCGTGGACGAGGCCCACGGCGCGCATTTTCCCTTTCATCCGTATTTTCCGGAATCCGCGCTGGAACAGGGGGCGGACGTGGTTGTCCAGAGCCTGCACAAGACGCTGCCGTCCCTGACCCAGACGGCGCTGCTTCATGTAAAGGGGGAGCGGGCCGACCGGGAGCGTCTGCGGCGGTTTCTGGCCATGTTCCAGACCAGCAGCCCTTCGTATCTGCTGATGGGAAGCATGGACGCCTGCATCCGCAGACTGCAAAAGGACGGCGAGCGTCTTTTTGAGGCGTATGCGCACAGGTTAAAAGGGCTGCGCCGGCGGCTGTCCGATCTTCAATATATCAAGCTTGTGGGGGAAAATCTGGCGGGGCAAGAAATCGCCGCAGACTATGACCGCTCCAAGCTGGTTCTAGCCCCGCCGCCGGGAATGATGTCCGGCCAGGGCTTGAGCCGGCTACTCCGGGAAAAATACCGGATTCAGATGGAGATGGCGACGAAAGGCTATGCGCTGGCCATGACCAGCGTGGCGGATACGAACGAAGGCTTTGACCGCCTGTGCCGTGCGTTGGAAGATGTGGAAAAAGAGTGGCGAAAAGCCGGACGCAGGCCGGGCAAAGCGTCTGCGTATCTGCAGGAAGACCTGATTTACGGGGAGCCAGTCATCCCTTTGAGCCGGGCGGCGGAGATGGAGAAGACGAAAGTTCCTTTTTTCGAGAGCGCAGGACGGCTGGCGGGCGATTTTGTGTACCTGTATCCGCCCGGCATTCCCCTGGCCGCGCCGGGAGAGCGGATCACCCCGGCCTTTCTTGAGGCGGTGCAGGGTTTTTGGGCGGCGGGGCTTTCTGTGCAGGGGATTTTCCCGGGGCCGGAGAGAAGTGTGGCCGTTCTAAAATGTGCACCGGAAGAATGTTGAGAATATCTATTTTCATCGCCGGATGTTTGTGATATACTCCTTATATTATGAACAAAATTTTCTATATAATGGGAAAGAGCGCCTCCGGCAAGGACAGCGTATACCGCTATCTGCTGGAACGCTCCGGACTGGGCCTTAGGAAAATGACGCTTTACACCACCCGTCCCATCCGGGCAGGCGAGGAAAACGGCCGGGAATATTACTTTGTGGACGAAGAAAGATTCGCCGCGCTGCAAAGGCAGGGGCGGGTGGCGGAGGCGCGCACATACCAGACGGAATATGGGCCCTGGATTTATTTTACGGCGGACGACCCGGATATGGATTTAAGCCGGTTCAGTTATCTGGGCATCGGGACGCTGGAATCCTACGGGAAGCTGAGGGCTTATTATAAAGAGGGGACGGTGTGCCCCATTTACATCGAGGTGGAGGACGGGGAACGGCTGCAGCGGGCGTTGCTTCGGGAGCGGCGGGAGGACAGGCCCCGTTACCAGGAAATGTGCCGGCGATTTCTGGCTGACGACGAGGATTTTTCACAGGAAAAGCTTTTGGAGGCAGGCATTGTCCGCAGATTCCGAAACGAGGCGTTTGACGAAAGCGTCCGGGAAATCGTGTCTTACATCCAGGAGCAGCGGAAACGAAGAACATAGGGGGGATTTGTCATAAGACGGCAGTTGTGCTATAATAAACAGGGAATGATTGCAAGAGGGAGGTGATTCTTATGAAAAATTTTGATTCTATTGTGGGGCATGAGCAGGTGATTGAACATATGAAGAATTCCATTTCGCAGAATAAGGTTTCCCATGCCTATATGCTGGTGGGCGAGCGCGGCGCGGGCAAGAAGACTCTGGCAAATGCATATGCCATGGCCCTGCAGTGCGAACGGGGCGGCCCTGTTCCGTGCACAGCCTGTGATTCCTGTAAAAAGGCAAACAGTAAGAATCATCCGGATATCATATATGTTGAACACGAAAAGAGCGGTTCCATCTCGGTGGAGGAGATCCGGTCACAGGCAGTGGACGATGTGGCGATCCGGCCATACAGCGGTCGGTACAAAATATACGTGATCGGTGATGCGGACAAGATGACCCCGCAGGCGCAGAATGCTCTTTTGAAAACCATTGAAGAGCCGCCTGCGTATGCGGTGTTTTTGCTGCTTACAGTCAATGCGGACGCGCTTTTGCCCACCATTCAGTCCCGGTGCGTGCGGCTGGATGTGCGGCCGGTCAGCGACGCGCAGGTGAAACGCTATCTGGTGGAAAACATGCATGTGCCGGATTATGAGGCGGATCTGGGGACCGCTTTCGCCCAGGGAAACATCGGGAGGGCCAAGCAGGCCGCGGACGCGTCTTATTTTGACGATATGGCGCGAAAAGCCATTCACATACTGAAATATGCATCCAGCATGGAGATTCATGAGTGGGTGGAGGCTCTGGCCAACATGGCGAAAGAGCCGGATATGATCTACGACTATCTGAACATTTTCCAGGTGTGGTTCCGGGATGTGCTGATGTTTAAGGCCACCCGTGAAGTGGACTATCTGGTGTTTAAAAGGGAGATCAATGCGATTAAGCAGCAGGCCAGCCAGCATTCCTATGAGGGCATAGAGAATATCATTCGCGCCGCGGACAAGGCGAAGACGCGTCTGCAGGCGAATGTGAATTTTGATTTGGCTATGGAACTGTTATTCTTGACGATCAGGGAGAAATAGCATGAAAGAAGTAATTGGCGTAAGGTTCCGAAATGTGGGGAAGATCTATTATTTCGGCCCCAAAGATTACCAGATCGGCCTGGGAGATCATGTGATCGTGGAAACGGCCAGGGGCGTGGAGTACGGCTATGTGGCGCTGGCGCCCCATATGGTGGAGGACGACGCGGTGGTGCAGCCTTTAAAAGACGTGCTGCGTCTGGCCACCCCGGAGGACGAGGACAGGGAATTAGAAAATCGTTCCAAGGAAAAAGAAGCTTTCCAGATCTGCCTGAAGAAAATCCAGGACCACAAACTGGGGATGAAGCTGATTGATGTGGAATATACCTTTGACAACAACAAAGTGCTGTTTTATTTTACCGCGGACGGCCGAGTGGATTTCCGCGCGCTGGTGAAAGATTTGGCGGCGGTGTTCAAGACCCGCATCGAGCTGCGGCAGATCGGCGTGCGGGACGAGACAAAGATCATGGGCGGCATCGGCATCTGCGGCCGGCCGCTGTGCTGTCACACGTACCTGACGGAATTCGCCCCGGTGTCCATTAAGATGGCCAAAGAACAGAACCTGTCCTTGAACCAGACGAAGATTTCCGGCGCCTGCGGCCGTCTGATGTGCTGTCTGAAAAACGAGCAGGAAATCTACGAGGAGCTCAATAAGAAGCTGCCGGGAATCGGCGACACCGTGATCACGCCGGAAGGGATTCAGGGAAAGGTCCACAGCGTAAGCGTGCTGCGTCAGTACGTGCGTGCGCTGGTGGAAATCAACGATGAAAAAGAGATGCGGGATTACAAGGCGGAAGAGCTGAAATTTCGCCCCAGGAAGAAGAAAGTGAAATACTCCGATGAGGAATTTCGCCAGCTGAAGGCGTTAGAAGACAAAGGGGGGCAGTCCAGTTTTGACGAAGAGTGAGTTGTTGCCGGGGGAACGGCTGGATGATCTGCAAAACGGTTTTGAGATAATCCAGGACCCCAATAAGTTCTGTTTTGGCGCCGACGCGGTTCTGCTGTCCTGGTATACCCGCGCGCAGCCCCACGAGCGGGCGCTGGATATGGGATGCGGAACGGGGATCATCCCGATTCTTTTAAAAGCCAGGAAAAAAGGCGGCCCGATCGTAGGGCTGGAGATACAGCCGGAGTGCGCTCAGATGGCCAGAAGAAGCGTCGTTCATAATCATTTGGAGAAAGAGATTACCATTGTAACCGGGGATATTAAAGAAGCGTCGTCCATATTTGGAGGGGCTTCTTTTGACATTGTCACCTGCAATCCGCCCTATATGATCCACAACCACGGCCTGCAAAACGCCCGCCGGGAAATGGCGGTGGCCCGGCATGAGATTCTGTGCAGCCTGCAGGATGTAATCAGCCAGGCGGCCTGTGTGCTGAAGCCCCGGGGCAGATTTTACATGATCCACCGGCCCTTCCGGCTGGGAGAGATCCTGTCTCAGATGGTGCGCTGCGGTCTGGAGCCCAAACGGATGCGCCTGGTGCACCCCTATGTGGACAAAGAGCCCAATATGGTTTTGCTGGAAGGCGTGTCCGGCGGAAAGTCCCGGATGACCGTGGAGAAGCCTTTTATCCTATATAAAGAGCCGGGGGTTTACACGCAGGAAGCATTGGATGTGTATTATGGAGGAAAGGGGGAATGAGCCTTGGGTACATTATATTTATGCGCCACGCCCATCGGGAATCTGGAGGATATCACGCTGCGGGTTTTGCGCACGTTAAAGGAAGTGGATCTGATCGCGGCGGAGGACACCCGAAACAGCATCAAACTTCTGAATCATTACGACATCCACACGCCCCTGACCAGCTACCATGAACATAATAAGATAAAAAAGGGCCGTCTGCTGGTGGAAAAGATGCGTCAGGGCCAGGATGTGGCGCTGATTACCGACGCGGGAACGCCAGGCATTTCCGATCCGGGGGAAGAGCTGGTGCAGATGTGTTACCAGAAAGGGATTGCCGTGACGGCGCTGCCGGGGGCGGCCGCCTGTATACTGGGGCTTACCCTGTCCGGCCTGCCGGCCCGCAGTTTTGCGTTCGAGGGATTTTTGCCCATGGACGCGAAAAAAAGGCGGGAACGGCTGGAGGCGCTTGTCCGGGAGACGCGGACCATTGTCCTCTACGAAGCGCCCCACCGGCTTGCGAAAACCATCGGCGAGCTGGCGCAGACGCTGGGGGGCGAGCGGCGGATCTCCCTGTGCCGGGAGCTGACCAAGCGCCACGAGGAGGTTTTTCAGACCACGCTGAACGGCCTGGCAAAGCGTCTTCAAAGCCAGGAGGCAAAGGGGGAGTGCGTGCTGGTCATCCAGGGGAAGAGCCGCCAGGAAATAAAGGAGGAGCGGCAGCGGCAGTGGAGTCAGATGGATCTTAGTGAGCACATGGCCTATTACGAGTCACAGGGCCTTGACAGAAAAGAAGCGATGAAGCAGGTGGCCCGGGACCGGGGGCTGGGAAAGCGGGACGTGTACCGGCAGCTTTTGGAAGAAGGGGAGTGAGCCTATGGAGTTAAGCAAAGATACGATGAAGAAACTGCGCTGGCTGGTTGTGTTTACGGCGTTGGTGGTGGTGGCTTTCATTAATTACAAACGGGTTTTTGCGGCGGCGCTGTTTTGCTGGAACATTGTGTTTCCGTTTGTGCTGGGCGGGGCGATGGCGTTTATCCTCCATGTGCCCATGCAATTCTTTGAGCGGAATTTATTTACCGGGCGAAAATATGCGGACAAGCCCTGGGCGGTGAAATTGGCCAGACCGGGCAGTCTGCTTCTTTCGCTGGCGGCGGTGGCGGGCGTTTTGTTCCTGGTGATTTTCGTGGTTGCGCCGGAGCTGGGGAACACTTTTGTCTCTCTTGGAAAAAGCGTTCAGGCGTTCATTCCCCAGGCGCAGGACTGGGGCACGCAGATTTTCCGGGACAATCCCGAGAGAGTGAAGTGGATCGAAGACCTGGATTTTAACTGGGATAAGATGATCCAGACGGGGATTGAATTCTTAAGAAGCGGCGCCGGAAATGTGTTAAATTCCACCTTTGTGGTGGCTAAGACGGTGGTCAGCGCCCTGGCCAATTTTTTCATCGGGTTTGTTTTTGCCTGCTATATTCTTTTGCAGAAGGAGAAATTGTCCACGCAGGTTGTGCGGGTATTCTATGCCTTCCTGCCCAAAAAGACGGTGGGGAAGGTTCTGAAAGTATGCAGCCTCACCAACCGGATTTTCAAGAGTTTTCTGACAGGGCAGTGTGTGGAGGCGGTGATTTTGGGCTCCATGTTCCTTGTGGCCATGTGGGTGTTTCGGTTCCCGTACGCTCTTTTGGTGGGGATTCTGATCGCCTTTACGGCGCTGATTCCGATTTTTGGCACGTTCATTGGCTGCGCGGTTGGAACGTTTCTGATTTTGATGGTCAGCCCGGTGAAAGCCCTGCTATTTGTGATTTTGTTCCTTGTGCTGCAGCAGATTGAGGGCAATCTGATTTACCCGCATGTGGTAGGCGGCTCGGTGGGCCTGCCTTCCATCTGGGTGCTGATGGCGGTGACGGTGGGCGGCAGCCTGATGGGCGTCATCGGAATGCTGATTTTCATTCCCATTACCTCGGTGGCGTACACGCTGTTTCGGGAGGCGGTGCACACGCGTCTGCGTCGAAAGAAAATCAAAGTCTGAAAAGGATATTTCTCTCATAAATGGGTACATTATTAGCGATTTGAAAGTGCGTTAAGAATGTACACAGGAGGAGATATTTATGCAGGCGAATTACAGAATTCGGACAGACCTGGCCCTGGAGACGAGAGAGCGTTTTAAAGAGGACAACGTGGAAATCGGGGGCGTGACAGTGGATGAGTCTTACGACGAAGAAAAGGATATCCGCACCACAGTGGTGAAAATCGAGACGGAAAAAGGCGCGAAAGCCATGGGGAAATCCCAGGGAACGTATATCACTATGGAGGCTCCCAACATGTCCGTGCCGGATCAGGATTACCACCGGGAGATTTCCAAAGAGCTGGCCAAACACCTGCGCAGGCTGGCGGCTTTGGACAAGGAGAAATCCGTGCTGGTCGTGGGATTGGGAAACCGGGAGGTGACGCCGGACGCGCTGGGGCCGGGCGTGATTGAAAACCTGCATATTACGCGCCATGTTTTGCGGGAATACGGGACTTTGGGCATCGGGGAAGACCGCGCCCATGCGGTCAGCGGGCTTGTGCCGGGGGTTATGGCCCAGACCGGAATGGAGACGCTGGAGATTGTCCAGGGCGTGGTGGATGAGACAAAGCCGGATTTGGTGATTGCCATCGACGCGCTGGCGGCCAGAAGCACAAAGCGGCTGAATCGGACCATTCAGATTACGGACACGGGCATCAACCCCGGCTCCGGCGTCGGCAATCACCGGGATGGGCTGAATGCGGATACGCTGGGGATTCCGGTGATCGGCATTGGCATTCCCACCGTGGTGGACGCGGCCACCATTGTCCATGACGCCATGGCGCATCTTCTGGACGCGCTGGAGGAAGAGGAGCGCAAGGAATTTCTGGAGGAGATGATTTCTCCCCATCTGCACAGCATGTTTGTGACGCCGAAAGATGTGGACGAAACGGTGAAGCGGCTGGGGTTCACCATTTCGGAGGGCCTAAATATTGCATTGGAGTATGTATAATCTTCCGGGGAGCCTCATATAACAACTATGGGGTGATTGGTTGACCAACTGGCAGAAATTCATTTGCGTCTTACTTTGTCTGTGCATGATTGGATTGCTTTTTATATATTTACCCGGTTTTTATCCCACGCCGCAGAGGCAGACGGGAATGGTGGATAAGCTGTTCCACCAGTTCCCCGTCTATGGGTATATGAAAAACCAGGCAGTATACGAGCCTACGGTGGAGGACGAATATACATATGATAAAATCATAGAGGCCAACGCCAAATACCTGGAGGAACAGGTGCAAGGGGAGAATGCCTCCGCTCAGGAAAAGGAAAGCAAAAAGCCCCAGGAGGGGACAGATAAGGAGACGGCGCAAAAGGAGCCTTCCCAGGAGGAAACGCCCGAGGGAGAGGAAAATCCATCCGTCAGCGGGGCCGAAATTGCATCCGCGGCGGCAGAGCCGCAGGTGGAGATTTCCAGGGAGCAGCTGGAAAATTATGATTATCTGCTGAATAATTTTTTCATTGTGGACAGCACTACGGCGGTGGACGGCACGCGCATCAATGCGCCGGGGCTCTTAGATATGGATATGACTCTGGAAAAAAATCCCGACGCGCCGCAGATTTTGATTTACCACACCCATTCCCAGGAAGGGTTCGCGGATTCCGTGGAAGGTAAGCAGGAGGATACGGTCATTGGCGTGGGGGATTATCTGGCGGGGATTCTGCAAGATCAATACGGGTACGGCGTGATTCACAATACGGGCACGTACGACGTTGTGGACGGGGTGATAGACCGAAACAGCGCATACGATTATTCCATGGCGGCTGTGGAACAGATTTTGGCGGAAAATCCTTCTATTGAGGTGGTCATCGATCTGCACCGGGACGGAGTGGCGGAGGATCGGCGGCTGGTGACGGAGGTGAACGGGAAGCCTACGGCAAAATTCATGTTTTTCAACGGCCTTAGTTATAGCGCGCTCAACGGGGAGGTGACCTACCTTCCCAACCCTTTTGTGCAGGAGAATCTGGCGTTTTCCTTTCAGCTGAATTTGCAGGCGGCGCGGTTTTATCCGGGCTTAAGCCGGAATATTTACCTGTCCAGTCTGCGGTATAACCTGCACCTGCGTCCCCGGGCGATTCTTCTGGAAGCCGGAGCGCAGACCAACACGGTGCAGGAAGTGAAAAACGCCATGGAGCCTTTTGCGGAAATCTTGTACCAGGTATTGCAGGGGCGAACCGGGCAGTGATGGGCAGCTTGAGAAATCGAGCTGTCTTTTTTTGTTGGCCTATTCAAAGGAGTATTTCATCCGCTTCCTTCCTATATTTTATTGGGATACCTGTTGACAACTGGCTCTTTACACGTTATAATACGAAATGAAATATATTTGTAATATTCATTTAAAGAAAATTGTTGAATTCTATTACAAACTTAACAAATAGTAATATTTCGTAAAGGGATGGGCGGTGCGATGGGGCAAAAGCGTGTGAATTGGAAAATCTGTTTTTTCTTAATGATTGTTTTGCTGCTGGCGGCAGGAAGCGCATTACAGGCGACCACAGTGGAGGCGCAGGCGGCCGTTAAGAACGGCTGGGAGAAAAAGAGCAACAAGTGGTATTATTATAGAAACGGCAAGAAAGTCAAAGGAGAATGGATTTATCATAATAACAAATACTATTATCTGAAGACCGGCAACGGCATGATGGCGGAGAAGGAATTTATCCAGTCTGAGAAGGACGGCCATACATATTACGTGGACAAAGACGGCGTAATGGTCACCGGCTGGCAGAAGATTAAGAAGAAATGGTATTATTTCAAGAAGAAAAATCCGGCAGGCGCCATGTGCTACGGCTGGTTTTCGGAGAAAAACGCCTCCGGCGGAAAAAACAAATATCGTCTGAATTTAAAAACAGGCGTTATGATTGCCAATAAAAAGTTTAAGGTGGGCAAGAAATATTACTACGCCACCGCAAACGGAAGCCTGTACACCGGCTGGATGACCATTGACAATCAGAAGTATTATTTTACACAGACGGGCACATACACAGGCTGGCAGAAGATCGGCGGGAAATGGTATTATTTTGAGGCGGAAGGCTATGTGAAGACCGGCTGGGTTACTCAAAACGGCAACAAATATTACCTGTCCAAAAAGAAAGCCTCTAAAGGCGCGGCCGTTACCGGCATGCAGACCATCTCCGGCAAGAGCTATTATTTTAACGCCGACGGCATTATGGAGTATGAGGTCAATGAGGAGGACGCTTCCATAGGACGGCCGGGCGAAGCCCATACCATTAAGAATTATCTTTTGGGAGCGCTGCAGCCGGTGGGCAGCACGCTGTATGTCTGGGGAGGAGGATGGGCACAGCCCACAGCCACATACATAGGGGTCTATCCCCAGTGGAAGACCTGGTTTAATTCCAAGGGAAGCTCTTATAATTACGCCAATTATATGGATCTGTCCGTAACCACCCGGGCCAAAGGGCTGGACTGCTCCGGCTTTGTGGGGTGGAGCACATACCAGGTGATGCAGTCGAAAAGCGGCGTGGGCCTTGGTTATGTGGCGGAGGCTTCCACCATCGCCGGCGTGTATGCCAGCAGAGGCTACGGCACGCTGAAATCACAGGCGCAGCTGAGTAAAAACAATTATAAAGGAAAGTTCATGCCAGGGGACGTGGGCAGCATGTCCGGGCACACATTCCTTGTGTTGGGGCAGTGCTCCGACGGCAGTCTGGTGATTGTCCATTCCACGCCGCCCTGCGTGCAGATCAACGGAACCACAACGCCTTCCGGCGCCTGGGACAGTGAGGCGGCCGCACTGGCGAAGCGATACATGAGTCAGTATTATCCGCAGCTGACCAAGAAGTTTAATTTATCCTGCAGCGTGGGTTCGTCTTATATCCGGGCCAGCAACATGCTGAGGTGGAATGCGAAGACGCTGGCGGACCCGGACGGCTACAAGAAGAAAACGGCTGGTCAGGTTCTGGAGGATCTGTTTAAGAACAGCGCACAGTAAGGGGAGAAGATAAGGAGATGTCCGGAAAAGGGGAGTCGGGCGTCTCCTTTTTCGCGGAAGTTTTTTCTATTTTCGCATAGTTATTGCGAACAGATTATGAAAATGTTACGAAAATATTGAATTTCTGTATTTTTCTCTTGAAATGCCGAAAGAACTGTGCTATTATTGAAAAGAAGTTAAGAAAAGGCTACAGGCCAAACGACAGGGGAGTCTATAAAGAACGAAGGGTTGATAGATCATGAAAAAAAGAGTTGTATGTTGTATTTTAGCATTGGCAGTTACTTTTTCGCAGGTTGCAAGCGTTGCGGCGTCCAGGGAGGATGAGCTGCGGGTGGAGCAGGAGGCGACCAATAATAGTCTGAATGAAGCTTATGCCACGATCGACAGCCTGGAAGCGCAGAAAGAGGCTTTGAGCGCGGAGATCAACGAGCTGGACCAGGAACTGGTCAATGTGATGGTGGCCGTGAATGTGCTGAAGAAAGACATTTCCAATAAAGAGACTGCCATTAAGAAAACAAAAGCGGATCTGAAGAAAGCCGAGGATCAGAAGGACGAGCAGTACGAGGCCATGAAAAAGCGGATACAGTTCCTTTATGAAAAGGGCGGAGATTCCGCATGGTTCCAGATGCTGCTGGAGTCGAAGAATCTCTCGGAGTTATTAAATAAAGCGGAATACACCCAGAAAATGTATGAATATGACCGTGAAAACCTGCAGAAGTTTGAGGATACGGTTAAAGGGGTTAAGGATCTGGGCGTGCAGCTGGAGGCGGAGAAGGCCGAGCTGGTGGATATGAAGGTGCAGCAGGAAGCGCAGCAGGCGTCACTGGAAGGGCAGCTGGCGGATAAGAGAGCGGCTTCTGCGGATTACGAGACGCAGATCGCTACGGCGCAGGCGCAGGCGGATGAATACGCATCGCTGCTGCAGCAGCAGACGGAAGAGATTGCCCGTCTCGAAGCGGAGCGTCTGGCGGCTGAGGAAGAGGCCAGAAGACAGGCGCAGGCGGCGGCCGAGGCGGAAGCGGCGGCCAGAAGGGCGGAAGAAGCCCGGATCGCTCAGGAAGCGGAAAAGGAAGCCAGAAGACAGGAACGGGCGGCGCAGCAGGCGGCGGAAGAAGCGGCGGCGGCCGAGCAGGCGGCGACGGAAACGCCAGCAGAGACGCAGGCCCCCGCGCAGACGGAAGAAGACAGCGTGAACATGGCGGATTACGATATCACGGCGCCGGACGAAGACGATACGGCGGAGATGGACACGTCAGACATCGGTGAGTTTGAGGAGAATGCGGATTTTGACGCGACGGCGGAAGGCGACGCGAACACAGACGCTACGGATACGACGGTTGCGAACGACGGAACGGGAGAAGTGCAGACCGACGAGTACGGCAATGTGATCGACCAGGATAGTTCCGGAACTGGATCGTCCGGCTCCGGCGCGACAGACCCGGTGGCTTCCACAGGAAGCGGCGCAGGCCAGGATGTTGTGAACTACGCCCTGCAGTTTGTGGGAAATCCATATGTATGGGGCGGAACCGACCCGGTAAACGGCGCGGACTGTTCTGGATTCGTGCAGAGCGTGTACGCTCACTTTGGCGTGGCCCTGAACCGGACGTCAGAGGCCCAGCAGGCCAACGGCGTGAGCGTTCCGTATTCACAGGCGCAGCCAGGGGATCTGATCTGCTATGGAAGCCATATCGCGATCTACATGGGAAACGGTCAGATCGTACATGCCTCCAACAGCGCGCCCTATCCGGCAGGAGGCATTAAGGTCAGCGACAACGCGGCGTATCGGACAATTTTGGATGTGAGAAGAGTTATTTAGCTAGCGATAAAAAAAGAGGTTGCCTTGAAAGCGTAAGCTTTCCGGGCAGCCTTTTAGAGCGTTTTAAATAGGCGATTGCGAAACTGCTTTCAAATGTCACGAGTTTGGGTAAAATAAACAAAACGGAGTTCAAAACCGCTTTTAATTCGCTCCATATTTGTTTATTTTGCCCAAACTCTGGTTATGGAAGCGGGCGATTCGCAAACGTCTAAGTTTTAAAAGGATGGAGGGAGTTATGGAGCAGCTGCAAAAGGAAATGCAAAATCCACTGGGGACAGAGCCTGTAGGCCGGCTTTTGCCCAAATTCGCGATTCCGGCGATCATCAGTATGCTGGTCAGCGCGCTGTACAATATTGTGGATCAGATTTTTATCGGCCAGGGAGTGGGCATGTATGGAAATGCGGCCACCAACGTGGCCTTTCCGCTGACCACTCTGGCCACGTCGCTGGGGCTATTGCTGGGAATCGGAGGCGCGTCCAATTTCAACCTGGAGATGGGCCGGGGGAACAAAGAGAAGGCCCAAAGAATCGCCGGAACCGCTTTTGGGGTTCTTTTGCTGGCGGGCGTGGGCGTCTGCCTTCTGGTTCGTCTGTTTCTGGAGCCGATGATTCTGGCGTTCGGGGCGACGGCGGACGTGATGGGCTATGCCATTACCTATGTAGGGATCACTTCCCTGGGAATGCCCTTTTATATCCTGACCATCGGGGCCAACCATCTGATCCGGGCGGACGGAAGCCCTACTTATTCTATGGCGGCCATGGTCAGCGGCGCCGTGGCAAACACGATTCTGGACCCGCTGTTTATTTTCAAATTCCACATGGGCATCGCGGGAGCGGCGTGGGCGACGGTGATCGGTCAGGTATTGTCTTCCATAATGGTGTTCATTTATCTGCCTCGGTTTAAGACCGTTCCTTTAGGGGCGCGGGACTTTCTGCCGTCAGGCAGGCATCTGCGGGCCATCGCGGCGCTGGGAGCGGCCAGTTGTTTTAACCAGCTGGCGATGATGGTCACGCAGATTGTGATGAACAATGTGCTGCGCCATTATGGGGAAAATTCCGTATACGGCAGCGACATCCCCCTGGCGGTGGTGGGAATCGTCAGCAAGGTGAATATGGTCTTCATCGCCATTGTCATCGGCATCTCCCAGGGCACGCAGCCGATTTTCGGATTCAATTACGGGGCGAAAAAATACAGCCGGGTGCGTTTGGCCTACCGCTATGCGGGGGCCATCGCCACGGTTATAGCCATTGTGGCTTTTCTGGGATTCCAGATCTTTCCCCGGCAGATCACCAGCTTGTTTGGGGCGGGCGATGAATTGTATTATCAGTTTTCCATACAATATTTCCGAATCTTTATGTTCTGCACTTTTTTAAACGGGCTGCAGCCGCTGACCGCCAACTTTTTTACGTCCATCGGCAAGTCCACCCGGGGCATTCTGCTTTCCATGACCCGGCAGCTGATTTTCCTGATTCCGCTGGTTCTTCTTTTTCCCATGCTGATGGGCATCGACGGCGTGATCTACGCGGGACCTGTGGCAGACGGGGCTTCCGGCCTTCTGGCGCTGTACATGGTATGGAAGGAATTTCGGCGCATGCCGCGCACGGACGGATAATTTTCTAAAAAACGGGCATACTGAACAGAACTTGATAAAATTTAAAAAACAAGGAGGTTCAGTATGGCGGTAAAATTTTGTGACAGCGAGACAAAGGCGAATCTGATGCGGGCGTTCGCGGGGGAGAGCCAGGCCAGGAACCGGTATGTGTTCAGCGCGGATTTTGCGAAAAAAGAACACCTGCATGTAATTGAGCAGATTTTCCGGTTTACGGCGGTGCAGGAGCAGCAGCACGCGAAAATATTTTACAATCATCTGCAGGAGTTAAACGGGCACACCATTGTGATTGACGCCGGCTATCCGGTGGACAATTATAAAGACGTGGACAAGCTTTTGCGGGCGGCGCAGCACAACGAGTATGAGGAGCACGACGACGTATACCATCATTTCGGGGAAGTGGCCGCGTCGGAAGGGTTCGACCGGGTGGCGGATTCTTTCCGGCGGATCGCCAAGATTGAGAAGGTGCACGGGGACCGGTTCGGCCGCATGGCGCAGCTTCTGGAAGACGGAAAGCTGTTTGTGGCGGACGTGGAGATGGCCTGGATGTGTCTGAAATG
>CAOJVE010000026.1 GCA_948444865.1 uncultured Lachnospiraceae bacterium
GCATATAAAGATATTCATTGACACTTGCCCCTATTTCAGAACATATTTTCTTTATCCTGTCCTTTTCGCCTTTGGGAATAACAAAATTTATTCTGTCATAATGCTCTTTGATATGCCGGTTCTTATACGCTGTTCTATCCATGAAAACACCGCCTTTTTTCTGATAACCGCATTATACAAAAGTCTTACGCAAGACACAAGATTTTTATGCTCTCGTTTGTGTGCTACTTGTATGCTATATGTGTGCTACGCTTCAAAATCCAGCACTTTTTACCGCAATTCCAGAAAACGCATACGTAAAGAAAACCCTTGAAAATACTGGACTTTCAAGGGTTTTTCTAAATCTCTTATTCTGCCTGTAATTATCTCTTGGAGAACTGCGGCGCGCGGCGCGCGGCTTTGAGGCCGTATTTCTTTCTCTCTTTCATTCTTGGGTCCCTGGTCAGGTAGCCCGCGGATTTTAAGATGGGTCTGAATTCTCCGTCTGCCTGTAAGAGCGCTCTGGCGATGCCGTGGCGAATGGCTCCGGCTTGTCCGGTGAAGCCGCCGCCGTGCACATTGACCAGCACGTCGTATTTATCAACTGTTTCAGTGGCAACCAGCGGCTGACGCACAACCACTTTTAAGGTTTCCTGACCCAGATAATCGTCGATGTCTCTTTTATTGATGGTAATCTTGCCGGTTCCCGGCGTTAAATATACTCTTGCAACTGATTTTTTTCTTCTTCCTGTTCCATAGAATCTTGCGCTATCCAATCTTCTCTACCTCCTCACTAAAATGTTATCGCTTCCGGTTTCTGCGCTTCGTGTTTATGTTCCGGGCCTGCGTATACGAAAAGTTTCCGATACATTTTTCTTCCCAGCGGGCCTTTCGGAAGCATGCCTTTTACGGCAAGCTCAATAACTTTTTCCGGTTTCTTTTTCAACATTTCGTTGAGTGTGGTCTCTTTCATGCCGCCCACGTATTCGGAGTGATGGTAATAGATTTTCTGAGACAATTTCTTGCCGGTCACTTTGACCTTTTCGGCGTTTGTTACGATCACATAATCCCCGGTGTCTTCGTGGGGAGTGAACTGTGGTTTGTTTTTTCCTCTTAGGATCTTGGCGATTTCGGATGACAGACGGCCAAGGGTGCAGCCTTCCGCGTCCACGACATACCATTTTCTCTCGATTTTATCTGGATTAGCCATATATGTTTTCATGGTTTTCCCTCCTGAAATTGAACGATTACACACTTACATTCGCTGTCTATTCATGATAAAATGCTTTTACCGGGGCATTGGATGTAGCATTTTTCAATTATGTCACATTGAGTAATTATATTATAGGAAAAACGCTGTGTCAACCAATTTTCGCAAATTTTGCTAAAGTATGCATGAAAATCGCTTTTAAAATGGCCGGGAGCCGCCAAATGGGCGTTGACAGGAAGATTTAGCCAAGATATAATGAAACAATTAGATAAGATAGGTAGATAATTGCGAAACTGTTTTCAAATATCATGAGCTTGGGCAAAATAAACAAAACGGAGCTCAAAATCGTTTCGCAATTATCTAATCGAAGACAGGAGGAGCCTATGAATGAGGAAAATATTTACCGGACCCGGACGCTGGATCAGATTATAGAGGACGATGTGGGGAAAACGCTGAAAGTGGCCGGATGGGTGGAAAATATCCGGGATCATGGCGGCGTTTCTTTTATTGATCTGCGGGATATGTACGGCGTGCTGCAGGTGGTGATCCGCAATGCGGAGCTACTTGACGGAATTAGTAAAGAGGACTGCCTTTGCATTGAGGGTCCTGTGGAACGCCGGGACGAAGAGACTTATAATCCGAAAATCCCCACAGGCGCCATTGAACTGGAGGCGCGTTCCATTGAGACGCTTGGCAAGGTGTACAGGCAGCTTCCTTTTGAGGTGATGACGTCCAAGGAGATCCGGGAGGATGTGCGCCTGAAGTACAGGTATCTGGACCTGCGCAATAAGAAGGTGCGAAATAACCGGATCTATCGCTCCCGCATCATCAGCTTTATCCGGGCGAAAATGGAGGAGATGGGCTTTCTGGAGATTCAGACGCCGATTCTGTGCGCGTCTTCGCCAGAGGGGGCCAGGGATTATATTGTGCCGTCCCGGAAATTTAAAGGGAAGTTCTACGCGCTGCCCCAGGCGCCCCAGCAGTATAAGCAGCTTTTGATGGTGAGCGGATTCGACAAATATTTCCAGATCGCGCCCTGTTTCCGGGATGAGGACGCGCGGGCGGACCGTTCGCCGGGAGAGTTTTACCAGCTGGATCTGGAGATGAGTTTTGCCACCCAGGAGGACGTGTTCCGGGTGGGCGAGGAGATTCTCTCGTCCACGTTTGAGAAGTTTGCGCCGGAGGGCTATACGGTGACCCAGGCGCCGTATCCCATTTACAGCTATAAGCAGGCCATGCTGGAGTTCGGCACGGACAAGCCGGATTTGCGAAATCCCTTACGGATCGTGGACGTGACAGATTTCTTCCAGAGGTGCACGTTTAAGCCCTTCCATGGGAAGGCGGTGCGGGCCATCCGGGTGCACGCGGACATGTCCAAAGGCTTTCACGAGAAGCTGCTGAAATTCGCCACTTCCATCGGCATGGGCGGCCTGGGCTATCTGGAAGTGCAGGAAGATCGGGCGTACAAGGGGCCTATTGATAAGTTTATTCCCGATGATATGAAGGGCGAGATTGCCCAGATTGCGGGGCTGGAGCCGGGGGATACCATTTTCTTTATGGCGGATAAGGAAGAGAAGGCGGCGTTCTACGCCGGGCAGATTCGGGACGAGCTGGGCAAAAGGCTGGATATCTGTGAGAAAAACGCGTACCGGTTCTGCTATGTGAATGATTTCCCCATGTACGAGTATGATAAGGATGAGAAGAAATACATCTTCACCCACAATCCATTCTCTATGCCCCAGGGCGGGCTGGAGGCGCTGGCCGAAAAGGAGCCGTCGGAGATTCTGGCGTACCAGTACGACGTGGTGTGCAACGGCGTGGAGCTGTCTTCCGGGGCTGTGCGGAATCACAACCTGGAGATTATGGTGAAGGCTTTTGAGATTGCCGGTTATACAGAAGAAGACCTGAAGGTGAAGTTCGGGGCGCTTTACAATGCGTTCCAGTATGGCGCGCCGCCCCACGCGGGCATGGCGCCGGGCATTGACCGTATGGTGATGCTGCTGCGGGGCGAGGAGAATATCCGCGAGGTGATTCCGTTCCCCATGAACGGCAACGCCCAGGATCTGATGTGCGGCGCACCGGGTGAGGTGTCGGAGATGCAGCTTCGGGAAGCGCATGTGAAGATCCGGCAGTAGACGAGAGCGTTTTAATCGAAAACAACGCAGTCCGGTGGAAGATTAGGCAGGATGTTTGCCTGCATAGGATGCGGATGTTTTTGGAATTTCTGGTAATTTATAATAAAACAGAGCGGACAGACCGAAGGCGTTTCTTGGGTCTGTCCGCTTTTTTGTCTATTTTTTGCAAATAAAAACCGGCGTGGGCGGGTGATTGGGGCGGTTATAGTACTCCTGAACGATGACCGTATAGCGGTTGGGGTCCAGTTCTTTTAAATATCGAAGAACGGCGTCCTTTTCCGCAAATCCGGTGTCGCC
The DNA here is from genome assembly GCA_948444865.1 of uncultured Lachnospiraceae bacterium. Lineage (GTDB taxonomy): Bacteria > Bacillota > Clostridia > Lachnospirales > Lachnospiraceae > MGBC164599. Next base: position 3,622 of record CAOJVE010000026.1, read on the forward strand.
GCCGCTGTAGAGGCAGAGGCTTAAAGCGCCTTTGGATTTTAGGATTTTCAGGCCCGCGTGGATGGCCTGCACGGTGGTTTCGGGTCGGGTGGCCAGATGATGGTCCCCGCCGGGCAGATACCCGCAGTTAAAAAGGATGGCGTCGGCGGTTTCCGGTTCCAGATGCTTTTCCATATGGGCGTGGCTGTCCAGAATCAGGGAAACCCTGTCCAACATGTTTTCTTTTTCCAGCAGCGCCCGGGTGTTTGAAAGGGCGGCCGTCTGAATGTCAAAAGCGTATACATGGCCCTTTTCCCCGGCCAGACGGCAAAGGAATAATGTGTCGTGGCCGTTTCCCATGGTGGCGTCCACGTAAAGGCCTTCTTTGGGCAGGTGAAGCGTCAGAATTTCGTGCTGCCATTGGGTGATGGAAGTTCTTTTTTTCATGGTTTTAAGTAGTCTCCCGGCAAATTGCCACAGGCGGAATAATTTTGTGGATGGGCGCGGCCAAAGGCGTGGGCTTTCTTTTTTTCCGCTCGTTCATCTGCATGGACAAAAGTTTCATGGCTTCGTTGGCGATTACGGAGATCTGCTGTCCAACGGTGCTGGTGGGGATCACGGCCTCGCTGGATATGGGGGAGTTGTCGAAGCCGATGATACGGTATGTGCGGGGCAGCTCCCCGTATTTTCGGATTAACAGGTTCAGCAGCACGTTGGCGTGGGTGTCGTTGGGCATGAAAACGCCTTTGATCGCATGGGGATATTTTTTTTCCAGCGTATTCACGATCTGAAGCAGCTTTTGGCGGTTTTCCTCGAAGACATTGGTAAAATCCGTGAAAATCAGTTCATGGGGCAGGCCATGCTCCCCACAAATGTCCACGAATCCCTGGATGCGGCCATAGGCCGGGGTGGTCTTCGGCATGTCCGCGTTGATATGGATGAAAACGTCGCAGCCGCTTTTCTTCAGTATGCTGGCCGCCTGGACGCCGCCCATGTAGTTGTCTGTGTTCACGCTGCATATATAGCGGTCTTCCCGTTCGACGCCCACGACGGGGATGTCGTAGCCTGCCAGTTCCTCGGAAGGGATGGTGGGGCTTAAGGCAATCAGGCCTTCGATGTTATAGGCCAGCAGCTCCTGGATGTATTTTCGCTCCACGTCCTTTTTCTCGTGCCCCGCGAAAATCAGGAATTTGTAGCCGTAAGTCTCGTAAGTGGCCAGGATCTGGTTGAGCATTTCCGCGTAATAATGCATGTACAGATTCGGTATGAGAATGCCCACGAACTCGGTTTTGCCGCTGGCCAGGATACGCGCCACTTTGTTTTCCTTGTAGTCCAGAGCCACCAGCGCGTCCGCGATTTTCTGCTGGTTTTCCAGAGTCAGGGAGTCTGGGTTGTTGAAATAGCGGGAGATGGTGGTCTTGGAAAAATTGGTGTAGGCCGCAATGTCGGCGAAGGTTACTTTCTTTGATTTCATAATATAAGAGTATAGCAAAAATGGTTGGGGAAATCAATCGTGGCATAGATCCGGTCAAATAATTTCGCGCTTACATTTCCTTTGGCAATTATTTTTTGTAAATCTTTCGCCTTTGCCGAAAGACTGAAACCCGGTCTGGCTGATCAGACAGAATCCTTCAAAGACGAAGTAAGAGCTTATAATGCGGATGGCAGGGACGCCTATGGAAATCATTTTCGTGGAAACTCCCAAAAGCCTTAGAAGCCCATGGGGCGCAAGATAAAAGAGCATTGTGCCGGAAAGCGGCAAGCGCACGGTTTTGCAAGGCTGGAAAACACAGACAGAGATATGCCGTGCTGTACGATCGTCTGCGCTTTTTTAAAGTCTTTTTGACCAAGCGTCCGGGCCAAAAACGCGTTTAACCCGATATATGTGCCAATACTGATGGCGATCATCAAAGTTTGCATTGGAAACGTAAGAGATATGGCGCTTAAAGCCTTTTCGCTGAATCGGGCGATGAAAATCGAATCAATCATGTTATAGAATGCCTGCATCATCATTGAAAACAGGATCGGTAAAGACATGGTTAATAAAAGTTTGTTGACAGGGGCGGATTCCATTTTGTTCGTTCTGGGAGTTTGCATGATTTTCCTTCCTTTCATAAAAAGCGCAAAAAAGAGCAGGCGCTGCCTCCTCACTCCCAGATACTAAGGACATAATCCATAGTAACAATAATAATTAACTATTTAATTATAACGCCGTCTCTTAAGTCGCGGCAAGATTAGTTTCTTGTATCCTTTTATACTCGTATCCATTGAAAAGTCAACCATAAAATTTGACAACGTTTGTCCGATCAGACAATAAAAATTTAAAGGACAAAAGGATATTGCAATGAAAAAAACATATGCTATAATGTCTCTCGAGAAGGAAATAACTGCTTCCATGGAAGCGCCTCCTCCCGTTGTCGGGCATCGGTAGGACAACAATAAAATTATATCATGAATATGCGCAATATCTACAAAAAAGGAAGATTCTGAATTAATTATCACTTTTGGCGTCTGTTGTAATTTTCCCCTTTGTGTAAATTGAATAAAAATTCCTATCCCAAAATAGAACATACGCTGAATCTGCAATTAAGGATTGACAATCGCAGAAGCGTATATTAATATTACATTAAAAGTAACCGGTAACTTAACCGATTACGATAGAGCAAAAAAGGAGGAGAGGGAATGAGAAAACGGTTGCTATGCCTGGCGGGAGTTCTTTTCGCCCTGGGCGCTCTGACGGGGTGTCAGAAGAAGGAAGTAAGTCCGGGCGACATAGCAGGCTACGACCAGGGGGAAACGTATCTGTCCATGTGGGTGCATTCCATAGAGGAGACGGAAGAAGGCCAGGCTTACAAAGCGTCTGTGGAAAGCTTTAATGAGAAATACGACGGAACGTATTTTGCGGACATTGAATTCGTGCCGCGAAACGACAGCGGCGGCGGGTATTCCGATAAAGTCAACGCCTCGGTTATGTCAGGCGGACTTCCGGACGTGCTGACCGTGGACGGACCGAATATCGCGGCCTATGCGGCCAACGGGATTATCCAGCCTTTGGCAGAGATTTCCCAGGAGGAAAAGGACATCTACCTTCCGTCCATCATCGAGCAGGGGACCTACGACGACAAGCTGTACGCGCTGGGCGTGATGGAATCCAGCGTGGGTCTTTACTACAATAAAAAAATCCTGAAGGAAGCGGATATCGACGTGCCGGAGGCGGGTCATCCGTGGACCTGGACGGAATTTCTGGAGGTTCTGGAGAAATTAAAACCGCTGATGGATGAGAAAAAAGGCTATCCCCTGGATATGACTTTTCCAGTGGGCGAGGCCAGCATCTACTATTACGCGCCGTTTATCTGGTCAAATGGCGGCAATCTGGTCAGCGACGACGGACTAACGGTGGACGGCTATTTTAACTCCAAGGAAAATGTGGATGCCATGAATTATTTCCGGCAGATTGTGGAAAACGGCTATATGTCTGAGGCAAAGATTGAAAATCTCTTCGAGAGCGGCCGGGCTGCGTTTAAGTTCGACGGCGCATGGGAGGTCAACACCGTTTACGGAAACTACCCGGACATTGATCTGGGCGTGGCACCCTACGTGACTTCTGACGACTGGGACGGAGGAAAATACACCCCCACCGGCTCCTGGGCGTTCGCCGCGTCTTCCGAGACGGAAAACATCGAAGGAGCCACCAAGTTGGTCCAGTGGATGAGCGGCATAGAAAGCGGCATCCGCATCTGGGAAATGTCGAAAACCTTCCCGTCCACCTACGAAGCCTTTGAAAACATCGACGTGTTCCAGACCGACGACAATTACAAGGCGCTTTACGACCAGTTGAGCAATTACGGCCATCCAAGGCCCAAGACGCCTGTCTATCCGCAGGTGAGCACATACTTCCAGGAGGTTCTGGAAAGCGTGGCGCTGGGAGGCAAGGACGCCCAGTCGGAAATGGATAAATTAGTAGAAAGGATGAACGCCAAACTGGAGCGTTATACAAGATAATCATGAGGAAAAAGAATTCAATCATGGGAATGGCATTTTTTGCCCCGGCGCTGATACTCCTGACGCTGTTTTTGTTCCTGCCGATGCTTCTGACCTTTGGATTCAGCTTTACCGATTACTTCGCATTGAGTCCGGAGCTGACGCATTTTGTAGGGCTTAAGAATTACCTGGACTGTTTCAAGGATGAGCTTTTTGTGAAATCATTTTTGAACACGGTGAAATTCGTAATTATTATCGTGCCATGCCAGTGCGGCGGAGCCATGCTGATGGCCATCGCCATCAACCATGCCGCCCACTGCAAAAAATATTTTAAAGTGGCTTTCTTCGTTCCGGTGGTCATGTCGCTGGCGGTGGTATCCACCCTGTGGCTGCAGATCTACAGCCCGGAAGGCATCTTAAACACACTGCTGGAAAATTTCGGCATTGACGCGCAGCCTTTTATCCACAGCGCGAAGCAGGCGCTGCCCTCCGTGGCCATCATGAGCGTATGGCAGGGCATGGGCTATCAGATGCTGATCCTCTTAGGCGGCCTGCAGAACATCAACCCGGCCCTCTACGAGGCGGCGGAGATGGATCACGCCACCAGTTGGCAGAAGTTTAAGGACATCACCCTGCCGGAGATGAAACCCTTATGCGTGCTGATTTTCATTACGGTCACCATCGGGGCGTTTCGGATGCTGGTGCAGCCCATGGTTATGACAGGCGGCGGTCCGGATCATTCCACCTACACCATTGTGTATGACATTTACCAGACCGGCACAGTCAACTGGGAAATGGGCCTTGCCTCCACCATGGCGATTATATTCACTGTATTTGTGGTGGTTCTGACCATTATCCAGAACATACTGACGAAGGATAAGGAGGACAAATAAATGCTGACAAAAAAGCAAAAACGGATAAACTGGGTTTTGGTGATTATTTTGCTGGCGTTATCCATTTTCTTCCTGTTTCCGGTTATCTGGATGCTGGCAAACTCTTTTAAGCCGGATGCGGCGATCACAGCAGACATGAATTCCATCGCGGCGTTCATTCCGCCCATGCCGGGAGGAAACTTCTTTGAAAACTACATATCCATAATCAAGGACACCAGCTTCCTGCGGTATATGGGCAATACGCTGTTCTACGCGGCGGTGATGATTGTGCTGGGCATCGTGGTAAACGGTCTGGCCGGGTACGCCCTGGCGAAGATTCCGTTCCCGTTCAGCGACAAATGGCTGCTGCTCATACTAATGCTTCAGATTGTGCCCACAGAGACGGTTATCACAATCCACTTTCTGATTATCGCAAAAGCGGGGCTTTTGAACACGGTGCTGGGGTATGTGCTGCCCATGATTGTGAATCCCTTTAACATTTATCTGTTCCGACAGGTGTTTGTCAGTCTGCCGGACGATGTGTACGAAGCGGCCCAGTTGGATTTCTGCGGTCCGGTGAAATACTTTTTCACTATGGTGCTGCCCATGTCCAAGACGGTGGTGGCCACGGTGGGCGTGTTCACATTCTTAAACGTGTGGAACGATTATCTCTGGCCGGCTCTGGTATTCACCTCCGGCGACCTTCTGACCGCGCAGATCGGCTTGAATGCCATTACCTCAAATGAGAACACCACCATGGGACAGACCCTTGCAGTCATTACAATGATAACGATTCCGGTAATCATCATCTACTCCCTGTTCTCCAAACAGATTGTAGAAGGCGTTACCTCAACAGGTTCAAAGGAAGGATGATCGTATGAGCTTTATAGAATTTAAAAATATATGCAAAAAATATCCGGGAGCGGACCATAACACCGTGGACGGATTCAATCTGGAAATTCAGGAAAAAGAGTTTATCGCGTTCGTCGGCCCCTCCGGCTGCGGAAAATCCACGACCCTGCGCATGGTGGCTGGATTCGAGGAAATCACCGGCGGCGATCTGTACATAGACAAAAAGCGGGTCAACGAAATGGCCCCCAAAGACCGGGGCATCGCCATGGTTTTCCAGAATTACGCGCTGTATCCACATATGACTGTGGAAAAGAACATCGCGTATGGACTGAAAAACATGAAAGTGCCCGCCGCGGAAATCAAGAAAAAGGTGGACTGGGCCGTGAAAATCTTAGGGCTGGAGGAATACCGCCAAAGAAAGCCCAAGAACCTCTCCGGCGGTCAGCGCCAGAGGGTGGCCTTAGGCCGTGCCATCGTGAAAAACCAGAAAGTGTTCCTGATGGATGAGCCGCTGTCCAACTTGGACGCGAAGCTTCGGGTCAGCATGCGCACAGAAATCAGCAAGCTGCACCGGGAGCTGGGCGCCACCACCATTTACGTGACCCACGACCAGGTGGAAGCCATGACCATGGCGGACCGGATCGTCATCATGAAAGACGGCATCGTGCAGCAGGTGGGCGCGCCCCTGGAGCTTTACAACCATCCGGCGAATAAGTTCGTGGCCGGTTTCATCGGCTCCCCGCAGATGAATTTCTTCGACGTGACCGTAAAAGGCGACGTCATCGAATTTGGCGACGGCAATCAACTGGCTCTGGAAAAAGGCGCGCTGGCCAGATTAAACGGCAGAAGCGGCGAAATGGTTCTGGGAATCCGCGGCGAGGATTTGAAGTTGGACGCGCAGAATATGGAATTATATGGCGACAACAGCCAGAGAGCGGTGGTCACAAACACGGAAGTCATGGGAAATGAGAACAATCTGTACTTCACATTTGGAGGCGTCCAGGCGGTGGCCCGGGTTTCCAAATACGAAGTCAGCCAGATTGGCGATGAGATTGAATTTGTGTTCATGCCGTCAAAGATGCAGTTCTTCGACAAAAAGACAGGGGAAAATTACATAAAAAACGACGCAGAATAATATGATGAGGAAAGAATGAGCAGGCAGAAATTACATTTGAAGGCCCCAGATAATTGGGTCAACGACCCCAATGGCTTTATTTACTACAAAGGACAATATCACATGTTTTACCAGTATTTCCCCTATGGCCCCCGGTGGGGGACCATGCACTGGGGCCACGCGGTGAGCGAAGATCTGGTAAATTGGGAGCACAAAGGGATTGCGCTTTTTCCCACGAAGCGGGAAGACCAAAACGGCTGCTTCTCCGGCAGTGCCGTGGAAAAAGACGGAAAAATGCATATCATTTACACAGGGATTCGTTACGAAGGGAGCAACCCGGAGGACATCCACGTGCACCAGGAACATCGTTTCGAGGCGACGCAGATGAAGATTGTGTCCCGGGATGGCTTTACTTTTGACAACTGGGCGGATAAAAGCGTGATTCTTCCGCCGGTGACGGACAGCCGGATTGGTCACCGCATGCACACCAGGGACCCGAAGGTCTGGCGGGGGAAGGACGCGTGGTACATGATTCTGGGCAGCACGCTGGATGAAAAGCAGGGGACGGCCCTGTTTTACAAAAGCGAAGACCTGGAAAACTGGGAGTATGTGAACCGGGCGATAAAGCCTTCGCTGCCTGGCTGGATGTGGGAATGCCCGGATTACTTCGAGACGGAGGGCGGCAAAGTTCTGCTGCTGTCAGTGATGGGAATCGTGGAAAACGGCGGGCGAAGGGAAGAGCATGCCGTCTGCTTTCCGGTGGACTTCCAGGAAAATAACTGCCAGATGGAAATGCCGGACGATTATCAGTTCTTGGATTACGGCATGGATCTGTACGCGGCGCAGACGACGCTGGACGAGGCGGGCCGGCGGGTGATGATGGCGTGGCTTCGGATGCCGGAGAAGACGGACGAAGGATGGATCGGGATGTTCAGCTCACCGCGTACGGTAAGCGTCCGCGACGGCCACATTTATTTTTCCATGCATCCCAACATCCGGCGGGCCTACTCCAGAAAAATCACGGACGTGTCAAAGGCCTCCCCGGAAGGCTATATGGCGCGCTTTGATTTAAAGGACGGGGAAATGGTGGATCTGGGCGGATTTCTCATTTACAGGGAAGGCAACCGCATCTGCACAGACAGAAGGAAGGTCTTCGCGGCCGTAAACGGCGGCTATTACGCCCAGTCTGCCCGTTTGATCTCAAAAACCCCGGAGATTCAGGGGGAAGCGCATCTGGAAGTTCTGGTGGATGAAAATATGGTGGAGGCATTTGTCAATGACGGCGAATATGTGATCACCAACGCCGTGTATCATCTGGGACGGTATGTGACCAGCGCCGCGCCCAAAGACATTCAATTATATGCCGCAGAGGAGGAATAATCTTGACAACAGCAAAAATTCTGTTAAATACCATTGAATCCGTGAAGGATTTTGTGAATATTGTATCCAAATTTGACGCCGCCATGGATCTGTCGTCCGGCCGGTATATCGTGGACGCGAAATCCATTATGGGAATTTTCAGTATGAATTTGTCGCGGCCTATGGAGCTGTGCATTCATGACGACGGGGCGGAGGCCGGGGAGGTCTTGGCGCAGCTGCAAGGGTATCTTATAAAGGAATAAAAGGCATTTGTTTACAGACAGCGTTCTGCATAAGGCAGGGCGCTGTTTTGCGTTCCGGTTAAAAATGACAAAAACTCTGTAAAAAATGACAGTCTGGGCAAAACGGGATTTCTTTTTGTTATAGTGGAGCCAGCAAAGAGATAAGGATCAAAGGAGGGAATATTTATGAAGAGATTATTGAAAAATGCTGTATTGGCGTTGTTTACGCTGGCTCTGCTGTGCGCCATGTGTCCGGCGGCGCCGTCCGCCGCGTCGACCAGGAAGTGCTACACGATTTCAAGCGGGAACACGCCCGTCTACAGTAACACAGGCCTGACGCGCAAGATCGGGACCATATACGGCTCCGACCAGATCACGGTGAATACGGTGAAAAGCGCATACTGCTATGTCACCTATCCGATTTCCGGGAACCGCAAAAAAAGCGGATATATCCGCACAAGCGCCATTTTGCGGGGCACGGGGGGAAGTTTCTATAAGGCGCGGGCCAAAATCACCACGTACAGGCGGCCGGGAGGCGCGTCTTACGGCTACGTGTCAAACGGGGACACGGTAACGGGAAGTGGAAACTGGTCAGCGCGAGCAATTCTTCCGGCGGGACGCAGACGAATCAGAAGACCAGCCAGGCCGCCGCTCTGGTCAGTAAGGCAAAGAGTCAGGTGGGCATGAAAGAGCGCAGCGCAGGCTCAGACGATATCAGCTACAATGACTGGTTTTATGAACGCCGGGTAGACAACAGCCAGGGTTTTTATCCATGGTGCGCGACATTCATAGCATGGTGCGCAGATAAGACGGGGATACTTGACAGCGTTATCCCGAGGACGGAAAATACGACTGCCATGAAAAACGGTCTGATTTCCAGAGGAGGGAGGCAGCATCTGAAAGGATCGGGTTATAAACCGGTGCACGGCGACATCCTATTTTTTGGCAGCAATGCAGGCCAGCACGTGGGAATCGTAGATTATACTGCGGGAAATACAGTTTACTACATAGACGGAAACAACACGACCACAAGCCCTCACGGAGTTAAATCCAGTAAGTGTTCATTAAGCTACGGGAGTTTATGGGGATTTGTCATGCCGAATTATCAGAGATAAAAAATAACGGATGCGTCGATATAAACGCGCCAAGAGCCAGGAAAACCCGCGCCCGGTTTCCCCTTTGACCAGGCGAAAGCCCAGCTGATCCAGATGCGCCAGTCCCTGCGAAAAGGGGATTTCATGACCCTTTACACGGTGGGAACGGACAACCCGGAGGGAGGACGAAGGTTTTCTCCAGCAGGGCGGAGAAACAGGAAATCTGTAAAGGACGGAGCATTTTGAAGCGGGAATATATGGCCAATCTGCGGCTGCCTTTATACATATTTTCAAAATTCGCGGTTCAGTTTTTTTTCGGCGGTGGTGAAAACAGGGGATAAAGCCATGACGCTTGCGCTGACGGCTCTGGCGGGCATTTTGCTGACGCAGGTGAAAAACGACCAAAGATAAATCGGGAGGTTTGGATGACATGAATGTTTTATATAAGGTCTGGGGAATTATAACTTATGTGTTTACCGGATTTTATGCGGTGGGGTGGCTGGCGGTTTTTTATATCATTATAACGTTTCTCAATTTGTCCTTTGCAGTGATTTGGGGAAAAGCAAAACTTTTGGGCTTTATGTTCTTTTTCCTTTTTTGCATGGGATGGGGGCTTGCCACAGGCGTTTTTCTGCTGTTGAAGCAGGCCGGCGCGGCGGCGTCTGTTCCCTGCTCAAAGGATTATATTCCGTACGCGGACATCGGCGCGCAGGGCGTCCATGAGCCGCAGGGCAGCGTCGAAGGGCTGTTTGGGGATTTTGTGGGGAAAAAATACAGGCTAAAGCCCGGCGAGAGCTGCAAGATCGGAAGGGACTCCGGCTGCGAGATACGGATTCTGCACCGGCAGGTCAGCCGAGTTCACTGCCTGGTGAAATTCCTGCCCGACGGGCGGTTTGAAGTGACGGATATGTCTTACAACGGAACATTTTATGAGAACGAAGCCCTGCCAAGCGGCGTCGCCGTGACAGTGAACGCCGGAGGAAAGCTGGTGATCGGCGAGGCGGATAACGTGCTGGCGCTAAATGTTGAATAAATATTCCGGACCATTTTTTGGGAAAACGTTTGCTTAAAATAGGGGTTGAAGCAAATGGATTTCTGTGCTAATATTCCATTCAAAACAGAGATATAAAAGAAAAAAATAGGGCAAACGTTTGCTGAATGTGCAAGAATTGTGAAAATGGAGGAGAACGATGAAAAAGAAGATTTTGGCAGGGATTTTGAGCGTGACGATGGCGGCTTCCGTGATGTTTACAGGGTGCGGCGGAGGTTCCGATAAGAAGGAGAGCGCCGGTCTGGAGCTTTTGAATGTTTCCTATGATCCCACCCGGGAATTTTATGCAAAGTATAATGAACTGTTCACCGAGCATTGGAAGGAAGAGGGCGGTGAAGACATCCAGATCACCCAGTCCCACGGCGGCTCCGGCTCCCAGGCCCGTTCGGTGATCGAGGGCAACGAGGCGGACGTGGTGACGTTGGCGCTGGCCCACGACATTACGGCCATCGAAAACTCTGGGTTGATTGAGGAAGGCTGGCTGGATGAATTTGACAAACAAAGCTCTCCGTACACGTCCACCATCGTTTTCCTGGTGCGCAAAGGCAACGACAAGAACATCAAGGACTGGGACGACTTGGTGAAAGACGGCGTGGAGGTGATTACGCCGAACCCGAAGACCTCCGGCGGCGCCTGCTGGAATTTCCTGGCGGCCTGGGCCTATGAGCAGGAGCAAAACGGCGGGGACGAGAAGGCCACCAAAGACTTTATGAAGAAACTCTATGAAAACGTGCTGGTGCTGGATTCCGGCGCCCGGGGAGCCACCAACACTTTTGTGGAAAACGGCCAGGGCGATGTGCTCATTGCCTGGGAAAACGAGGCCTATCTGTCCATGGAAGAATATCCCGACGAATACGAGATGGTAACGCCAAGCGTCAGCATTCTGGCACAGCCGTCGGTGGCGGTGGTGGATGACAATGCCAAAGATCACGGCACGGAAGAAGCGGCAAAAGCATACCTGGAATATCTGTACAGCGAGGATGCGCAGAGGCTTGCCGGGGAACACTATTACCGTCCCTCCGATGAAACGGTTCTGCAGGAGTTTTCCGACCAGTTTGACTTGGATATGAATCTGGTCACCATCAATGATTTCGGCGGCTGGGACGAGGCGTATGAGACGTATTTTGACGACGGCGCCATTTTTGATGAAATTTATTCAGAATAAGCGGAGGTTTTCATGGAACAGCAGATTGTTAAGGTGAAAAACAAAAAAGGCGTCCGGGTGATTCCCGGATTCGGCCTCTCCATGGGCGTGACTCTGGCCATGCTGGGATGCCTTGTGCTGATTCCGCTGGCATCCATCTTTATCAGCGCCAGTCAGCTAAAGCCGGGGGAGTTTTTGGATGTAGTCACTTCCCGCCAGGTAGTGTCCGGTTACGCGGTCAGCCTGTCCTGCGCCTTTTTCGCCGCGCTGATAAACGCGGCGTTTGGCATTGTGCTGGCCTGGGTTTTAGTGCGCTATGACTTCCCGGGTAAGCGGCTGATGGACGGACTGATTGAGCTGCCTTTTGCCCTGCCCACGGCGGTGGCGGGCATTTCGCTGACCTATCTGTATTCGGACCAGGGATGGATCGGGTCGATTTTTGCCAAAATCGGCGTGGACATCGCCTATACCCGCATCGGCATTACCATCGCCATGGTATTTGTGGGGATACCGTTCGTGGTGCGGGCGGTGCAGCCGGTGCTGGAAAAGCTGGATCGGCAGTATGAGGAGGCGGCGCTGATGCTGGGCGCCAACAAACTGTACACCTTTTTTCGGGTGATTTTGCCGGAGCTTTTCCCGGCGCTTCTGGCCGGCTTCGGCCTGGCTTTCGCCAGAGGAATCGGCGAGTACGGAAGCGTGGTATTCATCGCGGGAAACATCCCCTATAAGACGCAGATTGCGCCGCTTTTGATTATGACCAAGCTGGAGCAGTACAAGTACGCGGACGCCACAGCCATTGCGCTGGTGTTGCTGGTGATTTCTTTCCTGCTGATGTTTCTGATTAATTCCATACAGATTTATATGCAGCGATTCAGCAAGGCGTAGGGGGAGGAAGCGATGAAAAAAGAAGAAGATCTGGAAAAAAATATAAATCCAGACGCGGTGGGGGACGGCATTCATTCCATACAGAAAGTGATCGAGCCGCCCAAACACGCGTCACGGCCCATTGTAAAATATATTTTAATCGCCGTAAGCGCGCTGTTTCTCCTTGTGATGCTGGTGATCCCGCTGATCGTGGCGCTGGTCAACGCGCTGGGCGACGGCTGGGCGGCGTACAAGGAAGCGGTGTTGGATGAATATACCTTAAAGGCGCTGGCGCTGACGCTGCTGGCCACTGTGTCCGCCGTCCTGGTCAATACCGTGTTTGGCATGTTCGCCGCCTATCTGCTGTCGAAATTTTATTTTCGCGGACGGCAGGCGCTGGCCACGCTGATTGACATTCCTTTTTCCATTTCCCCGGTGATCGCGGGCCTGGTTTTTATCCTGACCTTCGGCAACATCGGCTGGATGGGGGATTTTTTGAAAGCCCACGACATCAAAATCGTGTTCGCCGTGCCGGGCGTCATTCTGGCCACCATATTCGTCACCTTTCCCTTTGTGTTTCGGGAGCTTTTCCCGGTGATGAACGCCCAGGGAAACGACGAGGAAGAGGCGGCGGCGCTGATGGGGGCCGGCGGGTTTACGATTTTCAGACGGATTACGTTCCCTCATATTAAATGGGCGCTGTTGTACGGCGTGATTCTGTGCACGGCCAGGGCCATGGGAGAGTTCGGCGCGGTGTCGGTTATTTCTGGCCATTTAAGGGGCAAGACCAACACGCTGCCGCTGCATGTGGAGATCCTATACAATGAGTTCAACACCACGGCGGCCTTTGCGGCGTCGTCTATTTTGGTGATTCTGGCGGCGCTTGTGCTGATCGCCCGGAATATTGTGGAGTGGAAGAGAAAATAAATGTTTTGTCCAAACTCTGTTTGCTGGGAAGAGGGCAAACGCCTGGATAAAATTAAAATTTCAGAAGGGGAAAGCGGTTATGTATGTGGAGATGAAGCATATCAACAAGACATTTGACGGTTTTCAGGCGTCCCGGGACGTGAGCTTCGGGGTGGAAAAAGGCCACCTGGCGGCGCTTTTAGGGCCCAGCGGCAGCGGGAAAACCACTATTTTGCGGATGATCGCGGGCCTTGACCGGCCGGACGAGGGCGACATCCTCATCGACGGGAAGCGGGTCAACGACCTGCCCGGGAGCAAGCGGGGGATCGGCTTTGTTTTTCAGAATTACGCGCTGTTCCGGTATATGACCGTGGCGGACAACATCGCCTTCGGGCTGGAGGTGCAGAAGAAGCGAAAAGGGGAGATTAAGAGCCGGGTGGAGGAGCTTCTGGAGCTGATTTCCATGAAGGATCTGGGAAAACGCTTTCCCCACCAGCTCTCTGGCGGCCAGCGCCAGAGGGTCGCCTTTGCCCGCGCCCTGGCGCCCAATCCCCAGCTTCTCTTGCTGGATGAGCCTTTCGCCGCCATCGACGCGAAGGTGCGCCGGGAGCTGCGCACGTGGCTTCGGGAAATGATTGGCCGGGTGGGCGTCACCAGCATTTTCGTGACCCACGACCAGGAGGAGGCCATGGAAGTGGCCGACCAGGTCATACTCACCAATCTGGGCCGCGTGGAACAGGTGGGGACCCCGGAGGAAATCTGTCTTTCTCCCCAGACGGACTTTGTGCGGGAATTTATCGACGCCAAGCGGTTTGAAGCGCTGATGGGCATCGAAAAAGAGGAGGCGTAAAATGGGGAAAATCAACAAAGTCATACAGAGGACCCACACGCCTTATGTGAATCTGTACGAGCTGGAAATCACAAATAAAACGGGCGCCCAGGGCAGATATTATGTGGCCTCCCGGGCCAAAAGCGCGGACGCGCTGAAGCTTTCCACTGGGGAAAATGTCCCGGACGGCGTGATTATTTACAGCATTTATGGGGAAAAAAGAGACCAGGTTGTGCTGGTGCGCCAGTACCGGTATTCCATCGGCGGCTATATTTATGAATTTCCCGCCGGGCTGGTGGAACCGGGGGAAGATTACCGCGAGGCGGCCGTGCGGGAACTGAAAGAAGAGACGGGGCTTACGCTTGCGCCGCTTACAGTGGATGAAATGTTCGAGCGTCCGGGATTTACCACGGTGGGCATGACCGATGAGTCCTGCGCCACGGTCTATGGATACGCCTCCGGCCAAGTCACCTGCCAGGGTCAGGAGGACAGCGAAGAGATCGAGATCGTCCTGGCAGACCGCCGGGAAGCGGCCAGGATCTTAAAAGAAGAACGGGTCGCCATCATGTGCGCCTATATGCTGATGCATTTTTTGGGCGACGAAGATCCGTTTGGATTTCTTTCAGGAACTGAGAAATAGTTGCGAGCGCTGTTTTCGCCATTCTGGACAGATGCGAAACGCTTTTTTCAATAAAGAATTTGAGAAACACAACCAAATTTAAGAATCGAATCAGAAACCGACTTGAACGCCGTTTAAGCCGCTCTGGACAAACGCGGAACATGCGACGTTTTTACTTTATATTTAGAAAATTGCGAAACATTCATCTCGACAACCAGAGTTTGGGCAACCCGGACAAATGAGGAGCGAATTAAAAACGCCTTTGAGCTCATCATTTGTCCGGGTTGCCCAAACTCGTCAAATTTTGATATTCTAACTGATTTCGCAATTACCTATTGATTGCGCTGTCTATGTTTTTCCAGATAGGCGTTGATCCGGTCTATGGGGTTTAACAGGCCGCTGATGGTTACGTCGTGGTTTAACGTGTCGATCAACAGGGCGATGTACTTGCTCATGTCGCAGTTGATGTAGTAGGGTTTTTCCAGCAGTTCCGGCGTCTGGTAGATTAAGTTGGTGGTGAGAAGCCGGTCGAACATGCCCTGTTCGTAGGCCATGTCGAATTTCGCCATTCCGTTTGTGAAGAAACCGAAGGTAGAGCAGATGAAAATTTTGTTCGCCTTCTTTTCTTTTAACAGGGCGGCGGTTTCCAGCACGGAATCTCCGGAGGAAATCATGTCGTCGATGATGATCATGTTCTTTCCGGCCACGTCGGCGCCCAAAAATTCGTAGGCCACGATGGGATGGCGGCCGTCGGCGTACCGAAGCGCGTAATCCCGGCGTTTGTAGAACATGCCCATGTCCACGCCCAGCACGTTGGCCAGGTAGATGGCGCGGTTCATGCCGTTTTCGTCGGGGCTGATGACCATCAGATGATCGCTGTCGATTTCCAGGTCCTGTTCGTTGTTTAAAAGCCCTTTGATAAACTGATAGGCCGGGCGGATGGTTTCCAGTCCGTGCAAAGGGGTGGCGTTTTGCACCCGGTCGTCGTGGGCGTCGAAGGTCAGGATGTTTTCCACGCCCATCTTAATCAGCTCCTGGAGAGCGATGGCGCAGTCCAGGGACTCCCGCCCGGTGCGTTTGTGCTGGCGGCTCTCATACAGGTAGGGCATAATCACGTTGATGCGCCGGGCCTTTCCGCCGATGGCCGCGATTACCCGCTTCAGATCCTGGAAATGGTCATCCGGGGACATCAGATTGGTGTAGCCGCTCATGTTATAGGTCAGGCTGTAGTTGCACACGTCCACCATAATGTAAATGTCGTCGCCCCGGACGGACTCGTTGATCGTTCCTTTGGCTTCGCCGGACCCGAAACGGGGGGTCTGGGATTGGATGATATAGGAATCCCGGTTGTAGCCGTCGAATTCAAAGGCGGAGGGCTGCTCCGGAACCCGCTCCTTTCGCCACTGCACGATCCAGTCGTTTACTTTCTCGCCCATGGAAGCGCAGCTCTCCAGGGGCACAATGCCTAATCTTCCTACAGGTAACATTGATAAATCCTTGATGGGCCCTTGCCGCATAATCTTTTGTCCTCCTGAATGGTTTTTCTCGTCGCTCGAGGAGCGGACAGCGAACCTCACAGTAGCCGGATGTCTTCTCCGATGAGGTTGATGAATTTATAATTCTGTATGATCCTGGAAAAAGTCCGGGTGGAATACAAACCGGGAAAGGTTTCCAGACTTAGGTTGGTGGACACGATGGTGGACTTTTCCCGCAGCATCCGCTCGTTAACGATGAGGAACAGCTGGGAAGAGACGAAGGCGTTGGTCAGCTCCGTGCCCAGATCGTCCAGAATCAGCAGGTCGCAGTTCAAAACGTATTCCATGATTCCGCCGTCGCCGGATTCCCGCGCAAACGTTTCCTTCGCCAGCAGATTGAACAGGTCGTAGGAAGGAAAGTAGAGCGTGCTGTAAGCTTTTTTCAGGATCTCACAGGCGATGCAGTGAGAGAGGAAGGTCTTCCCCACGCCGGTGTCCCCGTAAATAAACAAATTCTGAGGCGTTTCGTCGAAATGCCGGATGAATTCCCAGGCCTTTTCCACGGCGAATCGGGCGTGTTCCAGAGGCGTTTTTCCAGTATCGCTGTCTTTTATTTTATCAGAATAACAGGAAAAAGAAAAGCGCTCAAAGTTCTCTTTTTCCAGAATTTGCCCCAGCCCGTACTGCTGGCAGAACAGATCGGCGGCCATCTTCTGAAAACAGACGCACTTCTGGCCGCCGTCGTATCCGGTGTCCCGGCAAATGGGGCATTCGAAGGGCATTTCCAGATAGTCCGGGGGAAATCCGCGCTCTTTCAGAAGGCAGAGGCGTTCCCGAGCGAGATCGGCCAGCTTCGCTTCATAAGCGGAAGCGCTCTCGGCGCGGTCTTCGGACAGAAGGCGCCGCACCCGATTGGCGCTTAAAGCGGCTATGTCGTCCTGTATTTCCTTTAAGCGGGGAATCTGCCGGTACAGCTTTTTTTTGCGCTCTTCCAGGACATGGCGGCTTCTCAGCTGCCGCCGGTTGTATTCGTGCATGATCGCGTCGTATTGGATGTTTTCCAGGGACATGGCAAAACCTCCTGTTTTTATTGCTGGAACATGGATTTCTTAATCTGGTTGTAGTCGTAATCCCGGTGGGGATAATCGTTGAAGCGGTTGGGTTTTTGCGGGGCGCTCTGGGCCGCGGCGTCCTTTTTGGCGGCGGTTTTGGCCCTGTGGCGGGCGTCCAGCGCGTTTAAGTCCGCCAGACAGCCAACCTGGGCCGCGTGCCAGTCCGCCAGGATCTTATCGGCATAGGGAAGGCTGGCGGCTCCGGTCTGCAGCACGGTCCGCCGGCAGGCCTCCAGGATCAGCTCCATGGAAAATCCCCATTGATGCACCCAGCGGTCGATGATCTCTGTTTCGCCTTTTACCGGGTTGCGGTTCTGGATGCCCAGCGCCCTTAAAACGGTGAAATAGGTCTTATTGTATTGATTTGCCGTTTCTTTGGCGGCCGCCACGGAATCGATCCCCTGCTCCGCCCAGGAGAGCGCCACCTTCTCGATATAGCGGATGCTTCTGTGGTTCTTGGAAACGCAATTTTCGATCAAATATTCGATTAACTCCGCGCTGAAGGACAGTTTTTCGTAGAAATAAAGGATTTTGTTGGTGTCCGTCACGGTCAGGGGGCGGGCCAGGTATTGTTCCGCTATGTAGAGAAGCTGGACGATCTCCTCGTCCTCCTTCAGCTGCCGGATGCGGTCCGCGCTTAGAGCTTCCTCTGGGGGCACGGAAGCGGCAGTCTCCGCCTGCGCCGGGGCTTTTGGAAATGGCTCTTTTGGGACCGAATCTTCCAGAAGCGGCTCTTTTTGAAGCGGTTCTTTAAAAGGCGGCTCTTTTGCGGGAAGCGCGTCAGGGGACGTGAAGGCGATGCCGCTGATTTTCTGCCTGTCGTCGAAGTCCAGCGCCAGCAGTCCTTCTTTTTCCCAGTACCGGATGGCCCGCAGGATGTCCCGCTCGGTGCAGTTGAGCTGATCCGCCAGCAAAGACAAAGAGGGGAGAACGCCGTCGGGGGCGCTTCGCAATAAGTATAAATATATTTTTACAAATTCTCCGTTGGCTTTTAGCATATAATCATCCAGAAAACGGTTGGGAACCAGCGTGACGCCGAAGCCCCATTGGATCTGTAAACGAAGGCTGTCCATAGTTGTTGTTCTCCTTTTTTAAAATCATCGTCGATGGGAAACGGTTTATGTATGTAGGATTATAGCATACCTTCCTTTAAATGCAAATAGACTAAATTTATAGTTTTTACATGGCCGGCAGGGCGGCAGAAATTGGCAGGGAGCCTTTGGGGGCGGGGAAAATGTCCGAAGATTTCGAGAGAGATGGCATTTAGCGGGCAGAATGTGAAAATTTTCTGTGATTTATGAAAAGGTTTAGGTTGAAAAAGTGGAAGGAAGAGTGTATAGTATTTAATAAGTTGTATACTGTCTTCAGCCGGATGAAGCGGCGGAAGCTTTTGGCAAAAATTATAAAGGATGTGGAGACCTCATGAATTTATTCGGAAATAATATTGATTTGGCTGTAAAGTCTATGGACTATCTGTGGGGAAAACAGCAGATCACCCTGCAGAATCTGGCAAATGTGGATACGCCTGGGTATAAGAGCAAATACGTGACGTTTGAGGATGAGTTTCGCACCCGTCTTAAGCAGGCGTCCATGGCAAAAGACGATGAGAAGATTGCGGACGTGATTGCGGACGCTCGTTTTACCGTGCACGACACGGGGGATGAGTCGGCGCGTCTGGATGAAAATAATGTGGACGCCGATGTGGAGAGCGTGGAGTTAAGCCGCGCGACGCTTCAATATATGTATACGGCGCAGATGATTACCAGCGACATAGCCAGGCTTCGCACGGCGA
>CAOJVE010000027.1 GCA_948444865.1 uncultured Lachnospiraceae bacterium
TCACAGTCACCGGTATGTCCGCCTCCGGCTTGCTTCCAAACGCTTTTACAGTCACCTCGCCCGCCTCCTGGCCCCCGTCCGCGAACTGGCCGGCCATCCAGGCTTTCGCCTGCTCCTGGGTCGCGGCGCTGGACAGGGATATGTCCACAATGCTGGATTCCGTCACGCCCTCCACAATTATGACGTTGACGTATGGCGCGGCTTCCCCGGTCCAGTTTGCGGCGGCGATTGTCGCGCTGGACACGGCGTTGCCTTTTGGCTTGTTTGACAGGCTGTCGTAGTCTATGGCTATTTTTTTCGTTGACAGCGTTTTATCGCCGCTCTTTAGCTGCAGCTCGCCGCTTTTTTCGTCATAAGACAGAGTAAGCTTTTCAAGGAGTTTTTCCGCGTCCCCTTCAAGCATGGCCGCTCCCGCGCAGTCAATAGTCACGTTCGCGGCGTCACTCACGCGGGCGCAGTATTCCTGGACGATCTGCGCGGGGGCGTCCCCTGGAGTGTATGCGGGCATAAAGTCCCTGTTTTCGACGGCGGCGACGGCTACGCTATATAGGGCCTCCGTGTCGTCGCCCCCGTCTTTTTCTTTGGCGTACAGGCCTATCTCATTGAGATAATAGCCGTCCGTCACCAACGCCTCCCCCGTGGCGGGATCCTGGTTCGTCAAAAGCGCGGTCAGCTTCACTCCGTCAATGGAAGCGGCGTCAATTGAGGAAATGGCGTAGCTGTTCCTTTCGGATTTCAGCCCGGCCCTTTCGCGCAGCGCGGACGGCGTTTTCTCTTCCGCGGCGTACGTCCCGTCGCCTGTGGCCATCCGCGTGAACTGTATCGCCGCGGCCCCCGCCTGCGCTTTGTTAAGCAGGGCAAGCCCCGCGTTTGTCATTGCCGCCTTATTGTATAACTGTGGCATAGCGCACCCCCTAAGCCTTAATAATTAATCGTTGACGCGCGTCCGTCTTTTAAAAGTTGGGCTTTTCTTTTCGCAACAGATATGGCCAAAAAGCGACGTCGGCGGCCCCTGAAGCTCCTAAGTTTTCATCAGAAAACGCCCTGTATTCAAAACCGACGCCGTTCGCTCCAATCTTAATAAAAGCCGTGAAGCGAAGGCCGCTGAATGCGCTTATGCGGCGTTCGGCGGCTTTCTCGACGTACTGGCCATACAGCTGGTCGAGATCCGGGACTGTCAGCAGCTGGGTCCAGCGGCCCTCCGTCAGCTCATACAAGCGTTCCGAAACGTTTGCGTTCGGCCCGAGCGTCCCAACCCACCCGGCGCCGTCTTCAACGGCCCTCCAAGTGAAATTTTTAAACGCCAGCTTTTCCCCAACGTACGTCGCGCCCGACCCATAAGGCAGCTGCCCATCCGGAATCCGCCCCCGGCCGTCCAGGCTGGCGACCCCGTTTGCCGCGCCTTTGTCCTCTTCCGTCAGCGCGCCGTTAAGCGCCAGGCCTAAAACATTCAGGCTTTCGCTTAGCTTCGTTATCAGCCCCCGGATCTCGCCATGCTCCGTCTTCGCCTCTTCCCGGATCGCCGCGTGCTCCGCCTCCGCTTCCTCCGCCGTGACGAACCTCCCGGAGCAGACGATCGTCACCTCGGCGGCGTTGCTCACCTCGGCGTAGAACTCCACGGTGATGTAGGCGGGCATCAGGCTGCTGTACGCGGGCATATAGTCCCACTGATTCTCCACCGCCGTGGCGATGGCGTACAGGACTTCGCCCTCGTCGGGATCTGAGGCGAACACGCCGACTTCCTTCACGTAGTACCCCTCCTGCAAAAGCCCGGACTCCTGGTTGTTCGTGATCGTGAACTTCATGGAGACGGTGGAGCCGTTCACGACGGAAAGCTTGTCAAACGGGAACTCCTGCCGCTGATTCTTTAAAGACTCTTTTTCCGTAAGGGCCTCGCCTTCCCCGTAGGAGCCGTCGCCGGCCGCCGCCTTCGTAAACTCTATGGCCGTCTGGCCCGCCTGGGCCTTCGCCAGCAGGCCGATCCCTTTTTTCGTCAACGTCGCCGCGTTAAAATTGGCCATTTTATTCCTCCCCCTCATATACAGTGTTTTTGTAGCGGGGCAAAAACGCCGCCCCGACATGCTGCCGCCCTTCAATCACGGGCTCTTCCATCGGTATGGCGACTTCAGGCGCGGAGACGGCGTGCGCCCCGACGTATTGCCCGCCCCTGGCCTCCCGCATGTTCCTGGGTATGGTCACGTGCGGCTCCGTCCATCCGGCGGCGCCCACATGCCACTGGGCGTCCATGCGCCTGTGGATGTGCAGCCGCCGCAGATGGGACCGCTCGTTTTTCACCCGCTCGATGATCGCGATGAACGCCTCCACGATTTCCTCCGTGATTCTCACGTCAGTTAGAATGTCAAACGTCCCCGGCGTAAACGGAGGGTCTTCAAAATCCGGCCATTCCACGATGGAGCCCTCCCCGATTACGATGGAGATCAGCTCCCGCATCGCGCTGGGCGTGCCCGCGGTCAGGTGCCACAAAAGGGTGCGTTTGACAATCGCCCGCTTCTGTCCTATAGATAAGCTCTCGCTGTAGTATGGCGTGTGCAATTCCACCGCCAGCGCGTCCAATATGCGCTCTGGCAGCCCATCAATGAAAGCCTGCGTCCGGGTCGCGCGCGCCCTGTCCATGACCAGCCGTATGCCCGCCCTCAAGGCGTGGCTTAAGCAGATCTGCTGCGTTTCCCTGGACATTTGGCTGGGCAGCATGTCCAATAATTCGCCGTTATATAGGTCAATCATCCTCTATCCCCCCGTAGGTTATGGACGCGCGTCCAAGCCTGGCCACTGTGGAGGCCGGAAGCGGCATGAACGCAGGCGAATTGACCACTGCCCGCTTGGCCCCGGCCTCCACCATGCGACGGATCAGCTCCGATGGGTTGACGTCCCTGCCGATCTCCTTTGTCTGCCACGCGTTGTACTCCGTGACCGCGTTGGACACAGCCGTCTGGATGGACATTGCCCTCGCCGCGTTTGTTTTGGAGATGTAGTATGTCACGTCCAGGTCATACTCCCTCGTGTATGGGGCCAGGACCTTCACCTGATCCGTCAGGGGCCGGATGGCGTCATCGTCCAGATACTCCAAAATTCCGTCCAACAACGCCTGGGAGGGGAGGGAGCCGTCCTTTAAGAGGACCCGCACCTCCACCTCGCAGGGCTTTGGGCTTGAGACGTTCACGGAGCCGATGGACGCGCCGTACGCCTTCGTGTGGTAAATGTACGCGTCCCTCGGCCCAGCTACGGAAAAAGCTGATGGGGCCAGATAGACGCGCTCCGCCAGGCTCTCATCGTCTTCTATGTCCGCCCCTCCCTGGCTCTCTTCGATATTGGACACGCTGGAGATATAGGGCAAAAGGTCCACCAGGGCATTAATGCTCCCCACGGCCAGGCCGCTGCCGATAGCCCCCGTTGTCTGGCACCTGCAGGGAATGTCGATGTGGACGCCGCCTGGGGGTATCTCCGCATACTCCATGGTTCCAAAGTATATGCCGTCCCCGTTGGTCACCCTGGTCCCTGCGGGGACGCTGACCGCGTCCTTGCGGGGCGCGGGGATCCTGAAGCGCACGGTCACTTCGGCCGCCTGGGCGGGGAGGCGCGTAACGCCTTTGTTGGCGGCGATGTTGTCCAGAAACTCTCCATAACTGTATTTTATGAGGTCCTGCTTTCCGGCCCTGTCCACATACATAAGGGCCTGGTAGATAAGCACGGAGCAGGCGTACAGCGTGAGGGTGACGGGGTCCGCCCTCTTCAGGCTGACTTTCTGTTTTGTCACTTGCTCATACTTTTCCTCATAGCTGCGCGCCAGAAGGGCCTGAACGTCATCCAGCGTCATATTGTCTATGAAACTCACATCCGGCAGGCTATTGATTTCCGTTATCATGGCCGTCCCTCCATTCCACGAATATCCGCGTTTGCACCGTTCCGTCCATGCCCGCGTCCGCCTGGACCTCGGTTATGTCTATCTCCGGGATGTATTCGTCCGCCTTCCCCTCCAGCTCCACGCCAAACTGGCTGGCCGCCTCATAGCACGGCGCGTCCAGAAAGTCCCCGCTTAAGCCAAAGCCCCGGCTGCCGGGGATCGTGCGCTCCCTGGAAAGAATCAAGGCGCGAAGCCGCGCGTTCGCCCGCTCCAGGGCCTCCCCGCCGCGAACCGGGACGATCTCTATCCTGTCTGTTTCCCTCAAGGCCATCCCTCCTTACGCGTATTCGGAAAACGTCAGGCTGAGCGTGGCCCTGGCCAGCTCGCCCTTGTTCCACACCTCGTCCCACGTTTCGCTTACGGATTCCAGATACATCTTGCCTTTGCCCACTTTTTTGCCGCCCACGTACAGGTAGTCTATCTTGCCCTTCTCACAGGCTTTCTCCAGCTTTTCTATGATGTCCTTCGGGCTGACGCCCAGGTGCGCGGAGACAACCACCTCCATGGTCACGCCGGACGCTTCGGGGCCCTGGAACTCTTTCCTGGGCTTTTCGTTGATGATCGGATGCTCCGCCCAACGGCCTTTGACCGTGCGCTTGAAGTCCTTAAACGACAGCGCCTTGTCGGAGTTGACGGAAAACTTGATATGCCTGCCCCAGTTTCCTATCTTAGCCATTTTCGCCGCCTCCCGTCTGGGCCGGCTCTTCGCCCTGGCCGCCTCCCGGCTCCGGCTCAGGGTCTTTGAGCTCGTCCTCGGGGCTGAGGCCCAAGATCGCTGACAGGCTCACCAGGCCGGCCCGCTTGTCCTTAAAGTACAGTCGCCCTTCTTCCGGGCGGTATTCAATGTAGGCCTCCCCCGGCTCGTCCCCAAACTCCCGCCGATGTTTGTCGGTTTCCGCCAGGCCCAGCAGCTGCGTGAGGGTGACGGGGCCGGCGTTTTTGTCCTTAAATTTCAAATCCCCGTCCGCGCCGTCGTACTCCATGTAGGACTCTTCCGGCTCGGCTCCGAATTCCTGGCTGTAGACATTTTCGCCGGATTTCCTTGGCGCGTTCCCTTTATTCCACATCTTCCCCAGGACGACTCCCGCCGCCTGTCCTGTGGGCAGGTGCAGCACAAGGACGTCCTGCCCCACGGCGGGCATCTTGTATTCGTCCGCCATGGCGAAAACGGGAAATTTATCCGTTGTGTTGCCGTCCGTCACCGAATACGTGACGCTGACCATGCCCGCCTCATAGTCCACGGTGGACACTTTGCCTATTCGTATCAGCCGTTCCGTCATTTCTTCGCCCCTTCCTCCGGCTCCGGCTCGCACGCCAGCCGCTCATAGCATTTGTGCATCTCCACGGACTGCCGGGCCTTTGAGCCGCCCACTTCCGTGACGCATTTATCAACAAAATACTTTCCGTCCGCGTGACCCAGCCCGGAAACCTCCACGGTCACGCCCGCGCAGATTTTCGGGTCGGGCCAGATGTCGCCGGACAGCTTCGTGGCCTCCTGGTTTGACTTGTTCACGGCGACTGCGGCCTTCCTGTACGCGTCGGCCACGCTGTCGGCCGTTTCGTTCACATGCAACACCCGCGCGTCTTTTGCGTCCTCCGCCTTCTGGCCCACGTAGACGCTGATTTCATCACCGCCCTCCGCCGGCTTGTAGGAAATCCGCGCCCCCGTGTAGACCCCCACAAGCGCGTCCTCATAGTCCCACCTGTCGTCGACGAAGGACTTCCGCGTCAGTTCCTCCACCGGCTTTTTTCCTTCCATCTCGGTCTGGTCATAGACCACGATGGATTTTTTATAGACTTTCAGCGACAGGCCATATGTGTCGCATAGGTCCTGCAAGAACGCGCTGTCCGTCTTCTGAGACTGCTCGATGGCCTCTATCCGTATGTTCGCGCCGGAGCATTGCAGCTTTAAGCCGTACCGGTCGGCGATTTCCTGGGCGATCTCCTGGACGGTGACGCCTTTGTAGGTCTTGGCGCGGTCCCGCGCGCTAAAATCGCTGTCGATCGGGGAGGCCAGGCACCCGAAGGACGCGGTGAGGGGGCCGCCGGAAAACTTTATGCTGTCCAGGACGAACGCCCCGCAGTCCAGCTTCCGGTCGCGGATCCCGTCCCAGTTGACGAAAGTGATTTTCCCGTCCACCCGGTCGCCTTTTTTTGGGTATCTTTTGCCGAGCCAGTCCATTTTTATGTTCTGCAAAACGATGTCCAGCTGGTCGCTCTGGCCGGACGCAATGTCCGTATAGGTCACGGACTGGAGATAATCCTTTAAGGACTTCCCCAGCCATTTGCCGTTGAATTTAAAGTTCGCCGTGACTCTTCTTGGATTACTCATACAGCTTTTCCTCCGTGGGCGGCTCATCGCCCGCGTCCCCATCGCGCCAGAAGGGCCTGTCCTCATCCGCGTCTTCTGGGATGTCTGGCACGTTTATCTTGACGCCGGACGGGAAAATCAGAACGTCCAGAAGCGGCCAGTTGGCCTCAATTAGATACCGCATGTATTTTTCATCGCCATAGAGGTCATAGGCCATCAGGTCCCATGCGTCCCCCTGGCTGGTGACGTATGTTGACGCCATTTGCGCCGCCTCCTTTCTATGCGAACAGGGTCCGTTTGTTTTTTCTTTCCCATTCCGTCATGAGCTTTTCAAACTCCCGCATCCCCACGCGGTTTGCTTTCTCCGCGTCGTTTTTGACGTCGCCGCCGCCTTCGATGACAATCGTGGGGCTGTACACGAACGTAGGGGCTCCGTTTGGCGCGGGAGCGCGCAGAGCTGGCCTCCCGCCTAAAAGGCCGTTCAACGCGTCGACGATTTTTGAGCCCTTGGCGGAAGGCTCCGCTTCAGGGACGCTTTGAGGGGCGTTTTCTGCGGGCTTTGCCCGCGTCGCGCCCATTTCCATTTCCATTCTGTCCATGAAATCCCGGATCGCGCCAAAGCGGGCGCCCGCGGGGCTTAAGCCTCTGGCCAACGCGGCCGCTTCGCCATCCAGAAGCGTCCTGACGTCGATTGCGCGCTGCGCCATTTTTGTGGGCGCGGAAATAGGATTCAGCCTTCGCGCCATCGCTTTTAAAAAATCGCGGGCCATCGGCAAAAACTGCGCGACGCCTGTCTTTGAAGGCTCTTCCGGATGCGAAGGCTCCGCCCCGGCAGCCGCGTTCGTCTCCGGGTTTCCGGCATTCTGTAAACGAATGCTCTCCTGCGTCTCCCGGACTGGGACAGCCGGCGCGGGAGCGTCGCCCTTCCGGGAAATGGCTTGGACGGATTGCGTCAAAAGCTCGCGGGGGAGGGGTCCGCCGCTTTCCGCCTGCGTGGCTCCCCGAACGCCATCCAGCCCTTTTAGGACGCTAAACGCGCCCGTTTGAAGAGCCTCCCCACTCCATGCGCCGTTTCCTGTCAGTCTTGCGTCAGCGTCCAGCGCCGGGGGCGTCCCCGGCGAAATAAGGCCCGCAAATGATTTCGCGCCGTCTGACACAGCGCCGTCCAGCGCAAATGAGCCGCCTGGGACGCGCGTCTCGATTTCCATAGGCGCGTCCACGGCAACGATGGGAGCTTCCATGGCGACGTCCGCCTGTTCCACGCCTGCCGTTTCGACCGCCGTCTGAACCGCTTCCGTGGGGGCCGCCGACGCTTCCGCCGCGGTTTGGATTGCGTCCGCGGGAATGCCTGCCGTCTCTGCCGTCGTCTGAATTGATTTCGTGGGAATCTCTAAGGTTTCAACCGTCGCTTGGATTGCCTCCACGGGCGTTTTCGGCGCCGCCTCCACAGCCGCTGGCTCGTTTTGAACGGCTTCCATCGGCGCCGCCTCCGCAGCCTCCTGGATGACGGCGGCGGGCGCGCCCCGTAGCGCGTCGGACGGAACCGACAATGCGTCTTCGTCCACGCCTGCGGGCGGCATGGCTTCGACCGCCAGCGACGCTTCAACGGGAAATCCAGCGTCCGACCGCGCCGCGATGGCTGTTTCCGCTATCGCGGAAGGCTCCACAGCCGTTGCAGGCTGCGCCGCGTCCATGGCGATTTCAGCGTTCGTCTGTTCCGCTTCAGCCCTTATGGCCTCTGCGTCCACAGGTCCGGCTTCCGCTATGGCTGGCGCGGCCGCGGCGAAA
Organism: uncultured Lachnospiraceae bacterium; assembly: GCA_948444865.1. Lineage (GTDB taxonomy): Bacteria > Bacillota > Clostridia > Lachnospirales > Lachnospiraceae > MGBC164599. The sequence continues at coordinate 8,022 of CAOJVE010000027.1, forward strand.
TTAGACGCTTCGGCGGCCTGGCCCGCCAAACCCTCAACGGGACGCGTCCCCTCTTGTCCGCCGGGAAGCGCAGCAGCCGCCTTAGCCTCTTCAATGGCGGGGGCTGCCGGCAACGTCAGGGACGCGGCCGGCGCATTTTCGTCAGCTCCTTTTGCGTAACCCTTCGCCGCTTCGGCCCCGGCTTTTTGCGCCTCCTTCTTATGCCCGCCGCCAAAGAACACGCTTTTTAAAACTTTTAGAGGCGTGCCCGCCAGCGAAAGAATGCCTTTGATGACCGCTTTCACGAGGTCAACGCCCAGCTGGCGAAACGCTTTTAGGAGCCTTGGCGCCCCTTTCGCGACCCCTGCGGAAATGCTTGCGGGCAGATTCGTCGCAAATCCGATCACAAACGACACAATGGACGACACAGCCGTTGTCAGAAATTCCGGCAGACGCTCGACGATCATTCCCAGACCGCGCGCGATCGCGCCGCCTGCGGCCCCGGCCATTCCGGAAAAGCCGTCCTTTTCCATTGCGGCCGAAACCTTGCGGATCTCCTGCGCGCCGAACTGCGCAAAATCGCGCAAGGGGGCGTTTAAATGCTCATATATCTTTATCCCCGCGTCCTGGGCGGCGGATTCGAGCGCGGCAAGGTCGCCCTCCAGGTTGTCCAGCTTCGTGTCCCGCATCGCGTCCAGTGAGCCTTTGCAGTTTTCAAGCTCCCCCGTCAGGGCTGCCCATTCCGTGACGCCCTCTTCGTTCGTCGTGTTGAGGCCCGCCATAAGGCTGTTGAGCGCGTCTATGTGCTGCTTGCCGCCGATGGCCGCCAGGGCCGCGTTTTTTTCCTCTTCGCTGCACCCTTGCAGCGCCCCGTTCAGCTGCTGCAGGGTCGCTTCCAATCCAATGAAATTGCCCCGGGAATCGAACGCCGACACGCCGAGCTTTTGCATCATTTTCCCGGCCTGGCCCGTCCCTGTGGTCAGGTTGACCATAATCGCATTCAATGCGGTTCCGGCTTCGGAGCCTTTAAGGCCCCGGTTCGCCAGCATGCCCAGGGCTGTGGCCGATTCCGCAATGGGGACGTTTAAATTCTTCATCGTCCCGCCCACGCCCAGGTACGCTTCCATCAGCTGTTCCGCGGACTGGTTTGACTTATTCTGCGCTTTCGTGGCCACGTCCAGGTATCCCGGCAATTCATCCACCGTGACGCCCAGCGCGGCCATGGAATCCGTCACCAAATCTGAAGTCCGCTCCAGCTCCATGCCGGAAGCTTCGGACATTTTCAAAACGGAGGGCAAGGCGGACACGGACGCGTTCACATCCCATCCCGCCAAAGACATATATTTCAACGCCTGGGCGGATTCCGTGGCCGTCTTGGACGTGGTCTTTCCCATCTCCATAGCGGCCTGCTTCATTTTTTCGTAATCCGCCGCGCTGGCGTCTGCGGTGGCGGAGGCGTCCGACATGGCGGATTCAAAGCCTTTCCCAACCTGCACGCTGTACTCGCCAATTTTCACAATCGCTTTGCCGACGGCCACTATGGCCGCAGCGGCGGCTGTGGCCGCCGTCCCCGCCATGGCCATGCCTTTAGACGCGGCGGCGCCCATCTCCCCCGCCGCGCCCAAGCCTTTAGAAAGACTGACGACGCCTTTTCCCCCGGACGCCATATTTTTGGCCAGGCTGACGGCCTCTTTTCCTCCGGCCGCCATATCCTTAGACGCTGCGGCGGCCTTCTTCCCTTCGGTCGCCATTTCCTTTAGCGACGCGGCGGCTTTTTTCGCCATCGCCGCTATTTCCTTGGAGGACGCGGAGGTTCCTTTACCCGCCGTCGCCATCTCTTTGAGTATGGAGGACGCCCCTTTCCCCGCCGCAGACAGGTCTCTGGAGGAAGCGGCGCCCATTTTTCCAGACGCCGCCACGCCCCTGGAAGCGGCGGCGCACGCTTTTCCGGCTGCGGCCGCGTCCCTAAACGCCTGGGTCCCCATCCTCCCGGACGCCGCCATCTCCCTGGACGCCTCGGACGCCGTTACGCCAAGGCTTGACAAGCCGCTCTGGGCGGCCCGGATCGCGTCATTGAAGCTTTTTTCCAGCCTCGCGCCGATTTTTATCGCTATGTTGTAATCGCTCACGACCGCCTAGCCTCCCCTTTCTTTGTCCAGCTCCTTCAGGTCCTCGCACATGCGCAGCAGCTCAAGGACGGGCAGCTTCACAAGATATTCGTAGCTTCCTATGCGCATGGCTAAAGCCATGCACAGCTTACGCAGCTCCGCCGCGTCTTCAGGCCTTAGTCCTCGCCGTAGAAAAAATGGGTCACAATGTTTTTCACCTTAATCGCGTCCCTGGGCTTTAATTTTTTAAAGAACTCAATGGGCAAGCCCGTCGCGTCCGCCGCGATGATCAAGGCGTAGTGCAGGTTGTTTTCCGGCACGACCGCGACAGTCCCGGCGTTCGTCATGATGTTGTTCGCACGGATCATGCTCTCCGCGTTGATTTCCTCCAGCCCGGAAAAGTCCAGGCTGGAAATCGTCTCTCCCTCAAAGGCGTAGGCTCTGGTCAGCTCCAGCGTCCTTTCCTCATCAGGGATAACCTCCACCGCCCCGTCCTTCACTTCCACGATTTCTTTTTTCTCTGTTTTTTTCTGATCCATTATTGCCCTCCTTATATCTGGCTGCGTATTTTTGCCATCATGTCCTTGCCGTTCAGCACGAACTTAAAATTGAGCTTATCCAGCTCCACCGTCGTCTCGCCTTCGATCATTACCTTGATGTACATAACCTCCATCTCAATCTCCGGCTCGCCTTTTTTCGCCTTGACCAGCTTTCCAAGATTCGAGCTGGTCACCCGACCTCGCACCACGATCTTGACGCCGAACGTGTCAACCCCGTAGCCCTCCTTGCTGATCCCCTGCAGGGACCCGCGCAGAGTCAGCTGCGGGGGCTTGGTTGTGTCCATCAGGTCAAATATCTGCCCATACAGTATCGCGAACGGAATCTTGATCTTGAGCGATGAGAAATGCCCAGTCGCTGGAGCCTCGTACTCACCCAGCACGCCCGCGACTTCCACTGTGTCGGTCATGGCCTTCAGTTCCCCAAGGTCCACCTCCCCCGACACCCCAATCAGCCTCTTAGCCCTGTCGTCATAGACATTGAAATGGTTCACCAGTTCTGGCACAAGCATATTGGACGCCGCCATCCTTATTCGCCCCCTTCCCCGGTCAATGCATCCTGCAGCATCGACACGTCATAATTCAGTATGTTCACAATCTCCTGCGCCGGTGTGTAAGGCGCGATATGCTGCCTGAACGTCATTCTACCGGCAAGGATGTCAATGTCCGAGTTATCCTCCGCTGTATATTCGATAAACGCGCCCGCCCACTTGTCCGGCGCGAACGCCGCGCACCTTATGTTCTCTGAATCCACAATGCTCTCCACGAGATATTTGTTCATTGGGTCATCCACCTTGGAGAGGTACGTCTGGATGAACGCGTTGCCCTGCCAGTTGAACATCCGCCGCACGGGCAGCCACATATCTTTGGCGTCCAAAGTGGAAGGGTACGCCCCCGTGTAGTTGCCCCACAGCCTCCAGCCGTTAAAATTGAAAGCCGTGGCGACGCCAGCCGCGTTGACCGCGTTCGCCTGGTCCTGGTCCATGATGACCTCCGTCCCGTCCGTCAGACACGTCCCCGTGACCCCTAATATCTTGTTGGACGGCGATACGTAGGGCACGTCGTCGTTGCTCGCGTCCACGTAGGAAATCAGCCCCCCGACGACCGCTGAAGACGCAAGCGTCAGCTCCCCAACCTTAAAACAAGGCCAGAGCGGATAGCAGAACTCCGAAGTGAAGCCGCTTTCCTCCTTCACGTCTTTGCAGTCCGTGTATTTCCGGGCCTTTTCCGTGTCCAGATCCAGGAGCGCGATTCCTTTAAACACGCCGTTTATGTTGGCCGCTTTTGCGGACAGCGCGATCCCAACTTCTGGAATCTGCGAATAGCCCGGCGCAAGGAGGACGCTGGGCACGATCCCGAACCGGGGGTAAATCTGACGAATCAGCTCCATGCCCGTTTCAGCTCCCGTCGCTGGGTCGTACGCGCCCATTATGTCCTCTTTCGTCACCGCTTCCGGGTCCAGCATGAATCCGGAGACGGTGACTTTCTCCGCCCCGGCGCCCGCGCCGCCCGCCACTAAATTAATGGCCAGGCGTCCGTTGGCGTCGTAACTGACCGTATAGTCTTTTGACAGTTCCAGCGTCGCCTCCCCGGCGGTCACTGTCAGCCCGTCTCGGAGGACGCCCGTCTCTTTGATCACCGCCCGCAGCGCGTCGACCGTCGCTTCGGCGCCCTCCAGCGCCTTCTTATGCTTTGCCGGGTCTAAAACATTGATATAGACCACCGGGGACACTTGGTAAATGTTGTTCGTCACGTACATGGTCTGGCACAGGGTGTATTTGTCAAAATCCGCGCAATACCCCAGTTTTTCCATGGCCTCCGTCGCCTTCGTGGCCAGAATGGGGACGTTCACCGCGCCCGCCGGGTCGTCCAGCATGTTCACCGGGGCCGTCCCAATCACCGCCTGCACCGCGCTGTACCCTGTGATCGGTATGGTCAGGGCCGTGGCCTCTTCCCGGATGAATATCCCATGCCGGCCTACGTTCCGCCCGATCAATCTCTGATCCATCCCGCTCATAATTTGGTTCCTCCTTTTCGCATTTTCTCCGCTTTGCAGTACGCATTGTGGATGTATCCCGCGCCTTCCCGCAGCATCCGGTTGGCCATCGGGTAGTCCTTCACCGGGATGAACAAATGCAGAATCTCCGGCGCGTCCTCGGCGCGTTTTTGCGCTTCCGCCGGAATTTCCGAATAGACCCGGTTCTGCACGCCGATTCCCGGCGCCGTCGGTCCCACGTACATCCAGGGGCCTTTTCGCTTTGGCCGCTCTTTTTGCGCTTTGGGCCCGGCGGCGTCCTTTTTAGCGTACGGGGCCGCCGCAACGCTAGCCATTAAAGGCTCTTTTTCGTTTTTGCTTGTTTTTATCTCAGTCATAGACCGTCATACTCCTTCCTATTTTCGGGACGCTGAACGTAATGCGCACGCCTCCAAAATAATATGGGTAAGCGTCCGCGTCCTGCACCGCCCACTCTATATTTGGATGCGCCCAATATTTTCCGTTCAGCAGCGGCTTCGCGGCAAAACGGTCAATCAGCCTCTGGCACATAACCATGATGTGTTCATGGCCCTGGTTCCGCGCGTCCTCGTCATGCACGCCCAGAATCACGTCCGCCGTCACGTCCCATGGGCTGTCGTCATCGGCGCACGCCCCCTCAGTGAGCCTTACAATGGCGTATGGAAAGAATTGCGACGCGTCCTCTTCGTCTGAAACGATGATGGGAAGCTGCTGTCTGTGCACCGTCACCCCGCTCACTTTCTCCCCAGCGGCGTTTTCCGTCGCCACGTCCTTGAGGATTCGCCCCACTTCCTTTGCCAAAGTTTCCTGTAAGTCCAATATCGTCATTTACGCGCTCCTTTTACTTTCGCGATTTCCGCCGCAATCTCTTCGTGCAAAGTCTTTTGAATGAACGGGTCCAGACGCTCTTCGCCGTGATCCCCTTTAAAAATGGCTTTCACCATCTTTGACACGCCGGGGCCGGCCAGTTTTTTTATCGGAAGCCGCTCCTCTCCCTTTCTCTGGAACACGTCCCAATGCGTCACGCCGGCGTGCCCCGTTTGAACGCCCGCATAGAACGCCTTTCGTCCGTCGCTGGTTGTGAGCGGCTTAAACGCGCCTTTGCGCACTTTCGCCCGCAACCCATGTTTTTTACTCGCTGAAACCTTATAGTAACCCCCGTCGCTAAGGCTGTGCGGCTTATCGCGTGATTTTATCGTCGCGGTCATATGCTCAGCATTGGCCCGCTTCACCTCAACGGCCGCGTTAAATGCCTTCGCCTTTACGACGTAGCCGCCACGCCCTTTGCGGAGCTGTTTCATCGTCTGGGTGGCGGCCCGGTTGACGGCGTTCCGGAACATCCGCGGGGCTTTTGACTCGACCCCTTCCAGGCCTTTCATGGCGCGTTTTAAATCCGCCGAATCCACTTCCGCCTTTATGGTCACGCCGCTCATGACCGGTTCGCCTCAACCGTAATTGAATACACGCCGCCTTCGGAAATAGCGTCCGCCACGCGGTATTTGCGCCTGTCCAGCGTAAAAAGCGAACCCTGCGCGGGAAGAGGCCCAAAGTCGACGGCGTCCACATAAATCAGCTTTTGGTTCATGTAGACCCCGTCCGTCTGCTGGGCGCCCCTTTTCTCCCGCTCAATCTGTTCGTTGCTGTCAATGATTATGGTCATCTCCGTTCCATTCACCATATGCGTCTCCCCGAATTCCGCCGGATTGAGGAACGCGTTCTTGACGTCCTGTTGCAGTAGCTCTTTAAAAGTCTTACCCACGGGCTTTCCTCCTTCCTTTCGTTGGTTCCGGCCGCGCGCCTCTTACGCTTCTGGGCGGCGGGCGCCCGATTAAATCCGCCCCCGGGCCGGCGAACGGATACGCCGCGCCCGGCAGCCCCGCCGGCGCCGTGACCGGACACGCCTTCGCGCGGCTTCTTTTCCCCGTCACGCGTTGATTTTCACCAGGACGGTCTCGGCGTCCGCCGCCGCGTCCTGGGCTGCATAGCCAGCGCGGACACTGGATTTTGTGGTGGAATTGTAGGGCGCGTTTGCGGACGAAACCGCCAACGCCTCCATTTTAAACAGCATGGCCGCCGCGTCGAAATACACGTCCGCCCCCGCCTCAATGGCGCCCTCGCCTTTGGGGACCTCAAACACGCCCTCCACGTGAAGGCTGCCGGTTTCCCCCGGCGGGATGTCTGCGCCGGCCACGCCCACGCGGTCGCCAAAAGCGATGACCGAGCCGGCCTCAATGGTCTCCTCCGTCCTGTTCACATAGTCGAGGGCTTCGCCCCTCTGCCAATACGCCGCTTTGCTCATAATCCGTCCCTCCTTCTATATGGCGATCTTTTCCCCTGGATTTTTTATAAGGCCGCGGTAATCCCGCACCGCAATGCCCCAATCCAGATAAATGTCCCACTGGAATCCCAGCACGCCCGGCGTTTCCATGCGCCGCACCGTCGGCGTCTCCTGCCCGTTCAGGTAATCCACCTGGATTCCCCTTGCGCTGGCCGCGTTGGCGACCATAAACCACGGAACGGCGCCATCCCCGGCCAAGGCGTTCAACACCGGCGTCTGCACCACATTGATCGGGTAGTTGTACAGCGGGTTGACGTCATTGTTGTTGGTCCCCACCGCCTGCGCGCTGTGGAGGATCACCGCCAGATCAAATTCATACCCCACCGGCGTGATGATGTGCTGCGGGGTCATGTAGATGGCCTCCCCGAACGGGTCTTTTTGCCGCTGCATCTGCAAAATCATGGCCTGGATGGAAGCCTGGGTGGGCTTGGAGCCGGCTTTCATGACGTTGCCATGCTTCGCGTCAAAGAGCTTCGTCTTGTCAAACGTCTCTTTGTTCTCAAAGAGAAGGGAATACACCGCCTTGTCGATGGTCTTTTTCGCGCTGGCCGCGTAAAGCCCCGGGATCTCCGTCAAAAAGCCTATGTCGTCGTTTATGAACGCCTGTCGGGTCATGGAAAAGGTCCGCCCGTAGGTGTCCAGCTTGCGGTTCGGCAAAAGCTCCGTCCTGGGCTTAGCTGGCTTTAACTCCCCGTTTTCCGGAACCAGAAGGAAATCGCCCATGCCTCCGATCACGTACTCATGGTCCGCGGTAATCTTAAAATCCTTCAGGCTTCCCTTGGAAGTCCACGCCTGGAAAGTGGTGGGGACTTCGTTGTACAGGTGCACGATGCTTTTCCGGATCGTGTTGTCCAAAATGGCGGGGAACGCCGACGTGGGGTTGTAGAACTGGCGGCAAAGCTCCCCGTACATGTCGTCCGGACGCATCCGCAAAAGCTCCACCGTGTCGCGCCCGTCGCGGCTCAGGCATTCAATGGCCAGATCCCGCAGGCTCATGGCCTGGAGCTCCCCCGCGCCTTCCGCGGGGGAATCCACCGGAAGCCCCGCCCGCATCACAAGCGCGTCGGAAGCCCGCTGACGAAACGTCTCCCCCTCATCCCGGGTGACCTGCGCGCGTATGGGGGCGCCTGTCCTTTTTAAGCCCTCCAAAATGGCCGCCCGCACCTGGTCCAAGCTGGCCCCGCTCTGGATGTGCTCCGTCGGGTCCACGTCAAAATCCCGGCAAAGCGTCACGATCTCCGCCGCCCGGGCGCGTTCCGCCTCCGCTTCGCCGATGCCGCGCGTCCCTCCCGTCTGCGTTTCGGGGGCCGCCTCCGGCTGAACCGCTGGGGGCTGACCGCCCGTTAAAGGCTGCGCCGCGCCCGCGCCTCCTAAAAGCCCCCTCTCCTGGGCCTCCGTCTCCGCGTCCGCCTGTTCAATTTCGCGCTGAAGCCCCTCAAACTCCGCCTGCTCTTCGGCGGTCAGCGCGCGATTGCCCTCCGCCTTGGCGGCGCTCACAATGGCCTGCTGTTTCAGCATGGCCGCGTCTCTTCTCTGTTTTGGCGTCATGTCCAAACCTCCTGACTTTTATTCTGGTTTATCCGCAGCTGCGCCTCAAAGCAGGACAGCCCTTCCGGCGCGCCCATCTCCCGGCCCACGCCCACCGTGGCGTCCGCCGGCACGCTCACGACGCTGATTTCAAAAGGCGTCCACCGCCGCGCCACGTCGCATGGGCCCGTAAACCGGCCGTCCGCGGATGTTTTGCCCGGACGCACCTCTTCCAGCGCGTCTATCCGGTATCCGATGGACACGCCTTTAAGCGTCCCGCTTTTGACTTTCTGAAAAATCACCTCGGACGCTTCGTCCGCGTCAAACTCCACCTCCGCCATGCCCCGCTGGTTTTCAATCCAGGCGCGGCGCACTTTCCCAAGCACTTTGTCCCTGTTGTGGTTGTATAAAAGAACCCCTATGGAGTTCAGGCGGGAAAGATCCGCGGCCTCGGGGCCGTGGTCCAGGATTTCCCGCCCCCAAAACCGTTCGTAAGGCTCTTCGCTGGAAAAGGAAATGAGAAACGCCCGCTCGTTCCCTTCCCCTTCCAGAGCGCGGATGCAGGACGCGTCAAACGTCCTGGTCTGGCTTTTGCCCCCCGTCTTTGTCTGTCCCCTCGTCTCCAGCCAGCTCTTCGCCCTGTCCCGGCGCGCCCTCCTGGCCGGCGGGGCCTTTCGGCGCGGGGGCCGGCTCTGCGGCTGGCTCTTTTTTATCGTTGGGGATAAGCTCCGATTGCGTTTTGTCAAATGCGATCCCTCCTAACTCGAACCCTTTTTTTCTGGCGTACTCTAAAGCCGCCGCGATTTCATCGATCTGGTCCTTCCAGTCCTTCCCATTCTCCGCCGCGATCTGCTGGAAGGTCTTCTGCCCGGTCTGCAGCGCAATTTTCGTGGCGTTGGCTTCCTTTAACGGGTCAATCCACTTCTTCGGCGCGGCCACCCACTCATGTTTTAGGTATTTCCGTTTATTCTCCCAAAACTTCGGAATGTCGAACAGGCCGGAGAGAACGCCGGAGATGACGAAGGTTTCGTACGCCTCGTCCATCACGGTTTCCCGCAAAAGCTCCACGTCCTCAATGTAGGTCTGCTCGTCCTCAATGGCCCCCTGCCTCGCGCTGGAATAGTTGCTCTGGCTCATATCCCGGCTGGCGGCCTCATAGGACAGCCCCTGGCCCGCGCCAATAAGCCGCTGCTGCAGCTTGATGTAGTCGGCCGCGTCCGTGGCCTGGCCGGCGGGATTCACCACCTGGATTTCATCCCCGGCGTTTAGCTCTTTAATCATGCCGGGGCTTATGGTCTTGCCCTCGTAATCCGCCATGGGCCTCATCCGTCCCGCGACGGCCGCGCCCCTTCCAAGGCCGCCCGTGGGGATGACCTTTTTTATGAACACCGCCAAACAGGCGGCTATGCGCTCCTTTACGCTGACCGCCGTCATAAATTCGTTGGCGTCCCGCACCCGCGCAATCGTCGGGGCAAGGTCGCTCATTTCCCGGACCTGGGAAGGGCGGCTTTTCGTATAGTAATAAATGACGTCTTTGGCCGGCGCGTACGCGGGCTCCGTCTGGCTGAAGCCGTCCACGCCGTATTGCCGAAGCCAATACCCCACGGGCCTGTTGTAAGCGTCCAGCTCAATCCCGCCGACGACGCGGCAGTCGGGATTTTTGGGCGCGGCCCGGCCCAAGTCCAGCTCGTCCACCTCCAACGCCTGCAGCTTAAAGGGGACGAGGCCGCCGCCCGTGTAGCATTTTTTAAAAAGGATTCCCCCGTCCACTTTCTTTCTCCTGACCGCCATCCGCAGCATTTGGTTGAAGCTCTGGGTTTCCGTCACGTCGCAGTTTTTCCGCCTGCACCATTCGATCCAGGCCTCTTCGATTTTCCGATTCAGGCTTTCATTGCCCGTGCGGGCCTGCAAAGTCCAGCCAAGGCCCACCACGTTTCGCTTGTAGGCCCCGATCACGCCGTTGGCCATGTCGCTGTTTCGCTCTAGGTCCCGCGCCCTGGCCCGCACCGTGTCGCGGCTGTAGCGGTCCGTCTGCTCGGCGGACTGGTTGTACGCGATCCACCCGGCGTTTAAGCGGTCGTAAGTCCCAGCGTCGTAATGGCGGCATTCGTCCAGCCGCCGCCTCCAGGCCTCGCGCCGGACCCCAGCCGCCGGAGAAATGAAGCCGATCAGGCCGTCCAATGGATTTTTCATTTCGCCCTCCTATCTCCGGTCAAACACGGCCACATAGCAGTCATCCAAAAGCCCCGGCGCCCCTTCGGCCGTCTGCGCCGCCAGGTCGTTTTTGATTTTATACAGCGTGCTTAAGTCCGCCCGGGTCAGCTGCCGGGAGCCGATCCGGTAGCTTTGCCCGCCCGCGCATATGGCGTATATGGCTTTCTCCACCTCCGCGAGCATTTCCTTTGCCGTAAATTGTTCCATCCAGACGTCCCTCCCCTAAATCCAATCATCGTTTTGCCTGATCCAGCTCTCTTCTGGCGCGTATGGCTCCGACGCGCCCTTGTTTGCCTTTTTCTCGTGGGCCTCTTCCGCCTCCAGATGCAGCCGGCGCACCCCGAGCATCTCCGCGGCGGCCATGGCGTACACTTCGCAGTCTAGGTAATGGTTGGCCGCATGGGAATGCTTCGGCGTCCATTTCAGCCGGCGCGTCCCGCCTCCGGCCCGCACGTAAGTTTTATGCTCCGCCGTAACCTGCCAGGCGTATTCTTTATCGCACCCTTTGTGCACCATCCAGCTGCCCCGGCCGTTTTTGCGGCGCATCCTGGAGGCGATGGAGTCCTTGAATTTGTCCCCGTCCACAATCACCAGCTGCGTTCCGTAGGCCCGGCTGTCCGTCTTGTCCACCTTGCTGATTTTATACCGGCTGGCCATGGGGCTGCTGGAGCCCTTGCAGGGCAGGGCCCAGTCCGCGTTGTCGATGCAGAAGTCGTACGTGTCGTCCGCCTGGAACCCGGAGTCAATCAAGGCCAAGCACACAACCATGACGCGCCCGTCCTCCGTCTTAAACTCGCCGTTCATGACCCGCTCAATTTCCCCGAAGGACAAGGCCTGCCCGTGGGTGACGCACTGGCTGGTGGTGTAGTCGCCAAACGCCCGTATGGTGTAGTAAAGGCTCGTTTCCTGCACGTCCACGCCGGCGGTGAGAAGCTTCGCCCAGCTCGGCGCAATAAACTCCTCTAAGTCCGTCTGACGCTCCATCACCAGCTCCTCCGTGGTCTTCAGCTGCGTGTCCTCCCAGGCTTCGGCCAGCCACGAGTTCGTGAAGTTCTGAAGCCTCTCCGGGTCGTCCTTGGAATTTAAAAACTCCTCCGCCACGTCGGACCATTTTAAAAAGACGCTGTACAGGGACGGCAGCCAGAACCCCACGCTCCTGGGCTTGCCGACGCCCCGCTTTTTCACCGCCCGCCACTGGCCCTCCCGGAGCATCCGCGGCTTGTCGGAGTCCTCTATAACGCACCCGCATTCCTGGCAGACGTATTGGGCGGTCTGGGCCCGCTCGTAGGCGCTCATGGCTTTGTTTTCGTCCTCGTCAAAGCGAATCTGCTTAAACAAGAGCTCAATCCATTCGCCGCAGTGCGGGCATTTCACAAAATAATGCCGAACCTCGTCGGCTCCTTCGTGCAGCTCCCAAATGTAGTTCGTCTTCACCGTGGGGGTCGAGCAGGCGTACACCTTTTCCTGGGGCCGGTACGTCTTCGTCCGCTCCAGGGCAAGATTGTAAGGCGACGCCTCTTTTTGCGTGGCCCCGCCCATCTTGTCGATTTCATCAAAAAACAGATATTTTATTTCTTTCGACGCAAGCTTGGAGGGGGAGCCCGACCCGCGCAGGTAAAGCGTCATCGTCTTGAATTTCAGCCGCAGCTCCTTGGACGCGTTTTCGGAAAAAATCCGCTTAATCTCCGGGACGAGCCGAAACGCCGGCTTTAGCTTGTCATTGGATATGTCCTTGGCCAGGTCGTCGTTTGGGTAGACGATCATCGTCGGGGCGGGGGACCGGTGGATGATGTAGCAAAGCATGTTGATTAAGGCCTCCGTGCCGCCGATCTGCGACGCTTTGCAGAAAAAAATCTTCCGAATGTCCGGATCGTTTAAAGAATCCATGATCCCCACAAGATACGGGGTGACGTCGTTGGACCACCGGCCCTTTAAATTGCTGGCCCCGTCCAACACGCGGAAACGCTCCGCCCACTGGCTTACGGTCAGCTCCTCTGGGGGCTTTAACGTCCCCTGGATGACCCGCTGAAACAGCCTTTTTGTTTTTTCCCTTGAACGGCTTCTCTGGCTCATTCCCCGCCCTCTTCATCCTCCGCTTCAATCTCTTTTGCGCTGTCCCCGTCTATCTGGTCTGGGTCATATTCCGACAGCTCGTCAAGGGCCTCCCGGAAACCTTTGTCCAGGGCCTGGATCACCGCGTTTGCGTCCTTTTCGCCGGCGATCTGCATCGCCAGCTTTGCCGGAAGGGACAGCAGCCGGTTTTTGAAGCGCGTCAGCATGTCAGCCAAAAACGCCTCCACGTCCGCGGCCTCGTGCAGCTCCCGCCGCAGCCTGCGAAGCTTTAACGCGGATATTTCTTTTTTAATCGCCTCGTGATCCGCCTTGACTTTTTCGATGGACGCGCCCCTTCCCGTTTCCGCGTTCACCTTAAAATTTATGTACTCCTGGACGCACGTTTCGAGGACATAGCCGCGGTTTTTATTCACGGTCTGGAACATCCCCTCTTCCTTTAAATTCCTGACCTGACGGGTGGAAAGCCCCAAACACTGCGCCAGCTCCTTCTGATTCACGACCACGCCCCTCACCCCCTTTGAAAAAGCGGAAGGAAGTCGCCTAAAAATTTTATCCTTACGGGCAAAAATACCGGGCCTTCCGCGCCCCGCATCGGGGGCCCTCCCGGGAAGTACCTTAAACGGCTTCTAAACTGCGCCAATGCGCCTATATCACCGTGCGAAGGGGCCGAACGATGAATTATGCGTCCGGCCCCTTCGTCCAAATAAAAAGGCGCAGATGACGTTTCCGCATCGCAAAGGGCTGGACGGAATGATCCGCCCAGCCCCGCGTAAAATCGCCTGATGCAATGCCCTAAAGGGATTGTATCACGAAGAACATTTGTTTGTCTAGTAATTTTTTATAATCAGCTCCCGATAACGCCTTCCCGTGGCTAAATTGTCGTTCCGATCCGCTTCAACCATCGCGTAGCCCCTATACATCTCCCGCGCCTGTGGGCAATCATTGTACGACAGAATGAACTTCCCCTGTATACGGCCCAGCGCGTCGCGCAGGCGCGTATGGTCATTGCTTCCAAACTCAACGCTATAATGCTTTTCAACGCCGAAGTATGGCGGGTCGAGATAGAACAGCGCGTCCGGCCTGTCATAAACTTTCAGCAGCCGCTCAAAGTCCATGCGCTCCACCACGACTTTGTTTAATCGGGCAGAGGTCTCGCGCATATAAGCCACGGCCTTTGCCATGTCCCTGTTCCTGGCTCCGAATGAGCGGCAGTCCACGCCATAGGACTCCCGGATTAAAACGAAATGCCGGGCGGCCCGCTGAATGTCCGTCATCCCCCGCGCCTCTTCTTTCGCGTCAAAGAACATTTCGCGTGAATTCAGCAGCCAGTCCAACTCCTCCTGGAGCGCGTCCGGGTGACGCTTCACGCACCGGAATAAATTCACGAGATTTCCGTCCATGTCGTTATAGACTTCCAACTTCCCTTTTCGCTCCTCGGCGAACAAAAGCCACCCGGCCCCTCCGAACGCCTCGATATACCTTCCATAGCCGGCGGGGAACTGCCCCAGAATCTTTTTCCGCAGGGCTTTCTTCCCGCCAACCCAACTGATAAAACTGTCCATGCGGCCACCTCCAAACAATATTTGGGGCATTGCTTCAGGCGGCCTTTTTCCCATCAAAAAACGCCCCTTACATCTGCAGGGCGTTTTTGTAGGAAGTATTGATAAAAGATTAATGAGTGAAAAAGAACAAGGCGGGCGGCCCGGCCTGGCTGCCGCCCCATGCCGGGCCGCCTGCGCGCAATCAAAGGAGAAATCTAAGGAGGATTTTCCCAAGATGGAATGCCGTTTCGTCTTGGCCTCAATTCCACGGTATCATAATACCACAGGCAGGGGCGGAACTGCTAGGAACTCTTTTAAATTTTTAAGCGCTCCAACGCCTGTCTATGCAGCTTTCTAACCCACCGATCCGAATAATGCAGCTTATCGGAAATTTTCAAACAAGACATTCCCTTGATGTATTTGTAAAACAACACGTCCTGTTCCCGTTCGTCCTCCACGCTTTCTATCGCTTCCATCACCCGTTCATACGCCCGCATCGCTTTGC
>CAOJVE010000028.1 GCA_948444865.1 uncultured Lachnospiraceae bacterium
CAAAAACAAAACGGGCAAGCCTCTTACCTATGAGAGTCCTGCCCATTTTCATGTATTTTTATAAATCTTCATAAAAACCATAGCCGCAACGCCCAGTCTCTTTCACATGGTACAGCGCTTTGTCCGCTTTCTTATAGAGTCCGTCGTCAAATCCAATCCGCGAAAAAGCGATGCCTATACTCAGCGAAAATTTGGGCAGACCTTTTTCTCCCCTTTGGAGAATCTCATTCATCTCTTCCGCCTTTTTCGCGATGCTTTCCCTGGAATCGCTGTCCACATCCGTCATGATCACGGCAAACTCATCGCCCCCAATTCGCGCCGGATAGTCCGTGGAGCGAAAGGTATTCACCAGAAGATCCGCCACGCGCTTCAGAGCCCGGTCGCCCATCTCATGGCCATAGGTGTCATTGATAGACTTAAATACATCCACGTCAATCAACAGCAGACAGATCGGTATTGGCTTCGCCTTTAATCCGGCCCGAAGCTGATCAAAGGCGCCTCTGTTCATAATCCCGGTGAGCGCGTCTTTCTCCGCCTTCTCCCGCAGCATGCTCTCATTGGCCGCATTTACCTCATAGATATCGTTATAGGTCAGCGCCAGATACTTGAACTCATACGCGCCCGTGATCTCCAGAGCCTTATTGTCCTTGATGCATTTGATGTAAACTTGCAGCGGCTTCACGATCAATGTGGTGATAAACAGGAAAATAATCACATTCATCACGAACAGAACGCTGATCTCCACCCGCTGAATGTTCAGCTGCCTCTTCAGGCCCGCCCTGCTGCTCTCCTGCTCCATTTTGGTTTCATTCAGCACGGATGACAGGGAATTGGAGATGTTTTCCATAATCTCCTCCTTGGCGTCCCTGTATCCGTCTCCAAAAACCAATTCCTGAGCTTTCTGGATTTTCGCCTCATCGTTCATCGCCGCGTCCTCTTTCGAAAGCTCCACGGCCTGTATTTCTTCTGGAAGCCTCTGCGGATCAAACTCGTTGGCTTCCGAGACCAATCTCATGGAATAAAATTCGTTTTCCATCAGCTCATTGGAGCGATCCAGAGCCTTTTTCAGATAGTCTTTGACCTCGCCATCCATGTAGAACTCTTCCAGCTCTTCCAGGGCCAGTTCCCTTCTTCTGTCAACGTTGGCCTCCTGGAAATACGCCTCCATATGCTCCGGCTCCGCCGTCACTGCATACAGGCGCGCCTGTTCCGTAAGAATATTGGACCCTTCCGCAATATTAGCCGTAATTTCCTCGCTGCTGATATATTCGTCCGCAGTGCGGATCAGGTCATCGTACTGTCGGGAAATCCGGAACATTCCGTATAAAATAAACATATACAAAACACATGCCGCCAGAATCATCAGATAATTGGCCGTACGTATTTTCGTCCCTTTGAGCTTATTCTTGCTTGCCCCAGCATTCTCCATCTCTTTTTTTCACTCCCTGCAACAAAACCAGCAAAACCCCTATGCCGCTTCCTGGGCATAAAGGTCCCACTGGTTCAAAAACCTGTCCAATTTAGAAAAGATGATAATTCAAAATCAGGCTGGCAAATACGATCGCCACCATAGAAAGCAGTTTAATCAGAATGTTGATGGACGGACCGGAAGTGTCCTTAAATGGATCTCCCACGGTATCGCCAACAACGGCCGCTTTATGAGCGTCGCTGCCCTTTCCGCCGTGCGCGCCGGTCTCAATGTATTTCTTCGCATTGTCCCATGCGCCGCCGGAGTTGGCCATCATAACAGCCAGAATGAAGCCGCTGACTGTGGCGCCGCCCAGCATGCCGCAGATGCCGTTTACGCCCAGAATCAAGCCCACAACCAGAGGAGAAACTACCGTCAAAACGGCGGGAAGAACCATCTCTTTCTGAGCGGATTTCGTACAGATATCCACGCAGGAAGCATAATCCGGTTCCGCTTTTCCTTCCATCAGCCCCTTGATCTCCTTAAACTGACGACGCACTTCCACCACGATGCTTTGCGCCGCGTTTCCAACGGCCTCCATGGTCAGGGAAGCAAACAAAAACGGAAGCATGCCGCCCACGAACAGTCCGATCAAAACCGGCGGGTTAATGATGCTCAGATCAAAAACGAAATCCGGATCGATAACCTGAATCTCGGCCACGTAGGAAGCGATCAGCGCCAGTGCAGTCAAAGCCGCGGAACCAATGGCGAAGCCTTTTCCGGTAGCCGCCGTTGTATTTCCCAGGGAATCCAGCGCGTCGGTTCTCTTACGCACGCCTTCACCCAAACCGCACATCTCGGCGATGCCGCCCGCGTTGTCCGCAACCGGACCGTAAGCGTCGGTGGCCAGCGTGATGCCCAGTGTGGAAAGCATACCCACCGCGGACAGACCTACGCCGTAAAGACCCTGGTTAAAGCTGGGATCGCCAATGCCGCCGGCTCCGCCGGATACACGATAGCTAACCAGCACAGACACGCCCACGATAATAACAGGCAGAACAGTGGAGAGCATACCCAGTGACAATCCGCCGATAATAATCGTGGCCGGACCCGTCATAGACGTGGCTGCCAGCTTCTGGGTAGGCTTATATGTATCGGAGGTGTAGTACTCCGTGGTGATGCCGATTAAGATACCGGCCAAAAGTCCGGACAAAACAGCGAAAAAGAATCCGATGTTTTCTTTTCCAAGTCCGTAGTAAATCAGCGGATAAGCGGCCACCGCAATGATTGCGCCGCTGATCCAGGTGCCTCTTCTGAGCGCGGACAAAAGGGATTTCTGGGTAGCGTCCTCTTTTGTCTTAATAAAGAATGTTCCAATGATGGAAGCCAGGATTCCAATGGCGGCCATAGCCATGGGAATCGTCACGCCTTTTAAGCCGAATCCGGCCGCAACCGCCAGCGCAGACGTGGAAATAATAGAACCCACGTAAGACTCGTAAAGGTCCGCGCCCATGCCGGCCACGTCGCCTACGTTATCGCCTACGTTATCCGCAATAACGGCAGGGTTTCTGGGGTCGTCCTCCGGGATGCCGATTTCTACTTTACCAACCAGGTCCGCGCCCACGTCGGCCGCTTTGGTAAAGATACCGCCGCCTACACGCGCAAACAGAGCCATGGCGGACGCACCCATGCCAAAGGTAAGCATGGCGGATGTAATCGCCTGAATCTGCGCTTCCTCAAAGGTTTTCCCAGCCGCAACCGTCAGATGCGCCGGGTCCGCATACCAATATTTCAGGAAAAAGAACCACACGGAAATATGCAGCAGGCCAAGGCCTACCACGACAAATCCCATAACGGCGCCGGATGAAAAGGCCACCTTCAAGCCGGAATTCAGGCTCTTGCTGGCTGCCTGCGCAGTCCTGGCATTGGCCGCCGTGGCGATCTTCATACCGATAAATCCCGATAATCCGGAAAAGAATCCTCCAGTTACAAAAGCAAAGGGCGCAAACATAGTCAAAAAGCCCCCCAGCCCTAAGCCCACCAGAACGACGAATAAAATGACGAAGAATACCACAACGCCTGTATACTGCCGTTTCAGATAGGCATTCGCACCCGCGCGGACGGAAGCCGAGATCTTCTTCATCTGATCATTGCCCTCGTCCTCCTTCAGAACCTTGCGCGCCAGATAAAGAGCAAATAACAATGCCACGCAAGATCCGATCGGCGCTAGAATTGACAAATCCATATTCATTACCTCCCTCACAAAAATATGATACATTAAGAATAGCAATTTTCACCTGATAATTCAAGAGAATTTTTACAATCCTAAGAGATATTTTTCCATTCAGAGGCAAAATCCCGGATTTAAGGCAGGATTTCTTCCAGATTTTCCGTGGGTTTTCGGCAACTTCCTCCCTCACACAGATAAAAACGATCCCTTTCCCCCATGGGATAATCCGCCGTAAACGGAGCCACTCGCGCCAGCTGTTCGGCGTTCTGGGGAGTTTTTACGAGAACCGTAAAGCCATCATTGGCGGCCAGCGCCAGTTTTCTCTGCAGATCCTTCCCGCAGCCAGACGGCAATGCGCACACCAGCTCCCTGGACGGATAAGCCGCCTCCATCATGGCAAGCAAAGAAAAGCTGTATCCCGTCGGGTAGTCCCGGACCTGGCGCATCAGAAAGCCAATCTGCCGGTCCCGCAGCTCGATCCACGCCGTTTCCGCCGTCAGCGCGGCGAGGCGGCAAAGCGCGTAAGCCGCCATGGAGTTGCCCGAGGGCATGGCGCCGTCCCACACATCCTTGGGCCGGTGAATCAGCTGTTCGCCTTCGGACGCATACAAATAAAAGCCTCCCGCCTCTTCGTCCCAGAAATGCTTTGCCATCCGCCGCGCCACGGCCACGGCCTCCTCCAGATAGTCCGCGTCCAACACAGTCTGATACATTTCCAGCAAAGCCCATGCATAAAAGGCGTAATCGTCCAGATTCCCGCGGCCGGCCGCTTCCCCCTCCCGGTAACGCACCAGCAGCCGTCCATGCCCATCCGTCAGATGATCCTTAATAAATTTCAGATTATCCTTAGCCCTGGGCAGGCACTGGCCGAGAACGCCGTCCTTTGACGAAAGGCGAAGGCAGGCCCTGGCCCCCTTGGCGCAGGCAGCCGCCATCAGGCTGTTCCAGGAAGTGAGCGCCTTGTCGTCTTTGTGCAGCCGATATCTGTCCCGGCGATAGGCAAAGAGTTTTTCACAGTCCTGTGCCGTCTCTTCATCGGGAATCCAGGGCGTTTTCTCCTGCAGCAGATTGGGAATGCCCATGCCCTCAAAATTCCCCTGCTCGGTGATTCCGAAGCGGATGCAGAACGCTCGGCTTCTGGATTCGCCCAAAACCTGCTCTATTTCCTCGGGGCGCAGCCCGTAATACTTGCCCTCCACGCCCTCGCTGTCCGCGTCCTGGCCGCAGAAGAACTGGCCCTCTTGTCCGGTCAGCTCCCGAAATGCATAAGTAAAAATTCGCTTTGCCGTCCACAGGCACCACTGCGCGCCGGTCTGCTCCCAGCACTCCAGATAGGCGCAGGCCAGAAGCGCATTGTCATAGAGCATTTTTTCAAAATGGGGAATCAGCCATTTGCGGTCGGTGGAATACCTGGAAAATCCGCCGCCGATGTGGTCGAACATGCCGCCTCTCATCATGCAAAAAAGCGTCCGCGCCGCCGCATACTCCACCGTTTTCTCCTGATTTTTCCTGGCAAAGCGCAACAAAAACAACAGGTTATGCGCCGCCGGGAACTTGGGCGCCGGGCCAAAGCCGCCCCATTCCTCATCAAAAGATTGAAGGAACCCGGCCGCCGCCTGGCGAAACAGCTCTTCATCCGGCCAGAGATTTTCCCCAGAAACGCCCCGCCTAGCTTTCTCGCTCTCTGTGAAATACTGGCAGATGGAGGCTCCCGCCTGCCGCAGTTTTTCCCCATCCTTTTGCCACGCGTCCGCGATCTGCCGCAGCGCCTGCAAAAGACCGGGCATTTTCCCCCGGCTCTCCCGCGGCAGATAGGTGGCCGCGAAAAAAGGCTGCTGCTCGGGCGTCATCAAAATGGTCAGCGGCCATCCCCCCGAATGGTTCATGGCCTGGCACACCGCCATATAAACCGAGTCCACGTCCGGCCGCTCCTCCCGGTCCACCTTAATGCTGACAAAGCGGTCATTTAAAACCTTCGCCACCTCTTCATTTTCAAAAGACTCCTTTTCCATCACATGACACCAGTGGCAGGTGGAATAGCCGATGCTTAAGAAAATGGGTTTGTCCTCCCTTTTCGCCTTTTCAAAAGCCTCCGGCCCCCAGGGGCGCCAGTCCACCGGATTGTGGGCATGGGAAAGCAGATAAGGCGATTTTTCATTAATTAAATGATTCGTGTAAAGATATTTTTCTGAATCCATGTTGAAACCTCCACGCACCCACCAAACGGCGCTTTGCCTCCTGTTCAAAATTATATTCGCGTTTATCGCAGCAGCGTCTTTTCCAGCCGGCCGCGGAAAAACTGAATCAGCGGCCCGTTACAGCAGGCGTTGACCAGGGTCCCCAGGCCGACAATTTCCCATATATTGTTGTGCGCCGACAGGCAAAAGGCCACGCCGATTGCGATTGCCGTCAGATCCGAAGCCACCCGCGCCAGCCGGAAAGAAATCCTTTCCCGGGCGCATTTCGTGATGATAAAAGCCACGCTGTCGTAAGGCGCAATGCCCATGTCGGCAATCATATAGCAAGCGCAGCCCAGGGAAGCGAACAGCGTGCCCGCCAGCAAAAAGCCGATCCGCAGCGGCGTCGTCACTGTAAGCCCCATCTGTTTCAAAAACAGCCAGCACAGAAAATCTGCGGCATACCCCACGAAAACCATATTCACCACGGTTCCCAGCCCGATGCAGTTTCGCACCGTAAACCACACGACTGCCAGCAAAAGGGCGTTGGCGATCAGCTGCCAGCTTCCAAACGACATGCCAAGAAAACCGCTGATGCCCAAATTCATGCAGGAAAAGGGGTCCACGCCAAAGCCGCTCATGCGATAGGACGCCACGCACATTCCTATGAGAAGTATGCCCCCCAGCATCAAAGCTATGCGCTTCGGCGTATATTTCTTCTCTGCTGTCAAGTCTCGTCCACCTCCAGAACATAGATTCTCGATTCAAAATCCGTATGGGGCTTTACGCCTGCCGGAATCTGCCCCGCCGTCTCGTCACTGGCAATGAGCCCCGCGCACATCAGCTCATCGCCATAATGGCGCGTCCCGTTTCTCTGGTTCCGGTAGCAAAAGTCAGGATTCAGCCCTTCCAGACGCAGCCGCGTATATTTTCCGTTGACGCAGTTCAAAATCCGGTACCAGCCCACCAGCGCCGTCTTTTGATCCTCGCTGACCGCCATCCAGGCCGCTTCATTTCCGTCAAAGGGGCTCTGCAGACGGTAAAACCGCCCGAACTGAAGAATCTCTCTATATTTCTTCATAAACGCTATCTGCCCCTTTACCTCCTCCAGCTCCCGGGGCGTTAATTGATTCAAATCCAGCTCGTAGCCGAACGTGCCGAAATAAGCCACATTCGCCCGGGTGTGCAGCGGCGTGTTCCGAAACACCTGATGGTTGGGCACAACCGACACGTGGGCGCCCATGCTGCTGATGGGGTAGCACATGGACGTTCCATACTGAATTTTCAGCCGCTCTACCGCGTCACTGTTGTCGCTGACCCACCCCTGCGGCGCGTAATAAAGCATGCCCGGGTCAAAACGACCGCCGCCGCTGGCGCAGGACTCGAAGAGAACCTGGGGAAATTCCGCCGTCAATCGTTCATAAAGGGCATAAACGCCCAACATGTACCGATGGTAGATCTCCCCCTGCCGGTCCGCCGGCCAGGCGCCGGAATAACACTCGGTGACGCTCCGGTTCATGTCCCATTTAATATAGGAAACCTTCGCCTCCCTTAATATCTTCGCCATCTGCTCGTATATCGCGTCCACCGTCTCTTTTCTGGAGAAATCCAACACGTACTGGAAACGCCCGTGGGACTGTCCGCGCCCCGGCGTGGCCAGAATCCAATCTGGATGCCGCCTGTAGAAATCCGAGTCTTTGTTGACCATCTCCGGCTCAAACCAGAGGCCAAACTTCATCCCCAGCGCCTCCACCCGCTCCGCCAGCCCGGCAATCCCGTGGGGCAGCCGCTCCCGGTTCGCCGTCCAGTCCCCCAGCCCGGCCTTCTCGCCGCTGCGGTTTCCAAACCATCCGTCGTCCAGCACAAACAGCTCCACGCCGCATTCCTTGGCCTTTGCAGCGATTTCCAGCAGGCGTTCCTCTGTAAAATCAAAATACGTGGCCTCCCAGTTGTTAATCAAAATCGGCCTGGGCCTGTCCCGCCAATAGCCCCGGGCCAGCCGCCTCTGGTACAGCCGGTGAAAGGTCTGGCTCATATGGTTCAGCCCCCGGTCCGTATAGACAAGCACGGCCTCCGGTGTTTGAAAACACTCTTCGCTTTCTAGTTTCCACTGAAAAGTCTCCGGGTCAATGCCTGCCAAAATCCGCACCGTGTCATGGGCGTCCGTCTCGGCCTGGATCTGGAAATTCCCACTGTAAATCAGCGAAATTCCAATGACTTCCCCCTGCCGCTCATCGGCGCTTGGCCTTTTCAGCGCCACGAACGGATTGTGCTCGTGGGAAGAATTGCCCCGCATGCTGCCAATGGACTGGACCCCCTGCGTCAGCGCCCGGCTCCGGATCTGCCGCTCCCTGGCCCAGCACCCGGAAAGCTGCTGCCATACATAATCGCAGTCCGGCAAATCCAGACTCAGACTCATAGCCCGTTCCAGCCACACCGGCCGCTCACCGCCGTTGCAGATCCTCGCGCTGCGGGCCAGCGCGCCGCCTTCTGCAAAAATCGTATAAAACAGCTCAAGCCGCAATTTGGTCAGGGAATCCTCAAGCGTGACAATCAGCGTCCGCGCCTCCTCGGGCGTTTGCGCATAGGTGGCGGGAAGCCCCGAAAGCTTCGGTTTTCCCGCCACTATCGCATGGCTTTCGTACTGAAAATCCAAAATCCGGCTGCCATTTTCCTGCCGCGCTTCCACCGCCGGATGGCGGTAATCCGTCGTTCCGAACACCGGATATTCCTGCCGGATATGTTCCAGCGAAAACGTCCGGTCGTCCTCGTAAACGCAGGAAGTCATAGGCCTCTCACACGTCTCTATGAAATGCGAAAAATCCTCTCTATCACGTATTCTTTTTCCAAAATATACCTGCCCCAAATGCCCGTTTTTCAAAATTGCCATAATATAACTGACAGAATCGTTGTATAAATGGAATGTTTTGCTTTTTTCATGGAATACAATGCGCATCATCTCTTGCAAATCCTCCTTGTCTGCAAAAACTCCCTATCAAATTGCAAATCTGACGGAGAGTTCCCAAAGTTATTACTTTTTCCTAAATATATACCCGCGGCACCCGTGCCGTTAAATTACAGGCAAACTCATAATTGAACCTGCCGCTTAAATCCCCCAGTTCTTCCATAGTAATCTGCCCGTCGCCATCCCGACCGATCAGCGTCACCGGATCTTCTGTCATCACGTCTGGAATGCCAGACACGTCCACCATAAACTGGTCCATGCACACCCTTCCCAGGATGGGCGCCTTCTGCCCGTGTATCAGCACATAGCCTTTATTGGAAAGGCTTCTGGGATAGCCGTCCCCGTACCCCACCGGAATCGTCGCGATCCGCATCCTCTTTGGCGTTACATACGTCCCGCCATAGCTGACGGGCGTTCCCTCTTCCACGTCTTTTACATAGACCACATGGCTTTTCAGCTCCATCGCCGGTTTTATGCGTATCTTATCCGTGTACACTTCATCCGAGGGCATCAGCCCGTACAGAATAATGCCCGCCCGCACCAAATCCAGGTTGGAGGCCGGAAAGTTCATAATCCCCGCGCTGTTGGAGCAATGATGGTATTTCAGATCCACCCCCGCCTGCTTCAAAAGCTCCGCAAATGCCTGGTACTGCTCCAGCTGCCGGATGGAGGGCTCCGGGTCGTACTCGTCCGCCCGCGCAAAATGCGTGAACATCCCGGTCACGCGCAGCCCGGGAAGGGAAGCTATTTTCACACACGCGTCCACCGAACGCTCCGCGCTCTCGAAGCCGATCCGGGTCATTCCTGTGTCCAGCGCCAGATGCACTTCCATGACGTCGGACAGACGAAGCGCCTCCTCGGACATCTTCTGGGCCATCTCCAGCGTAAACACCGTGGGAATGATTTCCTCCCTGCACAGCCGGGCGTAGTCTTCCTCGAATGTGTAGCCCAAAATCAGGATATTTTTGCGAATGCCCGCTCCTCTTAAAGCATACGCTTCCTCTGGCGTAGCCACTGCAAATCCCCACAGATATTCCTGGGCTTCCAGCTTTTGCGCAATGGGTATGGCCCCGTGTCCGTATCCATCCGCCTTTATCACCGCAATCACCTGCGTCTTTTCTGCCGTGCCCTCGTGAATCTGACGCAGATTCCACAAAACCGCCTCCAAATCCACATAAGCGCATACCCTTTTGTGTTCCTCACCCATGTCTTCTCGCTCTCTCTTTCTTTTGTCTATCTGCGGTCCCCCAGGAAAAATAAAGCCACGGTCCCCGGCCCGGAATGGGCGCCAATGGTCGCTCCCACATAATTGACAATCACCGTCTCAATGGGATACAGCTCCCGGACCTTTTGCTCCACGTAGCGGGCGTCTTCCTCGCAATCCCCATGGCTGATAAATACAACGCTGCATGAGGACGCATAGGAGCCAATCCGCTCCTGCATGCCGCTCACCAAAGCCTGCAGAGATTTCTTGCGCCCCCGCACTTTGCCGATGGCCACCAGCTTTCCCGCATCGTCCACATGAAGCTCCGGCTTGATATTCAGCATGCCGCCCACAATGGCCGTGGCCTTAGAAACCCTTCCTCCCCGATGCAGATGATTCAGATCGTCCACTGTAAACATGTGCACAATATTGCCGCGATGCGCCTGGGTCCACTGCGCCGTCTCCTCCAGGGACTTTCCGCTTTCTTTTTGCTGCACTGCATAGTAGACCAAAAGCCCCTGGCCCAAAGACGCGCACAGCGAATCCACCACTATAATCTTCCGCTGGGGATATTCCTTTCGCAGCTCCTTTGCCGCCGCCTGGCAGCTTTCGTAAGTCCCGCTTAGGCCCGACGAAAAGGAAATATGCAGAATGTCTTTTCCCGCCTTCAGATAGGGTTCCATCAGCTCCCGCGCCATCTCCGGGTTTACCTGCGCCGTGGTAGGCATGGCGCCTGCCCGCATTTTCCCATAAAACTCCTGAATGGGCAAAAAAGAATCCCGGTTATAGGTCTTCCCGTCTATGCTGTAGCTCAGATACGCGCACCCCACCTGATGTTCCATATAAAAGCTTTCCGGCAAATCCGAATTATTGTCTGTAGTGATTATGTACTCATTCATAGCAAAAGCCCCCTTTTTCCATCTGAGTACCCCGCGTTTTTTATTCCTGTTTTGACAAAATTTCCACGGCCTTTTGCAGCTGGTTATCCTCCTGCCGGGTAAATCCGCCTTTTTCCAGAAGTTTTTCGTCCAGCTTCACCGTCTCGTCCGGCTCAATGCCCACGCCGTTGATGTTCACGCCGTTTGGCGTATAGTAATTGGACACTGTGAGCTTCAGCGCGCTTCCGTCGCCCAGATCCTTGATGGTCTGCACCACGCCTTTTCCGTAAGTGACCGTGCCCACGATCACGCCGACCTTATGATCCTTCACCGCGCCCGCAAAAATTTCCGACGCGCTGGCGCTGTTTTCATTTACCAGGATGGCCAGCGGAATGTCTATGGGCGATCTCCCATCGCACCGCTCTTCCTCCCGTTTCCCGTATTTATCTTCCGTATAAACGATCAGTCCTTTGGGCAATATGGTGTTCAGCACGTCGCAGACCGAAGTCAGAAGCCCCCCGGGATTGTCCCGCAGATCAATGACCAGCTTCTCCATGCCCTGGCTTTCCAGATCCTCTCTCGCACTCTGATACTGCTCAAAGGTGACATCCGTAAATTCATAGATAGCAAGATAACCCACACGGTTCTCCAGCATCTCATGGCTGACCACCGGAACCTTCACCTCCTCTTTCACGATATCCAGCTCCAGATAGTCATTTTCCCCTTCCCGGGCGATGGTCAGATGCACCGGGTTCACTTCGGGGTCCTTAATCTTCTTGGCCACGGTGGCCAAATCCATCTCCAAAACTTCTTCCCCGTTTACTTTATAGATGGCGTCGCCCGCTTTTAAGCCTGCCTTTTCTCCCGGCGCGCCCTCATAACAGCGGGCCAGCGTGACCAGGCCGTCCTCTCCCTGCTGCATTACCACGCCGATGCCCTCGTAATGGCCCTGCGTCTCCTCGTTGAGCGTTCCGTACTCTTCCACTGTGTAATAGCGGGAATAGGGGTCTTCCAGGCCGTTCACCAGGCCTGTGTACATCCCTTCCTTCATCTTTTCTGTGTCCGCCTCATTGAGATAGTGCAAATCAATGAGGCTTTCCAGATAACTGATTTTATCCATGCTCTTCTTATCTGTCAGGGAACCCGGCGCTTTGGCCTGCCCCCTTGTGGCGTACGCATAAAATCCTCCTGCAGATACCAATGCCATCAGCAGAAGGCCCAAAATAAAACCTTTTAAAAATTTTCCGCCGCTTTCCTGCATACACGCTCCTTGTCACTTTTTAATCCCTGCATCAGAACAAAAACGGCTCGTATGCGCAGGTTGGAATTTCCGCCTGCGCCACAGCCTGCATTACTATTTTTATCCAAATCGCGGTCCATTTATACCTTTAAATGTTTCCGAGTGGTGAACAGACTTCCAAAAAAGCCGATGCCCATGCCCAGCGCCAGACTCACCGGCAGCAATACCCGGAACACCTGGCTTGCCGGCACGAACTGCAAAATGCCGTCCAGAACCTGGAACTTCTCCAGAATGCGTGAAATCACCTGGTTATACATCACAAACAGAGCCGCCAGCGGGATGCCCGCGCCAATAAGCCCCAAAATGATTCCTTCCAGCAAAAACGGCGTGCGCACGAATAGATCCGTGGCGCCAATCAGTTTCATAATGCCAATCTCCTCCCGGCGGATGGTAATGCCTGTGGAAATGGTGTTGCTGATCAAGAAAATCGCCACAATCAGCAAAATGGCTATAATCGCTATGGAAATCAAAGCCACCAGACGGTTAAAGCTTCCCAGCGTCTTGGCCGCGCCTTCCGACTGCCGCACTTCCCGCACGCCTTCCAGTCCTTCCACATACTCGACCAGACTGCCCTGCCGCTCGATTTCCTTTACATACACTTCATAATTGGCGGAATTCGCCAGCGGATTATCATCCTGGAACCCCTCCGCCGCGTCCTTGGATTCGCCAAAATACTGATCCCGGAAAGTCTCCCACGCCTCGTCCGCCGACACGAACTTCACGTCCAAAACCTCCGGGCGGGCCTTAATCCGCCGGCCCACGTCCTCGATGACTTCCTTGCCCACATTCTCCTCGAACAGAACCGTAATGGGCACGTCCTCCTCCACGCTTTTCACAATGTGGTTCACGTTGGTCACGATGGAATAAAAAATGCCGAAAATAAAAATACAGGCCGCCATAGTAACAATAGACGCCAGGGAAAACATCCAGTTCCTGGCGATATTCTTAAAACCCTGTTTTAATTCGTAGACAATCGTGCTAATCCTCATAGTGATATTCCCCCTCTTGCTCATCACTGATGATCACGCCTTTGCGCATGGCGACCACGCGTTTTTTCATGGCGTTTACAATCTCTTTGTTATGGGTAACCACTACAACCGTTGTCCCCCGGTCGTTGATCTCCTCCAACAGACGCATGATCTCCGTAGCGTTCTGGGGATCCAGATTCCCGGTGGGCTCGTCCGCCAGCAAAATGTCCGGCCGGTTGACCAACGCGCGGGCCAGAGCCACTCTCTGCTGCTCGCCTCCGGAAAGTTCCCTGGGCCGGGCCTTATATTTCTCCGCCAGCCCCACCAGCGTCAGCATCTCCGGAACTCTTTTGCGGATCACTCTCGTGGGCCGCCCGATGACGCGCTGGGCAAAAGCCACGTTTTCATACACATTTCTATCCTTCAACAGGCGGAAATCCTGAAAAACCACACCCAATTTTCTGCGGTATTTCGCCACCTGACGTCGTTTCATATTTCTCAGATTGATTCCATCTACCATTACAGTTCCCGACGAAGCGTCCAATTCCTTCATCAACAGCTTGATCAATGTGGATTTTCCGGAGCCGCTGTTCCCCACAATAAACACAAATTCGCCTTTCTCAATATGTAAATTGGCGTTTTTCACCGCAGGCTGGCCTTTGGAATACGTTTTGCTCACGTCTACCAGATCAATCATAGTATCCTCCTCATGCTGCAATCCATATAATACACTTTGGGAGCAAGCTCACGCAAGCTAGCTTGCTGAAGACTTGCTCCCTTCCTACTGGATATGGTTTTGTTGGGTCGTAATTGTTCCTAAATGCCGACTCCTTATACATTATTCTGCCTGGCGTGACAACCAAAGATCAGCCTCATGGACCATTCTCTGATTAAGGCAGACAGAGATTACCATGTAATTATGTAATTTCTCTGCAATAATATTGTAACATATTCCCAGAAAAAATCAAGACCCTTTTTTCTTTATTTTCAAGTCCGTCAATATTCCAGCGTTTCCATGTACTTCATGTACCGCACCACCATCAGCGCGATCTTAAAGGTGATGGCGTCCTCAAACACCCGCAAATCAAGCCCCGTGCTTTTCTGCAGCTTATCCAGGCGATACACCAGCGTGTTCCTGTGAATGTAAAGCTGCCGGGACGTCTCCGACACATTCAGACTGTTCTCAAAGAATTTGTCAATGGTCACCAGGATTTCTTCGTCAAAATCATCCGGCGACTTTCCCTCAAAGATCTCGCGGATAAACATCTTGCAAAGAGGGATGGGGAGCTGGTAGATCAGCCTGCCGATGCCAAGGGAACTGTACGCAATCACGTCCCGGTCACCGAAAAAGATTTTCCCCACGTCCAAAGCCATCCGCGCTTCTTTGTAAGACCGGGACACTTCCTTTAATTCCTTGACAATGGCGCCATAGGCGATGTGGCTGCCGGACTGTTTATCCAGCCCCAGGGAATCCAAAATGCTCCTGGCCAGCTTATCCATCTCCTCATAGCCTTCATCTTCCGCCAGCTCTTTGACAATAATAATGCTCTTCTCGTCCACAGCGGTGATGAAATCCCCGCTTTTACCGTGAAACAGCGCTTTTACATTCTCCACGGAATGGTGTTCTTTGTCCTGATTAACCTCCAGAATAAACACCACCCGACGCATATCGGCCTCGATATGAAGTTTTTTCGCGCGATTGTATATATCCACCAACAGCAAATTGTCCAGCAACAGATTCTTGATAAAACTATCCTTGTCGAATCTCTCCTTATATGCCACAATCAGGCTCTGAATCTGGAATGCGGCCAGCTTCCCCACCATATAGGTGTCCTCGTTTTCCCCGTGCACCACCAAAATATAATCCAGATGGCAGTCGTCGCTGACCTTGAAATACTGATACCCTTTTATTAACTGGCTCTCCGCCTGGGACTGCGCAAAAGCCTTCACTTCCACAAAGTCAGAGACATTCTCTGTAAATGTGGAGGCCAGAACTTTCCCTTCCGCATCCATGATGCACAAGTCTGTCCTTGATATTTCCTTTAATCCTTCTAACGTATTTTGAAGCACTTGATTCGATATCATCCTCTCACCCACTCCCTTTCTTTGTTAATGCGCTCCTAAAATACATTCTAATACAAAATAGACAAAAAAGGAAGCAGAAACATCAATTTTTTGTGTTTTTTTTGTGGAATTTTACCTATGCATATCGCATGCTTCAAAAATATAACCAATTTTATAAGTCTCTGTCCAGCTGACACGTCAAATATTTCCCCACGATTTTGGAAAAATTTTCAATGTCGTGGATATAGGCGAAATCCTTGCCGAAAATCTTTTTCTCCGTGGACAAATCTTTTTCCTCTCCGGCGAACACACCCAGCACGCTGACGCCTATATTCCGAAGCTTGCGCACCTCAAATCCGGTGTCCCGGATGGCGTATTTGCCCTCGTAAGGCTTGGGGTTGCGGGCGTTGGGCCTGTTTAAAATCACGTCGTAGGGACGGCCGTCGCTTAAGATGATCAGGATTTTCTTTTCCTCCTCCCGCAGCAGCAGATCATAGCCCGCCGCCTTCACCGCCAGCCCGTCCCGGTTGTTGGAGGAAGTCATATAGTCGAAAATCCGCTCGTTGCGGCTTCGGTCGTCGTCGTAGTCCCGGAACCGGTGCATGATTGTGTAATCCCAGAAGGTGCAGAAACTCATTACCCGATGGGGAATGCCTACATTGCTCAAGCTCTCGCTGATCATATACCCCTGAATGGCCACCTCACCCTGTCTGGAACGCTGGGAGCCGCTGGCGTCGATCAGCACATCCACCACGAAGTCCGAATTATCCCCCTTCACCTCTTTGCGAAACAGGCGCGTGTCGTCCGTGCGGCCCACCTTCCACATCTTCGCCGGCACAACCCGGCCCCAGTGGGAATCCACTTCCATCACTTCGCTGCGCATCACCAGAGATTTTCGCAGCGCATCTGTAAGGGCGCTGATGTTGCGCTTGACTGTGCGGTGCTTGTCGTAATAGAGGAACCGGTTCTTCTCCCGGTTTTTCCGGGCGTACTCCAGCTGATAATTGTGTTTCACGGGATTTTGCAGAATCCCTTCGGTGAAATAAAGACTGCAGTCACTGTGAATGTCCCGGCACATATGGTAATTGATCCGCTTATTGTCCCGCTCCGGCAGATATGTCAGACCAAAATTCAGTTCCACATAGGAATGCATCTTCTCCAGCGCTTCCGGCGTGACTACTTTGATCGTCTGCTTCTGCGGCGCCTGCTCTTCTTTTTCCTCGGGTTCCTTTGCCTCCTCCAGACTTTCCATGTTGGTGATATTGTCGGTCAGCTGTTCCAGATACGCCTCCATGGCGTCTTCGTACATTTCCTCGGTTAAGAAATCCTGCCAGGAAAATTCCGTCAGCTCCTCTAAGGTCACGGCCAGAACCTTCTCCAGATCGCCGTGATTTTTCACAAAATTCGGGTCCACCGCCTGATTGTACAGCTGATCGATGATCGCAATCAGCTCCCGGCTAGTGCGGGTCTGGCCGCACTGGTAGACCAGCTTCATCCAGTCACGCACCTGTCTCTCGGACGGGTCCCGACCATCCATATATTTCTTCATCATGGCGAATTTCAGCCGCCCCCAAGGCGTGCCCGCCATGCGCTCGAATTCCTGATCCAAAATGACGTCAAAAGCCTTCCGGCAGATGGCGTCCACCCCGGGCCGCTCCGCGCGGATACGCTCCCCCACGGCTTCTTCCATGCACAGCTGGGCGATGGTAGTCAGAGGGCCTTCCTCCGCTTCCATGTAGATCTTCTTAATCAGGTAGAGCCCCAGCTCTTCCTTATCGTAATATTTGGCGAAC
Source organism: uncultured Lachnospiraceae bacterium (assembly GCA_948444865.1). Lineage (GTDB taxonomy): Bacteria > Bacillota > Clostridia > Lachnospirales > Lachnospiraceae > MGBC164599. The sequence goes on from CAOJVE010000028.1 coordinate 16,988, forward strand.
GCGCCCTGCTTTATCCCATCATAGAGGGCAATTTCCTTAGCCCGCAAAAACGCCTCCACATCCGGCTTCATATCCAGCGTATAGTCGCCGCTCACCGTCCATAACAGGTTCTTAATTCTATTTTCTAATTCCAGTTGATTCTCATCCATAGACATTTTCCCTGGTCCAGCTCTCCGGTATCCGGGTCACCACCACATCGTCCACAATCTCTTTTTCAAAAATATCAAAGGTCTTATTGGTCACGCCCATGCGCACCGCCTGCAGCGGCCGAAGGCCCGTCTGTATCGTTCCCATGGCGGCCAAAATTCCTCTCAGATCCAGCGCTTTGGTGGATATCTCACTGTTGTCCGCTTTCAGCTGCAGATCCAAAAACAGTCCCACAAACTGCTCCACCGCTTCCGGTTTGGCGCTGGGGTAAGACTTGCGGATAATGAACTCCAGCGTATCCGCCGTCTGGGCCGGCATATCAATGACCAGAAAACGGGAAACCAGCGCCTCGTTCAATTCTTTGGTTCCCGCATAGCCATAGTTCATGGTGCCGATAAACCGAGCCGCCGGATGCAGGTCAATCTTATGATAACCGGGCACGTCAATGCTTCTGCGGTAATCCAACGTGGCGTGCAGCACGGAGACCGCATCGTTTTTCGCCATGTTGATCTCGTCCAAAATGCCAAACCCGCCGTACTGGGCGCACTGGTAAATGCTGCCCCGGCGCAGCTTGACCTGATTGTCTTCAAAAGTGTCCGTTCCAATCAGTTCTGCGCTTCCCGTGTTCACATGGAAAGACACATTGTACGTGGGACGGTGGAATATATACGCCAAAGTCTCCGCCAGAATGTTCTTCCCTGTGGCCTTTGAGCCGGTTAAAAGAATATTCTCCCCTTTCAGAAGACCTGCGATGGCCATTTCCAGAATCTCCCTTCCATAAAATGGAATGGCCGGCTTCACAATGCGGCTGGCGACTTCCTCCGCTACCGAATATTTTTCCCGGAACTCCACGATCCCTTGAACCAGTTCCGGATTTACCTGCTGTTCCTTTAAAAAACTTAAATCTTCCATATTTTTTCTCCCTAAACGGACATATTTATTTGCGCAAACGTCCTTATGATGGGAATATTCTACCACAGCGCATCTTTGGTTGCAAGTTTACCGCTGAATCTTCTTTTGCTTTCCGGTGGCAAAAGAGTATTGATACCAGGTCTTCCCTGACCGATAGACGATTTTCTTGTCCGTCAGTTTCTGACATTCGTTTATGGTAATTTTCCCTGTCAGATCTTTTTTATTCCCCGCCAAAAGACTGCAGGAGCGCGCCTTTGCCTTCCAGCCTTTGGCCGCGCTGCCTGAAACAGCTTCCACATAATATACCTTCGACTTGACAATCTTAGCCGCCAGGCATTTGGACGAAATCTTTTGCGTTTTGCCGGTCGCCGCGTTATAGATGCGGTACGGCTGCGGCTTTGGCTTGGCGGCGTATGGCTTCAGCAGAAGATATTTGCCCGAGCTGGCCGCCACCGTGGAATTGACCCGGACGGATTTTTTCTTAAACGTGCCCGTGTCCATGACGTATAAATTGCGTTTGCCGGCGCCTGTGACTTTTTCATAAAAGAGGTTCTTGCCGTATGCCAGTTTCAGATAAGCCTTTGCGCCCACCTGGGCAATCTTCTTTTTGGCGCCGTTTCCCTTTTGCCGGTAAATCGCGGTCTTATATCCGGCTCCGTCGGGGATAAAATCTGCGGAATACGTATAGCCGCCCTTTTTCACGACCCCGCCGGCTCCCACTTTCGGAATCTGAACCGTGACATTACAGACCGCTTTCTTTTTGCCGTCCGCGGTCTGCGCCGTAACCGCCGCCGTTCCGCTTGCCACAGCCGTCACCTTCCCCGACTGGGCCACTTTCGCCACTTTTTTGTCACTACTTACCCATGTAACCGTATGGTCGTAGGCGTTGTCAGGAAGCGCTTTTGCCGACAGCATCTTCGCCTCCCCTTTCTGGGTAAATTTGAGCTGCTGCTTGTTTAATTTCACATCAGTCACCTGAATCTTCACATTCACTTTGCACAGGACGGATATGCTCCCGTCCTCGGTAGTGGCCGCAATCTGCGCCGTACCGTTATTGACGGCTGTAACCAGCCCCTTTTTGTCCACCAGAGCCGTCTTCACATCGCTGCTGCTCCAAAGGATTTTCTCGTCCGCCGCCTGCTTCGGCTCAACCGAGGCCACCAGCGCCGCTGTCTGCTCCGCCGCCGTCAGGGTGATTTCCGTATGGTTCAGAGTAATGCTCTTTACGTTGGTGGACAGCTTGCGCACTTTAAACTTCTGCGCCGCCAAGGCGCCAAATTTGGTTAAAGCCGCCGCGCCCGCCTCCTCTGACTCCTGGGGCAATTCCAGCGCATAGCCTGCGCCGCTTACGGGATTCAGATAATAGCTGTTCTCTCCGGCGGCGTAAATGCGCCAGCGCTGCCCTTTTTCCTGGGTCAAAAACGCCTTGCCTTCCTGGGGTGACGCGCCCAGATATGCGCCGCTTGTCTTCAGGCAAATGACATAGCTGCCGTCCTCCGTCCTTTGAAACTCCCAAATCTGATTCTCGGCGCGGTCGCTCGCCTGGCAGGTCACGGTTAAGCCGTCTTCCTGACCGGTCAGCGCCAAATCGCCCTTTTCATTTTCAATGGCCGCAATAAATCCACTGCTGATGTTCTGCAGTTTGTACTGGCCAAGGTTTTTGTGATCGATGGAAACCGCTTTCGCCGCTGCCACCGCATAGTTATTGGATGTATCGTAGGCGTATATATGGGTCGTGTACTTTCCGCTTAAATTGCCCAGCTGAGCGATGTCCACGAAACATTTGGCCTCCCCGTTTTTTACCGCGCCCTCAAACCACACCGCTTCATTTCCGGTTTTGGACTCATGCCAGGAAGGAAACGCCACTTTCTTTATGCCTACGTTGTCGGCCACCTGGCAGGTCACCGTGTACCCTTCCACCGAAACGTCGCTGACTTTTACATCGAAAATCTCCGGCTTCTGCGTGTCCGCCTGTATGTTTGCCTGTCCTGTTCCAATCAGAGGATTGCCGCTCTTTTTGTCCGCGCCGATGGCGTACACGTACACCGGCTGAAGTCCTGTGCGGCTGACCGCAATGGAAGCGTCAAACCCGTGGCTGTCTCCTACGCCCGCATAAACCGCTCCCACGTCCGGCCTGGACTTATTGGCCTTGATGGCGTACCCCGGCGCGCCGGAACCGGCCGGACCGCCCACATACACATGCACGTCCAGCGCCTGCCGGGGCGCGTTTTCGTCAAAGGCCCATCCCCGGACCTTCACGCGGCTGACCCCGCCGGACGTCTCATCCAGACATCCCCGACATCCCTGCGCCTGCTGGACGGAGCCGTAATCCGGCGTGCCGTATCCAATGATCTGGCTGTCCGTCAGCGCATAGCCGGCCGTGCGCCCGCCGTCGTACCGGACTGCGTTCCCGGCGTTGCCCTCAATGGTGTGCACCCTTCCCGCGCTGACATAATTCACAATGCCCACATGGTCATAGCCGCCATCGGCATTCCAGTCAAAATAAATAATATCTCCGGTTTTTGGCACGTATCCGCTGATACGGTTCTTCCATTTCCCCTGCGCTTTAAATTCCTGGGAGCCATAGAAACAGCTGGCCGTGCGCGGAATGCGGCTGCCGGCCCCCGCCTGAGCGCCGCACCAGGACACAAACGCATGGCACCAGGCATAGGCGTATGTGCCGCCGATGCTCCCCAGCCAATATGTATATTTGTTAGGGCTGCCAGAAACGCCCACTTCCCGGCTGGCCACTTCGATGATGCTCCCGCTTCCGGCCTGCGCCCGGGGTTCTTCCTCGTCTGCATTTTCTCCTTCATTGGGTATAAATGCCACTGTCCCTTCGATCAGCGCCCGCTCCAGCGTTTCCTGATCCATTAAATCCAAAAAGTCCCCGTTTTCCATTTCCGCTTCTGAATTCTGCCGCTGCGTCTCGCCCTTCGGATTTTCTTCTGCCGCCTGTATATTTCCGTTTTCCGAAAGGCTGTTGTCTTGGAAACCGTTTCCAGACAGGACATCATCCGAAAAGTTATTTTCTGAAAGAGAATCGTCCAATAAATCGTTCTCCAAAAGGCCATTCTCCGAAAGGCCGTTCTCCGACAAAGCGCCCTCCTCTGGCTCTTCCGGTTCCAATTCCAATCCTTCCTCTTTTGGCGACGCCTCTTCGACTGGCGCCTGCGCCTCAATATCCATATCTGAATTCTCATTCCACGACGCTACGGCTTCCGGTTCCCGGATTTCCTCCAGGATGTTCGGCTCATTCGCCGCAGTGGCCGTAATCGGAGCAGCCGTTGTCGTAATCGCCAGAAGAACCGCCGCCATAACCGCCAGCATCGGTTTCTTTTTGCCCATAACAATTCCCCCTTATGTAAATGATGAAAGTCTGCTCCTATTATTTTACCCGAATGTTACAGATATTTCAATATATTTAATAACTTTTTGTGTTTTATCCTATTTTATTACAAATATATTAAATATAAAAAAAAGCTTTTCTTTTTGGAAAAAATGTATTATAATGTTTTTTGTCCGGGGCATGGCTCAGTTTGGTAGAGCGCACGGTTCGGGACCGTGAGGTCGCAAGTTCGAATCTTGTTGCCCCGACTTTTTTAAACATTTTGAATCCTCTTTTTTTATCAGATGTATAGATTAAGAGGGAAAAGCTTGTATCTTTATAAAAGATGCAGGCTTTTCTTTTTTGTCCGACAAGAAAGAATCCTGCCACGCAGGGTTCTCCACCTAGAAGGCTTTTTATCTTATAGGGGATTCCAACGAAATTTCCTATAAGATAAAAACCTTATCCTTCCGGCTTTATCCCGTTTTCCTCAAGCTCCGCCGAAATGTCCTCCCATGAAAACCCCCGGCGCGCCAGATAATTCAAAAGCCTTTGGTGTTCTTTGCGGGGGAGCCTGGTTCGCTCCCCGACTTTTTTTTCGATTAATCTACGAATGGCGGCTCGCTCGTTTATGTCCTCCTCCTGACAAATCTCCATCCAGGCTTCCTGCGCAAGCGACGGGTCCACGCCTTTTTGCTGCAGCTCCATGAAAAGCCGACGACGGCCTTTTCCCCCCACGCGCATACTGAGATAGCGGCCCGCGTACCGTTTATCGTCTATGTATCCATAGCTTTTTAAATACTCGATGGTTTTGTCAATGACCTCCGGCGGGTAATCCCCCTGCTGCAATTTCCGGCGCATGTCTTTCTCCGTCCGGTCCCTGTATTCCAGCAGGTGAATGGCCCTAAGCTTCGCCCTTCTCAGAATATCCGAATCCATGTCCGCCTCCACAATGCCTTATTCCGCATTTGCCGTATTTTCATCGTCCTCAAGCCCTGTCATTTCCGCATCGTCCTCAAGCTCTAAAACGTCCTCGTCCTCTTCCATCATATCCTCGTCCTGCA
>CAOJVE010000029.1 GCA_948444865.1 uncultured Lachnospiraceae bacterium
GTACGCCCAGCAATATGTATACCTTCCATAATCCGACAGCTCACACTGATACGCCGCATACTGAAAAAAGGGACTCTCCGAACGGTGAAAATAAGACGCGTAGACCTCCCCGTCCTTATAAATGGTCAGAGACGCTCTTGTGATTTGGACGTCCTGCCCCACCTGCATATTAAACCATACTGTGTCCCCTTTCACGAAACAGTTGTCTCCCTCCGGCAGATCTGCCGCGTCGGAATCGCCTGTCACCGGACTGTAAGACACATTCGACTGGGCGAAGCCAGCCGCGCGGGGCTCTTCGTTCTCACCTGCAGGGATTTCCACAATCTCCTCGCAGGCGCCCTGCGCGTCCGCGGCTTCTTCGCCGGTCCCCACAACCCTTTTTTCAACGACTTCCTCTTTTGCGTCCAAAACCTCTTCCCGGGCAGCCGGTTCATTTTCCACGGGCATATACTCCCCGCTGGCCGCAGAAATCAATATTGGATGCAGCCCTATGACCAGAGCCAGGAAAACTGCCCATATGCTCTTTGACTTTTTCATAACCTCTCCTTTCATACACCTTCTAACTAGGCAATTGCGAAACTGGCATTTCATATTCTGCGTTTCCCAGACGCTTTTCTTTCGCCACCTCCGTTTGCATGCCATTTACCCGAAACGAAAATTTCCCGGTAATTTTGCAAAATTCAGCCTATTTTTCAATTTCCTGTAAATTATATTATAATTCACCCGCATTCCTTTGTCCAGATTCATTTTGAGCGGGCCGCGTCCAAAAGGCGCCTGGATTGCTCCCGGCGCCTTTCGCTCTTATTTCGTCTTTATGTTCATTGCCTTTGACCAGCCGGAATAATGCTTCTTCCCGGAAACGGTCTTGTATGTGCGTATCCGCACATAATATCTCTTCTTCGCTTTTAGCTTGGTAAGAGTTGTCGAAACGATCGACGCTTTTTTGACCGGAACCAGCTTTGTGGCGCCTTTGGCAAATTTTTTGCCGGTGGAATACTGGATCTCGTAACCGGTCGTCTGGACGGCCTGCTTCTTCCATTTTACTGCAATGCGCTTTTTGCCTGCCGTCAGCTTATAAAGGGCGGTCCCTTTGGGGTTGATCTTAAATGTTATTTTTTTTGTTCCGGCATAGTCGCCCTTGCCCTTGACAGTGAGGGTAGCCGTTCCTACGTTCTTGTTGTTCTTGTACGCGGTCGTGTAATCGACATTCTTTTTCAGGGTCTGACCCGCCAGCTTCACGACAGGCGCGGGCGTCAGTTTTTTTCCTGTGTATGTATAGGCATCTTTTATTTTAGTAATATCCGCATTTTCAACGGATTGCGAAACAATGACTGCGCACTCTGCGGAAATGACGCCGCTTAAAGTCGTGGCGCTTATAACCGCGGTTCCGCCTCCGTGGGCCGTGACCATGCCGTTGGTGTCGACGGTGGCCACCGACTCGTCGCTGCTGCTCCAGATCACGATGTTGTCCGTTGTGTTGACCGGCTCGAACGCGGCCGTCAGATTATAGGTTTCGTTCACCCACATCCGAATTTCCTCATCGCTTAATTCCAGCCCTGTAAGCGGGACGCCGCCCTGGGCGACGTCGGCGAGGGCATCCATGATCGAACCGCCTGCCGCTTGGATCGATGAAAGGCTTTTTGCCTTTTTCGCCAGGCAGCTTTCCAGCGAAGCGTAGGTGGCAAATGTCCAGCAGGAGCCGTAACTGCCCTGATTTCTGACCCCGGTCACGGAGTTTTCCTTTCGCAGATCGTATTTTGCCGGAAGAATCGCGCCTTCCACGAACGAAACCGTGTTCCCTCCCACGTCGAAGATGACCGGGATGTTGCCCAGGCTGGAATCTTCGCTTTCTTCACCGCTTCCGGCCCTTGGCTCCCTGATCCATTCCACAAAATCCTCGCTGACGGGAATGCCGGCTTGCAGCGCTTCCTCCACGGTATAGACTTTGTCGTCTTCGTATGCGCGCGCCTGCTCTTCGATGCCTTCAAACAGCTGCGGGGAATAGGCGGCCATGCCGTTATCCGTAAATGCCTTAATGCAGCAGTTGGCATTTTTCGTGTATCCTGTCAAGTCGTTCCATTTCGTGCCGTTGGAACTGTAATAACTCTCGTCCGCATTGGCGCGCGCCCCGCTGGAATAGCCCTGCATCGGATATTCCATGCACATCCAGGATGTGCCGCTGCTTACGCTGAGCTTAACGATAACCGCAAAGCGCGTTCCCGCTTTCAGCAAAACGCTTTCATTTAACGGAACCGTGTGGTACCCCATGTCTTTGATGGAGCCGGAGGCCACCGCCGTCCCCTTGGCGCTTAAGGAAGCGCTGTTCTTATAATCCTTCACCACGTACACTTCGTAGGATGTGTTTTTGTCACGTGTGTAAAAGGACACCGCCCGCAGCGCCTCATCCTTTTTCAGGGCGCTCCCTTTTTGGGGAAATACATTGGCGGCAAACGTAGCGTTGTTATATCCTACGGCGGAGCAAACGCCCAGCGGATCGTACTGGTAGATCGTGTTGTAGTTGGTTTTATGCTCAATGGACGGAACAACGGCCCCGCCGCCCCGCTTTCCTATGTATTTATCATAATAGGAAATATAGAAATATCCGTTTTCGCCGCTGTTAGTTCCCCAGCTGTTTTTGCAGATGAACGCGCCGTTTCCCGGAGGGGTTTTTGTGAAATTATTCTTGGAATAATTATCGTCCCATCCGACCACCGCGATCGCATGCCCGCCGCTGAAGGAGCTTGTGCTTTCCGGCGCGTAATAGTTCTTTTTGGCCCGGTCAAAGCAGCTGTTATTTACCAGAAAGCTTTCATATGCCGCGCCGTAATTCATAATCGCCGCTTTGATCTCACTGTTGTCCGACCAGCTTTCGCGCTCTGGCAGCCAAAGGATTTCCTGCACATGATAGTCCGCGTCCACCTCACGGTAAACGCCGTTGGGGTAAGCGGGGTAAGGGTCTTTTTCCTCCAGCACAGCCCCGTCCCAGCGGGCCAGGTAGGCCGTGCTCATCTGATAGTTGCCGCCCTCGGCAAAATCAAATCCGTCCGGGACGCCTCTCGCCGCGTTGGACGCCATGTTCCATTCGGAAAAATCAAACGCCCCTTTGATATCCGGCAGCGGCTCCTTGGAAACCTCCACCGTGCAGGCAGCGGTAAGACGGCTGTTGGCCTGTGCCGTGGCGGTAATCACCGCCCTGCCAGCTTTTTTTGCCTCCAGCTTTCCGCTTCCGTCCACTTTCACAACGCCGGCATCGGAGCTGGACCAGAGAACCTTTCGATTGGCTGCTGTGGCCGGCAAAACCGTGGCCATCAGCTGGTGCGTATCTCCTTTTTCCATGGACAGATAGGTCGGCGACACAGTGATGGAAACCGGCGTCTCTTCTGCCGTTGTGGTCAAAGACAGCACGTTTCCGAGTCCCTCGCCTGCTTTATTTAACGCTTTTGCATAGTAGAAATAAGTGGACGAAGGGGCCAGGTTTTTGAGGGCCGCTTTAAAGTCCGCCCCCGCATTTACTGTGTATCTGGACAGTGGCTCATATTTGTTCCAGTAGACAAACTGACGGGTCAATTTGCCGTCGCCGCCGTCATCGTCCACGGAGCCTGCCAGCGTGACTGCATTTTTCTTGATATCCGCCGCTTTTTTCGTTGTGACCGTCGGCGGCACGATTTTCCACGTCCAGTGGGCGTACAGGGTCTGGTCTTTCGTCAGCTCCACCAGGCTTTCGCTTGTAATCCGCGTCCCTTCGCTCCTGGCCGTATACCAGCCGTCAAAAGCATATTCCGTCCGGGTCGGAGTCGGCAGCGCGCCGTATGGCTCGCCGTAAACCGCCGTTTTGCTGGTTGGCGACACGCGCCCCCCGTTGGCGTTGAAGGTCACCGTGTATTTTTTCCGGGAATCCTCCCCCCAGTGGGCGTACAGCGTATGGCTCGCGGTCATCTGCACCCGGCTGACGTTTGTGATCTTCGTCCCGCCGCTTCTGGCCGTATGCCAGCCGGCAAACTCATGGCCTTCCCATTCCGGCGTCGGCAGATCGCCGTATATGCTGTCATAAACCACTGTTTTGCTTAAGATCGCCACTTCCCCGCCGTTGGCGTCGAAGTATATCAGATAACCCCGCTGGGAAAGATCTGTCCAGTGGGCGTACAAGGTCTGATCCGACGTAAGCTCCGCCACATCGTCGCTTGTGATCTCTGTGCCGCCTGTTTTTGAGGTATGCCAGCCGGCAAACTCATGGCCTTCCCATTCCGGTGTGGGCAGGTCGCCGTATTTCTCGCCATTGGTCACGGTCTTGGCCATCGGCGACACGCTTCCCCCGTTGGCGTCGAAACGCACCGTGTAGGTCCGCGCTTCCTTTGTCCAGTGGGCGTAAAGGGTCTGGTCCGCCGCAAGCTCCACTGTGCTGGCGCTCGTTACCTTTGCGCCGCCGGTTTTCGATGTATGCCAGCCGGCAAACTCGTAATCGGCGCGCGTCGGCACAGGCAGGTCGCCGTATTTCTCGCCATTGGTCACGGTCTTGGCCATCGGCGACACGCTTCCTCCATTGGCGTCGAAACGCACTGTATAGGTCTGCGCCTCCTTCGTCCAATGGGCGTACAGCGTGTGGCTGGCCGTGGTCCAAATCAGACTGCTGCCGGTAATCTTCATTCCGCCCTCATAAGAGGTATGCCAGCCGTCAAAATAATACCCGGCGCGCGTCGGCACAGGCAGCGTTCCATATGCGCCGCCGTAGGTCACTGTTTTGCTGGTTGGCGACACGCTTCCGTCACAGGGGTTGAAATACACCGTATACGTCCGGCCCGTCCAGTGGGCGTATAACGTATGGCTGGACGCGTTCTGCACCATGCTGGCCTCCGTCACCTTCGTCCCTCCGGTTCTGGACGTATACCAGCCGGCAAAATCATACCCGGTCCAGTATGGCGTGGGCAGCGGCCCGTATTCATTCCCGTAAACCGCTTCCTTGCTGGCCGGCGCCACTTCCCCGCCGTTGGCGTCAAAAAACACCGTATGCGTCCGGCCCGTCCAGCGGGCGTACAGGGTCTGGCTGGCCGTGATCTCCGCCCGGCTGTCGCTCGTCACCTTTGTTCCCCCGGTTCTGGACGTATACCAGCCGGCAAAATTATAATTGGACCGCGTCGGCGTGGGCAGCGCTCCATACGCGCCGCCGTAAGTCACTGTCTTGCTGGTTGGCGACACGCTTCCGCCGTTGGCGTCAAAATACACCGTATACGTCCGGCCCGTCCAGTGGGCGTACAGCGTATGGCTGGCCGATGTCCAAATGGAACTGTCGCTGGCAATCTTCGTTCCCCCTTCCGCAGAAGTGTACCAGCCGGCAAAGCTATAGCCCGATCGCGTCGGCGTAGGCAGATCTCCATACGCGCCGCCGTAGGTCACCGTCTTGCTGGTTGGCGACACGCTCCCTCCATTGGCGTTGAAATACACCGTGTACTTGGGCGTGGAATCCCTTACCGTAACGTAAATGGTTTTTTTGTCAAAAACTTTGCCGTCCGAGGTTCGCTTCAAATAGACCGTTATGGGCGTCGTTCCCACGGAATTCGCCGTTATGGTTAAGGGGACCGCATTTCCGCTCCATCCGCCCCATGAGCACGATACGCAGCCGCTGTTTTTGTCCCAGGCCAGCTCTCTGACAGCGTCCATATAATTGACCGAGCAGTTAAAAGTCCTGCTCTTCGTTCCGAATAAATCCAAGGTGAAATCAGACGCGGAAAGCGTCACTTCTGGCACATTGACGTAGCCGGGAAGCTCCGCGTCGTTATTTCCTCTGGAGGACACGACCCATCTGTATGTATATTTCCCATAATCGGATAACTGGCATGAATATCCCACATACCGGAAATAGGACAGCTCCGGAACGCGCGTATAGGAGTCATAATAGCTGCCATTTTTGTAGATGGTCAGCGTCGCTCTCGTGATTTCCACGTCATTTGTCACATGCAGATTGAACCACACTACATCGCCTTTGACGCAGTCAAATACCTCCGCGGGCAGGCTGGTCACGCTGGCATTGCCCGTGACCGGGCTGTACGACACATTCGACACGGCCGTGCCGCCGGCGCGGGGTTCCTCATCCTCAGCTTCGGAAAGCCTTACGATCTCCTGGCTGACGCTTCCCCCGCCCGCTTCCTGGCCGCCCTCCGAGATAACCTCTGTTGCGGCGGCTTCCTCTGAGAATTCTTCTCTTGTAAGCTCTTCTCTGACCGGTTCTTCTTCGACTGGTTCCTCTTTGATCGTTTCCTCCTCGATCGGCGCTTCCTCTGCCGAAGCGTTTTTTGTCTGCGCCGCAAATTCATTTTCCGCCGGCATGATTTCCTCATTCGCCGCGGAAATAAGCATGGGCTGCATCCCTATGAGCAGCGCCAACAAAATCGCGCATATACCCTTGATCTTTTTCATAGCCTCTCCTTTTCTTAACCTCTGCAAACGCGCTTTGTCACACGTCGCGCATCATTACCGCCTTTTGCGCAACTATTACTCTTTTTATTATACGAAATAAAGGGCCTTTTTTCAAGCATTCCTACTTTTGGACAGTATTTTTTCTCTCTCCTAACAGAGCGCGCTTTGCATAAAAAAACCCCCTTTCTTAGACTTTTTCGTCTAACAAAAGGGGTTCTTTACTATTTTACGGTTTCACGATCTGATGGGCTTCCATCATTTTCTCCACGATTACATACATATTCGTCACGTCGCCCACCCGCAGCTTTTCTTTCAGATTATAGAAATCCAGGCAGGTGCCGCAGGTGAGGATCTCCACGCCCTGGGCTTCCAGGCTTTTTAAGTCTTCCAGCGCCGGGGAACCTTCGCAGCTTAAAGCGGCTCCGCCGTTGTAGAATAAAATGGTCTCCGGCAGGATCTCCTGCTGGCCCAGCGCGTAGATGAATCCCTTCATCAGCGTCTTGCCCAGCTCCTCGTCGCCTTCCCCCATTTTGGAAGAGGCGATGACTGCCACGATTTTCTTCTTCTGACCGGGCTCTACAAGGCAGACTTCCGCCTCGTCCTCTTGGGGCGCCGGAGCGCCTTCGCCTATGGTCATGGTCACTTTGTACTGGTTTTCGCCCAGCTTTTCGGATTTCACGCCGTATCCTTTCTGGTTGGCCATTTTGGTCAGGTTTTGGACGGCGATTTCATTGTCCACCAGCGTTTCCACGACGCCGGCGCCAGCCAGATCGCGGATGGCGTTTTTTGTCTTGACTACCGGAATAGGGCATGCGTCGCCCATTGCGTTTACCTGTATCATTGTGATTTCCCCCCTTTTTCAAGTGCGGTTTAAAGCATCTCGATGAATGCGGCGATTCTCGTCTTTAACTGGCCCACATCCGCCTGGGAATAGTCGGTTTCCAGGTTCATGTACGGAATCTTCTTCTCGTCGTTTACGAAGCGTTTGATCCGCAGCGTCTCCACTGCGTAGGTGTGGCACGCCTGCAGCTCCATGTCCACAACGCCGTCCACATTGTATTCGTCAATCATGCTATTTAATAATTTAATCCTATTGTCGTTCGGAGTCATGCAGGAGCAGCCGATGTTCACATACTTCCTGGCAAGCGCGTCGTATACGTCCGGGTTGGACTCGTCCACGTTTTCTTCCACGGATTTGGCGCCGGAGCAGTTCTCGAAGCCCACCACAACGGCCCCGCTTTCTTCCACCGCTTCCACCACTTTCATGGTCGCGCCGCCCATCGGACAGCCTGTGATCAGGATTCTGGGCTTCTTCTCGGTTGGATTGGCCTCCGCTTTGATTTTCTCGATCAGCGCTTCCATCTGCGCCGGGATTTTTTCCCGCTCGAAGTTGAAGGTGGTGGCCACCAGCGTGTTCATCAGATCCGTGCCGGAGATGGGCGCCGGGTCCGCTTTCATGATGGAATACAGGTTCTTAAGCGCAATCCGCTCTGCGTTTTTTACGCGGATGCCCCGGCGGATGTCCTCCTCAGTGATGGTCACGCCAAAGACCTCTTCCAGTTTTTCCTTCATGCGGATGATTTCCTTTTTGTACATCTCCACGCCATTTTCCGTGGGGCAGTTAGGCAGCTCCATGATGTGCACCGGTTTGAAATCCGCCATGTATTCGTACATTTTCTTTTTCCCGTCGCAGGTCGTCTCGCCCACCACCAGGTCGGAGAAATAGAAAAACGGACATTTGTCGGTTTTCCCGAATCCGTAGCTAGATTTGATCAGCGGGCACAGGTTCTTGGGCAGGTCCGCCTCGGCCGCCGGGATCGTCTCGTCGGATGTGGCGCACAAAGAAACCACCGCCGCGTTCATGGCCACCGCCAGCTCCTGGGGGAAGTATGTACAGAAAATGCCGATGACCGGCTTATCCTGCTCTTTAATCTTTTTCACGTTTAAAAACGAATTGCGTCTGCCTTCCGCAAAATCCTCAAAAATCTCCGGTAAATTTTTCCTTAGTTCCATGGTTGTTCTCCTTCCATCTAAATGTTTGCGAAACGCCCTTTTCAATAGCCAACGTTTGGGCTTTGTTTCTTTTTCCCAACTCGCGCCATTTGAAAATAATCTCGCGATTGTGCGTCTATAACATTAATTCCACTATATCCTGATATTCCATCTGCCGCTCCTGGATGGCCTTCTTACAGACGGGGAATTCTTCCGCCGGTATGCGCCAGGCCAGGCCGCAGCCGGCTGTGATTTCCCTTGGAATGGGAATCAGCCGGCCAGGAATCCCGCTGCCCATGCACTGTTTTTCAAAAGACATGGCCTCCGTCGTGGAATGAAACGATATGACCATGCATTTCTTTTTTTCTCTCATAAACCGCCTTTCCGCCGGCTTCTAAAAACGCGCCGGCCACATATTGTCCTGGGCGATTTCCCGGACTGCCTGGATAGCCGCGTCCACTTCCTCTTCTGTGTTGAAGTAAGAGAAACTAAAACGCACGGCCCCCTGCTCCACGGTGCCCAGCGCCTGGTGCATCAGCGGCGCGCAGTGGGCGCCGGAGCGGACGCAGATCTTATAATCTTCCCACAAAATGTCGCTGACCACGGCGGAGTCCATGCCGTTGACGTTCAAGGACACGATCGGCGCCCGCAGCTTCGCTTCCAGATCTCCGTAAAGCGCCACGGTGGGAACCTGCGCCACGCCCTGGGCAAAACGCCTGGCCAGCGCGTCTTCTTTTTCATGGATGGCTTCGATTCCGGTCTCCTTAAGGAAATCCAGCGCCGCGTTCAAGCCCGCGAGCCCGTGGCCGTTCACCGTGCCCGCCTCCAGCGCCGCCGGCATCTCCGCCGGATGCTTTTTGTCAAAACTGTGCATGCCGCTGCCGCCCACTTTAAAGGGCCTTGCCGCAAGGCCCTTTCGTATATAAATGCCTCCCGTGCCCTGGGGGCCCAAAAGCCCCTTATGGCCGGTAAAACACAAAACGTCTATGCCCATCTCTTCCACGTCAATGGGCAGGGCGCCCGCCGTCTGGGACGCGTCCACAATTAAAAGCAATTTATGTTTTTTCGTAAACGCCGAGACTTTCGCCAGATCCGTCACATTTCCGGTCAGGTTGGAGGCGTGGGTAATGACCACGGCCCGGGTGTTTTTCTTGCAGGACTTAGAAAGCTTCTCGTAGGAAATCCGTCCCTTCCCGTCCGTGGGCAAAATGGTCAGCTGGACCCCCTCGTCTTCTTTCCGGTAAAGGGGCCTTAACACGGAATTGTGCTCACAGACAGTCGTCACCGCATGGTCCCCCGGCTGGATAAACGCGCCGATGGCAATATTCAGCGCTTCCGTGGCGTTGCAGGTAAAGGAGATTCTGGACGGGTCCGCGATGCAAAATAAATCCGCCAGCTTTTCCCGGGTATCGTAGCTTAAACGGGAAGCGCTTAAAGTGGGCGCGTGGGCGCCCCGCCCGGCGTTTCCGATGGTATGAAACGCTTTGCACACCGCCTCCTCCACCTGCGGCGGTTTTAAGAAGGACGTTGCGGAGGAATCCAGGTAAATCATTGCAGGCCCTCCGCCGTCAAAGCCGCGCCCAGCGCGCCGGCGTACCGGGCAAATTCGTGGGTCTGCACCGATTGTCCCAATTTCTCGGAAAGCACACGGATGAAATACGGGCTGCCGCAGAGCCCTCCGGTGAGCGCTGGGGCGCCGCTTATGCCAAAACGGGAAGCAAGGCCCGCCACCCGGGAGGCCACCGAGTCAATCACGCCGGCGGCGATGTCCTCCCGCCGTTTTCCCATGCCAATGTGGCTGATCACTTCCGATTCCGCAAAGACCGTGCACATGGCGCTGATGGACAAAGGCTCGCCCTTTTCCCCCAGCTCGTAAAGCTCCTTTAAGGAAGCTCCCAGGCGGGTGGCCATCACCTCCAGGAATTTCCCGGTGCCGGCGGCGCACTTGTCATTCATCAGGAAATCCAGCACTTTTCCTCCCGCCACCTTGATCACCTTCGTGTCCTGCCCGCCCACGTCGATGACCGTCACATCTTTCTCAAATAAACTCCAGGCCCCCTTGCCGTGGCAAGTGATTTCCGTCACGATCTTGTCCGCATAATCCACGCAGACCCTTCCGTATCCGGTGGCCACGCAGCGCATGGAATCGGCTACCCCCTTTTCCCCCAGCTTCTCATAGATGGCCTGGGCCGTCTCCTTTGCGTTCCACCCGGTGGGCAGCGCAAAAGAATCCACCGCTTCCCCGCCGGACAGGACGACTGCCTTCGACGCAGTGGACCCAATATCAATCCCTACACAATACTTCTTCTCCATGGCATTTCTCCCCGACTGCCGACTTATTGGTAATATCTCGACAGGTAATTCACAAAATCTTCTACATAGCTTTTCAGAATGCACCCTTTTTGGTAAATAATATAAAACTGACGGCCCGCCAGCTCCTTTGGCAGCTCAAACTTCAGCAGCCGTCCCGCGTCCAGCTCGCTCTCTATGGCTTTCTCCGATATGATGGAAATGCCCAGGCCGCCGGCCACCAGGTTCTTGATGGATTCCTGGTCGTTCATCCGGGCCGTCACCGTAAGCTGGTCCTGGGAAATCTCCATTTTCTCCAGAAACAGCCGGGCGCTCTCCCCGCTTCCGCTGCCCTGCTCCCGCAAAATCACTGGCTTTTTCAGCAATTCCTTCAAAGGCGCCGGCTCCTGGCCCTGCATGGACAGATACGGCTGGGCCGCCGGCGTAATCAGCGCCATGCGATCCTGGTAAAACTGCCGAAACTCCAGGGATTCGTCCTGGGTCTTCATGCCCACCAGGCCGATGTCGTAGCCGCCCTTTTGCACCGCGTCGATGATGTCCCGGCTGTCCCCCTGGCTGATCTCGAAGCACACGTCGTTGTGCTCCTTCTCAAAGCCCGGCAGCGCCTCCGGCAAAATATAGGCGGAGGGAATGGTGGACACTCCCAGACGGATGACCTTGGGCTCGTTGCCGTTCCAGCGGGCCACCATATCGTCCCGCAGCCTTAAAATATTCTGGGCGCACTCATAAAACTCCCATCCCCGGGGCGTAATCTCGAAATTTTTCGCCGTCCGGGTCACCAGCTGGGAATCCAGCTCTTCTTCCAGAAGCCGGATATGGGTGCTGATGGTTGGCTGAGAAATCCCCAGCTTTTCAGCCGCCACGGTAAAGCTTTTGTATTTCACCACTGCGGCGTAAGACCGAAGTTGTTTAAAATCCATGTTCTCCCCCTTGCTATGAACAAAATGCCAATTTAACTCTAACTTGTTTTATTGGCATTGTCAATAAATATTATTTGTTTTTTTAATGGGTAATCCCATCCCGCCGCAGTAACTTTTCATATTGAGCCCTTTCATTGATATTCTGAAACTGTGCTTCGTCTCCCGCGCTTCGATAAACGCCGTATCCCTCTTTTCTCAATAGCGCGAGAACCGAGCCATTCCCCGCCGCAAGCGCAGCCGCCATGGCATCCGCAAGATCTACGCTGTAAACGCCCATCAAAGGCTCCAGCCTGTCGCCATGACAAAGCAGCGTGGCCGGCGCAGCCGTCTCCCGATCCGCCTCCAAAAGCCCCTGCAGCTCCGAAACGGACAAAAGCGGCGTATCCACGCTTACAACCAGGCACCGTCCGTGGACCGCCTGCCGCAGACAGGCCTCCAGACCGCCCAGCGGCCCCCTTTCGGCAAACCGGTCCATCACCAGCCGCCCGGCGCAGCCGTCTCCTTTGTAGCCGGACACAAGAATGTCCTCTATGCCCAGTTTTCTCCCTTTCTCAATCTGAATATCCAGAAAAGTTTGCTCCCGATAAATCAAATCCGATTTATCCCGCCCCATTCGGCTGCTGCGCCCGCCCGCCAGGACAATCATAGAATACCCTTTTTTTTCCGACATATTCTGACCCTCCCCAGACAAAAGCGCAAATCCATGAAATGGATTCACGCTCTGATTTTAATAGAAAATAAACTTCTTGCTGGCGCTGACTCGTTTCAGCTTAAACCATTTGCCGTCGGTTCCAATCCAGGCGCCTGACGGATAGGCTCCAATTTTGCCTGTGGTCTTCGTCTTGATTTTCACATAATTCCTCGACAGCTTCATGGTTCCCTTTCCCTTTTCGCCCCATCCCGTATCCTTATACTGGAAAGTCACGGTATTGCCTTTCCTCTTGCCCACGATTTTCTGGGTGCCCGCAAGCTTATAGGGATTGCTGCGATCGTACAGGATCTGGAACACAACCTGTTTCTTCGTGATTTTCTTGATTATCACCGTGCGGTAAGACTCCGCGCCACTGCCCACAAAATGCTTTTTGTAAACGCCCGTGCGCGCCGCCGCCTGCGCTTCTTCGGCCGGGAGCAGAAGCGTCAGCAGCGATAAAATCGCCAGCAGGCAGAGGACTTTCTGTTTCATTTTTCTCTTCATGCGGTTCCTTTTCTTCCTCTTACTGTTTTCTTTATATTTTACTCTTTTCGCCATGGTTCTGTCAAGTTTCCGCGGTTATTCCCAAAACCTGAATAAAATTTAACACGATCCTGTCGTAAAAATGCGCGTTTGGACTTCCGGCATCCCAAGCCAGCGGCCCGGATACCCAGTCGTGTTTGAATAAACTTTACACTTTCCCTTGGACACGTTATAATAAGGATAAAGTCAAAAACGAAAGAAGGCTTTTCTAAGTGACGGAACTGGATTTTATAAAAGAATTAAGAACGAAATTAAAGAAAATGGAGAAAACGAATGCACACGGAAGAACACTCTGAAAATATACCGCTCCTCACACCGACGCCCTACCAGCGCATCGGCCGGGACGGCCAGCGGCAAAACGAGCGGGAGCCGGTTTTGGGGGAGCATTGCATGGAAATCCGCATCGACGGGCAGACGGCGGCCAATCTGGTCTGCATCCCCCAGTTTCTGACCGAGCTGGCGTTTGGCTTTCTGCGGACGGAAGGCTATATCCGCTCCCAGGCGGACGTGGCGCGGCTTACCGTCTGCGAACAGGGCCGAAGGGCCGATGTCCTTTTAAAAGAAAAAAACGAAGGGCCCCGGGAAATTTCGCCGGTCAGGCCGATTTCCTGGGAAACAGACCATATCTTTTCCCTGGCGGACCGTTTCGCGGCGGGCATGCCTCTGCACCGGGAAACCTTCGCCACCCACAGCTGCTTTCTGGCGCAGGGCGCCGAGCTTCTCTTTTCCTGCGAGGACATCGGGCGGCACAACGCGCTGGACAAAGCCGTGGGATATGCCCTGCGCCACAACATCGATCTGGGCGCGTGCGCCCTCTATTCCAGCGGCCGCATCCCCACCGACATGGCCCTTAAAGCCATCCGCGCCGGCGTTCCCGTCCTGGCCAGCAAAGCGTCCCCCTCCCGGGAAGCCGTGGCCCTGGCGAAAAAATACAATCTGACGCTCATCTGCGCCGCCCGGAAAGACCGCATGAAACTGTTTACGGGGACTGCCCCGTCCGACAAAGGAGAAAACAATGGCTGAATTTACCCATTTTAACCAGCGCGGCGAAGCCGTCATGGTGGATGTTAGCGAGAAAAAAGAAACGGCCCGGGAAGCCGTCGCCGAAGGCCGCATTGTCATGAGCCGGGAATGCTTTCAGAAAGTGCAGGGCCAGACCATGGGAAAAGGCGACGTGCTGGGCGTAGCCAGAGTGGCGGGCATTATGGGCGCCAAGCGGACGTCGGATCTGATCCCTCTGTGCCACATCCTGAACCTGACGAAAGTAGAGATCCAGTTTAAGCTGGACGACGCCGCCTGCGCCGTCTGGGCTGTCTGCACGGTGAAAACCACCGGGAAAACCGGCGTGGAGATGGAAGCTTTAACCGGCGTGCAGGTGGCGCTTCTGACCATTTACGACATGTGCAAGGCCGTCGACAAAACCATGGAGATGGACAGCATCCATCTCTGCAAAAAAAGCGGCGGAAAAAGCGGCGACTTTGTTCGGCCCGCCGGCCAAAATCCAATAGAAACGGGGAAAGACAAATGACAAACCGGACAGACCCATACGGAAGGACCATCGACTACATGCGCGTTTCCATCATAGACCGATGCAATTTAAGATGCCGCTACTGCATACCGGAAGACATACAGTGGCTTCCCCCAAAGGAAATCTTAACGCTGGAGGAAATCGCCGAGATCTGCCGGCAGGCAGCGGCCATCGGCATCCGCAAAATCAAAATCACCGGCGGCGAGCCCCTGGTGCGAAAAGGCTGTCTAGACCTGATCCACATGATCAAATCCATCCCGGACATTGAGCAGGTCACGCTCACCACCAACGGAACGCTGCTGACGCCCTGCGCGAAGCGGCTTTCCCAGGAGGGTTTAAACGCCGTCAACGTAAGCCTGGACACCCTCGACCGGGAAAAATACGCGAAAATCACCGGACGGGACGCCCTTGCGGACGCGCTGGCGGGCATCGCCGAAATGGAAAAATACAAGATTCCCCTGAAAATCAACGCCGTGCTGCAGCAGGGCGTAAACGACGGCGACTGGCAGACGCTGATCCAGCTGGCCAAAGACCGGGACATAAGCGTGCGCTTCATAGAAATGATGCCCATTGGCCACGGCCGGCAGTTTGCGTCCATCTCCAACGAAGACATTCTGGAAAAAATCCAGGAGCAATACGGCCCTCTGGAAAAAGTGCAAAAAATCCTTGGAAACGGCCCCGCCGCTTATTTTCACATCCCGGGCTTTCGCGGGGACGTCGGGTTTATCAGCGCCATCCACGGGAAATTCTGCCATGCCTGCAACCGGATTCGCTTAACCGCCACCGGGCAGCTAAAGCCCTGCCTTTGCTACGAAGACCACATTTCGCTAAAAGAAGCCGTCCGGGGCGGCTCCCCCGCGGATGTCCAGCGGCTTCTCTTAGCGGCCATCGCCCAGAAACCGGCGGGGCACTGCTTTACCCAGAACCGGGAAAAAATCACCGAAAAAAAGGAAATGGCCCAAATCGGCGGATAATGGGCCATTTCCATATGCGTCCGTTTCCGGGCTTTTTACCGGCGGCAGTGGGCCTCGATGGCCCGGAAGGCAAAAGCCGCCGTGCCCGCCCCTCCGGCGCGGTCGATGTTTTCCGTCATGCTCCCGCCCCCGGCGTACATTTGCCCCAGCGAAAATAAAATCTCATCGGAACAGTCATAAAAATGCTTCGTAATGAAATCCTGCAGCCTTTTCACCTGCTCCTGCGCCGCGCTTCCCGCCGGGTCCAACTGCTGCATCCCGCCGAATTTTGCCAAAATCCCCATGAGCTCCACACTGACGCTCCTTTCCCGCTCCTTCGTCCGCCCTTTCGCTTTCTCCTCAAACTGGCGAAACTCTGGCGTATGCCCCCAGGACTCCTTGGCCTGCCGGGCATACTCATCGATCTTTTTCGTGTCAAACGCTGTAAAATCCAAATTTTTCACCCCTGTCATTTTTATTCCACGGGCCAGGGCAATCAGATTTTCCAGATGCTCTTTTTTCATCTGAAGCAGCGCAATCTGCTGATCCAGCGCCCGGTTTCGGTCAAAATCGGAACTGTCCAGAATCTCCCGAATCTCCTTAAGCGAAAACCCCAGCTCCCGAAACAGCAAAATATGCTGCAGACGCTCCAGCGCCGCGTCGTCGTAGAGCCGATACCCGGCCTCGGAAATTTTCGCCGGGGACAAAAGCCCGATCTGGTGGTAATGGTGCAGCGCGCGCACGCTCACGCCCGCTAACGCGCTGACTTCGCATACCGTCATCATACTCTGTCACCTCCCGTGTAAGACCATCCTAAACCCTGACGCAGCGTGAGAGTCAAGAGGAAAATCAAAAAATTTTGACAGGCTTCCTGAAACCCACTATACTTATAGAAAAAAGAAAGGCGGATATTTTATGAAAAAATTCAAATTTTATTTCCTGCTGCTGACGGCCGCGCTGGGCATTCTTTTTTGCGCCCCGCCCGTCCATGCGGCCAAGCTGCCGGCCCTGAAAGTGAAAGGCGCCCAGCTGGTAAACGCGAAAGGAAAGGCCGTTCAGCTAAAAGGCGTCAGCTCCCACGGCCTCTCCTGGTTCCCGGAATATGTCAACGCCAAATCTTTTGGCCACATGAAAAAGAACTGGGGCGTAAACGCCGTGCGCCTGGCAATGTACACCGGCGAATACAACGGCTACTGCACCGGGGACGCGGCCAACCAAAAGGCCCTGGAGCAGCGCATCCACAAGGGCGTCCAATACGCCACACAAGCCGGTCTTTACGTCATCATCGACTGGCACGTGTTAAGCGACGGCAATCCACGCACATACGAAAAACAGGCTGTCCGTTTTTTCCGAAAAATGGCCGCCAAATATAAAAACCACACCAACGTGCTCTACGAAATCTGCAACGAGCCTAACGGGGGAACTTCCTGGAGCGACATCAAAGCCTACGCCAAAAAAGTCGTCAAAGCAATCCGCGCCCAGGACAAAAACGGAATCATCCTCATCGGCACGCCCAACTGGTCCCAGGACGTGGACGCGGTGGCCCAAAGCCCCCTCAAAGGCTACAAAAACCTGATGTATTCCCTGCATTTCTACGCGGGAACCCATGGGGAAGGCCTGCGCCAGAAAGCCAAGGCCGCGCTTAATAAAAAGCTGCCCCTGTTCGTGTCGGAGTTCGGCATTTCCGACGCTTCTGGAAACGGCGCGCTTAACAAGCGGGAAGGGAAAAAATGGATGCAGTTTCTGAAAAAACATAAAATCAGCTACATAGGCTGGAACCTTTCCAACAAACAGGAAAGCTCTGCGCTTTTAAAGCCCGCCTGCAAAAAGACCTCCGGCTGGAAAAACGCCGATTTGTCCCCCTGGGGGAAATGGCTGGTAAAGGAAATGACATAAAATGAACAATCTCACAGAAAAAAGAACAAAAAAAGAAATCTTCCGGCGGTACGCCCTGTTTGTTTTCAGCCTGTTTGTGGCGGCTCTGGGCGTGGCCATTACGAAGAGAGGCAGCCTAGGCGTGTCGCCCATCTCCTCCGTGGCCAACGTGCTCAGCATCCGATTCACCGCGCTGACCCTGGGCAGCTGGCTGATCCTGTGGAACTGTGCGCTGATTGCCGGGCAGATCGTCCTGCTTCGGAAAAACTTCCAGTGGATTCAGCTGCTGCAGATTCCCCTGTCGTTTCTATTCGGCTGGTTTACGGATCTGGGCATGGCGCTGACGGCGAAAATCCCCGTGCCCAATTACGCCGCCCAGATTGGCCTGGCCGTCCTGGGCACAATCGTCCTGGGATTCGGGATTTCCCTGTCCGTGATCGCCGATGTGATCATGAACTCCGGGGAAGCCTTCGTAAAAGCCCTCTCCCAGACTCTGCGCATGGATTTCGGCAATGTGAAAATCGGTTTTGACGTCAGCTGCGTGCTGCTGGCCCTGGTTTTGTCCCTGCTGTTTATGCACGGCGCCATCGTGGGCGCCCGGGAGGGCACCGTAATCGCCGCCCTGTGCACCGGCCTTGCGGTGAAATTTTTCCGGAAGCGGACCCAAAAGCCTCTGCAGAAATGGCTGACGAGGTCCGTCACTCCCCTCCATACAGCGCCATAATGTCCTTCCCGTCCATCTGAATCCACAGCTCATCCGTCACATTTTCCCGGCGGCAGAATTCCTGCCAGGACTCCTTGGGCATCTCCACGCGGATGCGGCCGTCGCCCGCCGCCGGAGCCGCCCCCTTAGGCCGCAGAATCGCCACCGTGGAAAAAACGTCTTCCACCACCCGCAAAATCCCACAGCAGAAAGCATTCTCCCTGCCGGCGGCCTCCTCTTTCGCCACCGGATGAATGTAATGGCTGCGCACGCCGATACAGTTGAACCCTTCCGGGATTTCCCCGGCGTATCGAAGCGTCACGCCCCAATCCTCAGCGTAAATCCGCCCCTCCCCGGCCAGACGGGCGCCGGAAAAATTTTTGCAGCCGGACAGCACCGCCGCAGCGCGGGACCTGGGCGCCTCAAAGAGCTCCTTTACCGGAATCACCGGGCTGGATTTTCCCTGGTCCATCACGCACACCCGGTCACAGACCCGGTAAATCTCCTCCCGGCTGTGAGAGACGAACAGCGCGCTTCCGGAAAATTCCTCTAAAAGACTGGCCAGCTCCAGCTCCAGCTTCCACTTCAGAAAATCATCCAGCGCCGAAAAAGGCTCGTCCAAAAGAAGAATCCGCGGTTTGGACAGAAAAATCCGGGCCAGCGCCACCCGCTGCTGCTGCCCGCCGGAAAGCTGCTGGGGCTTATGTTTTTCCAGCCCTTCCAGACAAAATTTTGCCGCCATGGCCTCTATGGCCTGCGCCGCCTTTTTCTTATCCTTTTCATAAGGCTTTAAAGCCGCCAGCAGATTTTGCCGCACCGTCATATTTGGAAACAGCGCGTAATTCTGAAACAAAAAGCCCACCCGCCGCTTTTGGGGCTTTAAGTTGATTTTCTTTCGGGAGTCAAAGAAAACCGTCCCGTCCAGCTCAATCCGGCCCTCGTTGGGCTTTAAGATTCCGGCTATGCAGCGCAGCGTCACGCTTTTGCCGCAGCCGGACGCGCCCAGAATGCCGGTCACGCCTTCCTTGGCCTGAAATTTTGTCTCCAGCACGAAGCCGCCCAGATCTTTTTTTATATCCACATATAAAGACATCTCATCCCCTCCCGGCGGACCGCCGACTGGCCCGCTCCCGCTTTTCCAGCAGATTCACCGCAATCAGGACCGCCGCGGAAATGGCCACGTTCACCGCCACCCACCGAAACGCCAGCGCGTCGTTGTCTGTGCGCCAGAGCTGGTACACCGTCGTGGAGATGGTGGCCGTCCTGCCCGGCGTGTAGCCGGCGATCATGCTGGTGGCGCCGTACTCGCCCAGGGCGCGGGCGAAGGCCAGCACCCCGCCGGCCAAAATCCCCTGGCGGCAGGCCGGCATCCGGATGCGCCAGAAAATATACGCGTTGGACAGGCCCAGGGTCTGCCCGGAAAAAGCCAGCGTCTCGTCAAAACTCTCAAAGGCCCCCCGCGCCGTCCGGTACATCAGCGGAAACGCTACCACGGCGGCGGCAAAAATGCCGGAATACCAGGTCATCACAAGCCGCATATGAAAATTTTCCAGAAACCAGGCGCCCACGGGCCTTTTCGGCCCCAAAAGCATCAGCAGAAAATACCCCACCACCGTGGGCGGCAGCACCAGCGGCAGCGTCAGCGCCACATCCAGAATTCCTTTCAGAACCGGATGCAGCCGGGCAATGTAATAGGCCGCCAGAATGCCGCCGAAGAACACAATCACACTGGAAATCAGCGCAATGCGCAGCGAGTTAAAAAAAGGATACCAGTCCATCATGCCTTTATTTCACCTGTTTAAAACCCACTTCTTCAAACACTTCCATGCATGCGTCCGTCTGCAGATAATCCAGAAACGCCTGGGCTTCGGCCGGATGCGCGGACTCCTTCATCACCGCCACCGGATAAATGGCCGGCTTGCACAGGTCGCTTCCGGCCTCGGCCACGGAATCCAGTCCGGCGGAATAAGCGTCTGTGGCGTAGATAATCCCCGCGTCCGCCGTGGCCTCCGACACCTGCGTGGTCACTTCCTTTACGTTGGAGCCGTAGGTGATTTTATTGTCCGCCTCCAGCTTGTCCAGGATTCCCAGCGTATTTAAGATTTCCACAGAATACTGCCCCACTGGCACGTCCTCGTTTCCCAGCGCCAGAAGCTTTAGCTTGTCCGTGCCCAAATCCTCGAAGGACATAATCCCCGCCGGATTCCCCTCGGGAACGGCCAAAACCGCCTTATTCTCCAGCAAATCCACCCGGCTGTCCGCCTCTACAAAATCCAGCCCCTCTTCGTTGGCGGAAGGGTCCGCCTCTATGTCCAGCTGGTCCATCTGCTTTTGCGCCGCGGAAATAAACAGGTCACAGTCGGCGCCCTCCTGAATCTGGGTCTTTAACGTGCCCGACGAGTCGAAGCTAAACGCCAGGGAAACCGCTGGCTCTTTTTCCTTATACATCTCCTGAATCTTCTCCAGCGTCTCCGTCATGGAAGCCGCCGCAAACACATTTAATGTCACCGGCTCCGCCGCATCGTCTGTTTCCGACGCCGCCTCCGTCTCCTGGGAAGCCGCTTCCGTAGGCTCTTGCTCCTGCGCCTGCTTCTCCCCGCCGCACCCGGCCAGCGTAAACGCCGCCAGAGCCGCTGCCAGTAAAACCATTGCTTTTTTTCTTTTCATCTTTCATTTCCTCCTCATAGGTACTGTTATTTTTTTTAGAAAATAACGATGAGTTTATTATACCTGCAATAAAATAAATTGTCAACGACTGCGAACCGCAAAACACGACAAACACATGCAATGAAAAATATATAAATTTATTACAACGCACAGCTGCCAGGCAGGGTCCCCTTGTCATATGTTCATAAATAATTCATTCACGCATTTGCCGTGGCCGCAAAACTTTTGCCAAAAAAGAATTGTCAGATTTCCCGGATTGTCGTATCATGGATAGGGAATCATCCAAAACGCTCATACGAAAGAGGGGAAAACGCCATGCAGCTTCTAAAAGACCGCATCCGAAAAGACGGCATTGTAAAACCTGGGAACATTCTGAAGGTGGACAGTTTTCTGAACCACCAGATGGATATTCCTTTCATCAATGAACTGGGAAAAGAATTTAAGCGCAGATTCAGCGATTGCCCGATTACCAAAATCCTCACCATTGAGGCTTCCGGCATCGGCATCGCCGCGCTGACCGCGCAGTATTTCCACACGCCCATGATTTTCGCCAAAAAGGCCCAGAGCCTGAATCTGGACGGGGACATGTACACGGCGAAGGTGGAGTCTTTCACCCACAAAAAGGTTTACGACGTTATTTTATCCAAAAAATTCCTCACCGCCCGGGACCATGTGCTGATCATCGACGATTTCCTGGCCAACGGGTGCGCTCTGGAAGGGCTGATTGCGATTGTGCGCGCCGCCGGGGCTTCCCTGGCCGGAGCCGGCGTGGTCATTGAGAAAGGCTTTCAGGGGGGCGGCGACCGCATCCGCCGCATGGGCGTGCGCCTGGAATCCCTGGCCATCATCGATTCCATGACCGAAGACAGCCTCACATTCCGGGAATAAAAATGGACGATTCCCGAATAACCGCGAAACCTGTTAGCGCGTTTTTGGAGTTTGAGCGAAATAGAGAGAACGAAGCTCAAAAATATTTTTCCCAGACTCTGATTGCCAAAACGGGCGTTTCGCAAA